>CAMCHD010000031.1 GCA_945874545.1 Akkermansia muciniphila | reverse complement strand
GCGGCACACTCCAGCTCTACATTAACGGTGTCGCCGACGGTTCCGCCTCCCGCACCATCGAAAGCTGCGTCGATGGCCTGCGTTTCGGCGCCCACAAATCCCTCACCACCAACAACTGGATCGGCCATCTGGACGACGTGCGCATCTACGACACCGCGCTCACCTCCGGCCAACTAGCCGACCTGTATGCGGAGTCCGCGCCCGCGCCGTCCGCTCTGGCCGATTTCCGCACCATCTACGGCCTCCCTTCCGACGGATTGCAAGACACCGCCTCCCCAGCGGGTGACGGCGTTTCGAGCCTGCTTAAATACGCCTTCAATATGCTCGGCACCGGCACCGGTCAGGCCCCCGCACTCGCCACCCCCAACGGCTCTGTCCTCGCCGCCGACGGCACCGCCGGTCTGCCATTTATCTCCGTCGGCTCTGGCTCCGACTCCGGCAAACTCCAGCTCACCTTCATCCGCCGCAAAGCCTCCGCCACGCCCTCCTCCGGCATCACCTACGCGGTCGAGTTCACCAACGACCTCAGTCTCTCCGACCCTTGGGCCGTCAACGGGCTCGCCACCGAATCAGTCACCTCCCTAGACGATACCTTCGAGCGTGTGACCGTAACCGATTCAATGGCCACCTCGGACAAACGCTTCGTCCGAGTGCGGGTCTCCAGCCCATGAATACCAAACTCCGGAATCACCGCGTCTTGTTTGCCACTCTGTTCCTATGTTGGGTCACGTTCTCCCTGCATGCAGCGCCGGGCACGGTTCAGTTCAGCCAGCCGGTTTTCACCGTCTCGGAGGCTGGTCCGATTGCCTACACCGACGGGAACGGTGTCAAATTTCTCACCCCGACGATGACCGTTACGCGCAACGGCGGCAGCACGGGCGCTCTGTCGGTGGATTTTTGTGTCTGGCCCGACGAGACGGCCGACAACGCCCTGGAATACACCAACGACGCGTTCGGCAATACTAACGGAAACTACGTGGTTCGCGACAACACCCGCCGCTGGGTCGCCGCTGGCCGGCTCACTTGGGCAGATGGCGACACTGCCTCAAAGACACTCCCTTTTTCCATAGCCCCGTTCGGTCAAACGCAATACACCCTCCGCGCTGCATCTGCGGTTCAGGGCACAGTTACTTACTCGGCCCGCATCACTAACCTCATCGGCGGCGCGATCCTTGGGGCCACGGCCAGCGCCAAACTCGAAGTCACTGACGCCGAGGGCCCCGCCGCCGGCGTGCTCAATCTCACCTCCCGTCGGTTTTACGGAGCCGACGGCGGCAGTGCGGTGATCTCCGTGCGGCGCGATGGCGGCACGACCGGCAGCGTTTCGGTTAACTATACCACCAGTAGCACCCTCCCCGCCGTCGGTGCGAATCAGGCGTCTATCGGAGTCGGTGTGGCCGGAACCCACTACACCGCCACCAGCGGCACGCTCACCTGGGCGCATGGCGACAGTGCTGAGAAAACCTTTACCGTGCCCTTGCCCGCGACCGGCAACACAAACGGTGCGCTCAACGTCGCGATCAACCTCTCCGCACCGACCAACAGCGCGGCGCTTGGCACCGTCCCCTCCGCTGTGCTAACCATTCAGAATAAGGCTTCGGTCGTCTATAACATCAACGACAACACCGACCGCTCCACTTACCGCGTCTCGCTCCCGCCCGGCACCGAGCCGATTCGCGGCATCCTTTTCTGGTGGCCGGGAACTGCCGGCGACGACCGTCATTTCACCACCGATCCCAACTTCCGCAAAATCGCCGACCACTGGCGCTTCGCCATCGTCAGTCCCAAGGGCAACTACTCTTCGAGCCCGAATCGCTTGATATTCCCCCAGCCCAGGCTCGGCTTCTTTTTCGACCGCCTCGCGCAGATCGCCAAAACCACCGGCCGCCCCGAAATCATCCATGCCCCCTTTGCCCTGAGCGGCATGTCGGCAGGTTCCTACGACACCTCCGCCTCCCTCGGCATCTGGCCCGAGCGCACCATCGCCGCCATCTGCCAGGAGGGCTGGTCCGATGTGCCACTCGATATCTACGGCCAGAACGACCCTCTTTTTGTATTCAATTCCCTCAGTCGCGAAATCCCCGCCCTCAACCTCGGCGGTCAAAACGACAGCTCTCAAAGTCCGCCCTCCCAAGGCTTCCCCTCCATGAACAACTATCGGAAAAACTACGGGCTTTCCCGCAGTTCCGTCGCCCTGTGCTGGGGTCGGGGCCACACCTTCAGCAATACCGGAGCCACCTACAACTCGTTTGCATTGTATTGGTTGGATCAGGTCATGTCGTCCGGCCGCTACCTGCCTGCGCAGACCCCCACCGCCAACACCGCTCCAGTGCTGGGCTCGCTTCCCCTCGCCAACGGTTGGTGGGGTGCCCGCAACTGCACCAACACCCTCAATTACGAACTCAGCGGAGGTTCGAGCCGATTTCTCAACATCGGCCCCGACGCCACCTTCACCGGCATCAAGGATATCACCAACGCGCTCGTTGATTCCTGGCTGCCCACCGAATCCGCCGCCCGCGCTTACCGGGCGTTCGTCTCCCTGCCGACTATCACTTTCGCCGCCCCCACCCAATTTACGAGCGGCCTCACCGGCGTCGCGACCACCCTTACCATCGCCGAAAACGGCTTCGGCACCGGCCTCACCAAAGTCGAGTTCTACGACGGCAGCACCAAAATCGGCGAAGACACCACTTCCCCCTACACCCTTTCGTGGACGCCATCCTCCGCCGGAGCCCGCAGCATCACGGCGGTGGCCTCCGACAGTAGCGGCCCCAAATACACGGCCTTCACCCTGTTTCTCGCCACCGCGCCTGCCGGCCCCACCATCACCACCGGTCAAAGCGCCGCCGGCGCCCAAGGCGTCGCGTTCAGCTACCAACTCCTCGCCAACGGTGGCCCCACCGCCTTCGCCCTCGACTCTGGCGCCTTGCCCGACGGCATCACCTTAAACACCGCCACCGGCCTGCTCTCCGGCACCCCCACTTCCACCGGCGCCTTCACGCCCGCCTTCACCGCCACCAACGCCGCCGGCACCTCGCTCGCCGTCACGCTCACCCTCACCGTGCGCGACCCGCTGCTCGCCCGCTGGCGCTTCGACAACTCCCTCGCCGCCGAGCCCGTCACCTACGACGCCTCCGCCGTCGGCACCATTAACTACGCCAAAGGCCAAATCGGCAGCCACGCACTCAGCCTGCCCGGCACCGACAACAACTACGTCAGCGCACCCTCTGCGCTCAATCCCGCCCTCACCGACTTCACCGCCTCGGCCTGGGTGTATCTCAATAATTCCGTGGCCTACGCCGGCTACTCGGTCATTGGGCAAACGGACGTCGGCGGCACCGGCCGCGGCTGGCTCTTCATTTATGCCGATCCCTCGAATGTTTGTTATGTCACCTCCAAGATTGGCGGCGTCGATACCACCAGCAGTTTCATTTTCCCCACCGCCCAGTGGACGCATATCGCCGTGGTGAAAAGCGGCACCAGCGTAAAACTTTACTTTAACGGCGTCGCCGATACCGCCACTACGCGCACCACGGAAGCCTCCACTGGCCTGCTGCGCATCGGTGCCAGCAAAACTGGCACCAACGTCTGGAATGGTCGCCTCGACGACGTGCGCCTCTACGACGCCGCGCTCAGCTCCACCGCCATCGCCAGCCTCTACCTCTACACCGAGCACACCGCCTCGGCCTTGGCCACCTTCCGAACCACCACCGGCCTTGCCTCCGACGGCTCCCAAGACCTGCTCACCCCCGCTGGCGACGGCGTGCCCAACCTCCTCAAATACGCCTTTAACATGCTCGGCAGCGGGGTAGGGCAGGGGGCGACTCTCACCACCCCCAACGCCGCCATCCTCATCGCCAACGGCTTCGCCGGCCTGCCCTTCGTGGGTATGGATGGCACCGGCAAACTCCAGCTCACCTTCCTCCGCCGCAAGGCTTCCGCCACCCCGTCTCCAGGAATCAGCTACACAGTCGAATTCTCCAACGACCTCGGTCTTACCGACCCATGGGCGCCCAACGGGCTCGCCGCCGAAAGCATCACCAGCCTCGACGCCACCTTCGACCGCGTGACCGTCACCGACTCCACCACTTCGCCCGCCAAGCGCTTTGTCCGCGTCAAAGTCACAACTCCGTAATGAATGCCCGGTCCGCGCCAGCTTGATTTCGAATCCCGTCAAATGAAAACCCTGACCCGCTTCGTCTTTGCCTTCATACTGCTACTCACCGCCCTGCCTGCCGTCGCCAATGTCGGCGGCGGAATCACCGGCGGCGGTCTCTCCGGTGAGTATTTCGCCAACCCCGATCTCACCGGCTCCCCTGCTTTCACCCGCCGCGAGCTGCGCCTCGACTTCGATTGGGGCATCGTCCTGCCCATCGGCGGCTCGAACGACCCTCGCTACCAGACGGTGCCAACGGATAATTTTTCCGCCCGTTACACCGGAAAAATCATCGCGGACTTTACCGAGACCTACACCTTCAAGCTGGTTGCCGACGATGGTGCGCGCCTCTTTATCCGCCCCGAGGGTGGCTCGACCTGGACGGCGCTGATCGACCAGTGGTCCACCGCCGGCACCTACACCGCAACCAGCGCCCTCGTGCGCGGCACGCGCTACGAGATCAAGGTCGAATACCGCGAACTCTCCGGCACCGCCGCCCTTCGCCTGCTCTGGTCCAGCCCGAGCACCCCTGAAGAGGTCATCGACCCGGTCATGAACCAGGGCTTTAACTTCAACTTCTCGTCCCAGAGTTACGCCGACCTCGCCAAGAGCGGACGGAATGAGTGGCTGCCCGAGGACAATGGCCCGGTGACCCAAGACGCCAACGGCTGGCCTCAGAACGATAGTTCCCTTATCCTCACGGAAACGTTAAACATCGGGGCCAGTGATCCTTTGAAGGAGGGCGTTAGCACCTTTTCCTTCAAAGGACGTGCCGTTGTCAGTGCACGAGGCAACATCAAGGCTGCGGATGGTTCCGATTCCCTGGTCTATTCCTACGACGCGGGCACCAATACGACCACGGGCACGCTTCGTCTCATACCCACCGATTGGAATGCGGCTTATCTCATCTTCACGGACACCGATCGCGATGGCCAGTTGCCTGCCCGCAAGAACGGTATCACCGATCTGAAAATCATGGGGCCGACCACTCCGGGTGGCAGCACGCCCTACCCGGCCGGCACCATTTTTAACGACCACGCGCGCGCCGCCTCCATCAAGTTCACCACCCTGCGCGTGAACCTCAACAACGCCAATTCCGAACGTTACTGGAGCGACCGCACCACCCCCGCCTATTTTAACCAAAGCAGCGGGAAAAACACCAACACCTACTACACCTACGAGGGCGGCGTGGATCCAAATCCTTACCCCACTTCCAATGGTGCCTCCTGGGAATATTATGTGATGCTCGCGAATGAGACCGGCACCGACCTCTACATCAATCTTCCCGCCATGGCAGACGGCTGGTCGCCCTCGGACACCAACAGTTACGCCTACAAACTCGCCCAACTCATCCGCTACGGCTCGGACGGCGTTAACCCTTACTCCAGCCCGACGGCTAATCCCCTCTACCCACCGCTTAATCCCAATCTCCGCGTTTACGTCGAGCTTTCCAACGAAGTATGGAACCCCTTCGGCGCCGCCTTTCGGCAGTATTTTGATATTCAGGAAATGATGAAGGTGGATGCCCGCACCGCTCTCGGCACCCCCACCGCCGACGACTTGGTGGATACCCACGCCCGGCCCTCCGATTTTGCCATCATCAACTACGACAACCTCTCCACTGCGATCAATGGGGAAGGCTACTTCGAAAGCGGCGACACCTGGCGGAAACGCAAAATCATCCTCCGTGCCCTGCAAATCAGCACCATTTTCCGCGCGGTCTGGGGCGACGCCAATATGGGCCCCCGCGTGCGCCCGCTCTATGAGTGGCAATACGAAGACCAAAACACGACAGCCAGTGAGCCCTTAAAATTCATTAACGACTACTTCAACAACGGCGATGGCATCGCCCATGTCGCTACTCCGCACCCCGTGAACTATTTCTTCTGGGGCGGCGGCGGCGCTTCCTACTACGGCGCCGTCAACGGCTACGGCACGACGGATCAGCTCGTGAATCCCAGTTTCGAGACCCCAGTCCGTCCCGCCGGCTACAGCCTTAGGCCAAGTGGGGCGACGTGGACATTTGCCGGCACCGCAGGCATCGCCCGCGATGCCGGGACCGGCGACGACATCCCGCCCGGTTGGGACGGCTCCGCCCAGTGCGGCTACATCGCCGGCACCGGCTCGATGACCATGCAGGTCACCGTTCCCTCCAGTCAGACGTCCAATACCTATGCGTTTGTCTTCAAGGCGGTCCAACGCGTCAAAGCCGGCGCGCCCATCGGCAGCGACGGCAAACCCACACCCGATGCGCAAAGGCTGCGTCTCTACGTCAACGGCGTGCTCAAAGAATGGAAAACCTTCAACCAAAGCGATGGCTACACCCCTACCGCCTACGACACCGAAAACCCATGGAACGCACTGGTCGTTTTTTGGACTCCCAACACCCCTTACTATTCGTCCGATACTTTCACCGCTGCACCCGGCGAGACAGTCACCTTGCGCATCGAGGGTGCGGAGGCCGCAGACCAGATCGCCTTCCTAGACGACGTCCGCCTCACTTCGGTGGACCGTATGTTTGCCGATGGCTTCCCCGGCGGCGGCGAGGCGCTCGGTCAACCAGCGGGCGCGGGCTACCAGAGCGGGCTGAATATCCAGGCCTCCTGGGCCTTTGCCTACGGTCTCAACTACGTCACCTATGAAGGCGGCTGGTCGCTCGGCGGCGATACCGGCGGCACGCCACTTCAAAACACCGGGAAATTCTTCTCTCCGGACGCTGCCGTGGCCAATACCAAAGCGATCAACATGTTTCACCAGGCGGGCGGCTACCTGAATACCTTCGGCACCTACTCGCTCTGGCCGGATTGGTCAGACCCCGTGGGCATCGAAGGCCTGATCACTATCGCGGCCTACCCGCTCATTTACTCCCAGGACGAGCGCATGCACAACCTGCGCTCCGAACCCGCCAACGGTCTTTTTCTCCCCAACGAACTCGTCATCGGCAATGCCTCCCTCGCCATTGGCGGCACGGGCACGATTGATGGGCGCAACTGGGTCAGTTGGAACGCCATCACCACCACCACCAGTGACTACATCATCACCGTCGAAACCGGTGCCGGAGGCACCGCCCAGCTCTGGCTAGACGGCGTCGCGCTCGGCGCGAGTTTCACGACGGGCACTCCGATCACCCGCTCCGTCCGCTTGACCAAGGGCGTGCATGGTCTCCGCTTGCAAGGGATCAGCGGCAGCATCCCCCTGCAGAAGATCTCCCTCGCTATTCCCGGGGCGCCAGAAGCACCGGCCATCACCTCCATCAGCGATGGCAGCGGCGCGAAAACCGTGGAGTGGGGTGCCGTCCCCGGAGCCACCGGCTACACCATCCGCTGGGGCACCGATAGCGGCATCTACCTCGAAAGCGCCGATGTCCCGACCGGCACCTCAAAAACCCTCACCGGCCTCGCTCACGATCAGACTTACTATATTGTAATCAATGCCTACAACGCCACCGGCCTCAGCCTGCCCTCCGCCGAGGTCGGCACCACCGCCTTGGTGGACGGCTTGTCCGGCCATCTTGCGCGTTGGGACTTTGCCGGCAACACGGGCAATGAGCTTGCCCCCCCTCCCACTTCCAGCACGTCGCGCATCCTCACCACGGCGCTCACCCGCGGGCCCGGCCTCATCCTTTCCGGCTACGGCCTTGACTACACCTCCGATGGTTTCGCCTACCAGCAGGCTGGCAACCCTGAGTCGACCACCGCCGCCGGAGCCCTCAGCCGTGGAGACTACAGCGAGTTCGCAATCACCCCCAAACCGGGCACGACGGTATCTATTTCCAGCTTGGTCTATTCGCCGTATTGGCAGGACTCCGCACCTAACGTTTCGGCCCTCGGGGTCGCCTACAGCGTCAACGGTGGTGCCTACACCCTTGTCACGGTCACCGGCACACCCAGTTTCAACGGAGGCTCACCGCTCACCGCCTCTCTAGCCGGCATAGGCGCGCTCCAAAACCTAAACGTCCCGGTCTCCTTCCGCCTGCTACACACCAGGGTCGGTGAATACTCCTTCAACGGCATTCGCGACGGCGAGCCCGGGGACGACATTGTCCTGTTTGGAAGCGTGAACAGCGTCCCCCTGCCCACCGCGCTCTCCTCCTTCCGCACCGCCACCGGCCTCGCCGCCGACGGCTCCCAAGACCTGCTCACCCCCGCCGGCGACGGCGTGCCCAACCTCCTCAAATACGCCTTCAACATGCTCGGCAGCGGCCCCGGCCAGGCCGCCACCCTCGCCACCCCCAACGCCGCCACTCTCGCCCCGGATGGCTCCGCGGGCCTGCCGTTCGTCTCCCTCGGCTCCGGCCCCGACGCCGGAAAACTCCAGCTCACCTTCCTCCGCCGCAAGGCCGCCGCCTCCCCGTCTCCAGGAATCACCTACGCCGTCGAGTTCTCCAACGACCTCGGTCTCACCGATCCCTGGGCCGTAAACCTGTCCGCTACCGAGTCCGCCACCTCCCTCGACGCCACCTTCGAGCGCGTGACCGTCACCGACTCCATCTCTGCGCCCGACCGACGCTTCGCCCGCGTTAAAATCACCAGCCCCTGATCCACTCCTCTGCCCTTCACCCATTAAGTCGATGTCTATGATCAAGAACCCCGTTCTCCCCGGTTTTAATCCCGACCCCTCCATCCTTCGTGTCGGCGACGACTACTACATCGCCACCTCGACCTTCGAGTGGTTCCCCGGCGTGCAAATCCACCACTCGCGCGACTTGGTGAACTGGCGCCTGCTCACCCGCCCGCTGACCCGCGTCAGCCAGCTCGATTTGCGCGGCGTAGGTCCCTCGGCGGGCATCTGGGCACCCTGTCTTACCCATGCCGACGGCCTCTTCTGGCTCATCTACACCGTCGTCAAAACCACCCTGAAAGACCAACCCAATTTTGTCGTCACCGCCCCGGACATTACCGGCCCGTGGAGCGAGCCCACCTATTTAAATAGTATCGGCTTCGACCCCTCCCTCTTTCACGACGCCGACGGTAGAAAATACCTCGTCCAGATGGCAGTGGATCAGCATCGCCGACATGATTTTTTCAAGGGCATCTATCTCACGGAATTGGATCCTGCTTCACGTCAACTCATCGGTCCGACCCGCCAGATATTCCACAAACTGATAGGCGCCACCGAGGGGCCGCACCTCTACAAACGCGGCGGCTACTACTACCTCATGGTCGCCGAAGGCGGCACCAGCTACGACCACGCCGTCACCGTCGCCCGCTCGCAAACCCTCTGGGGACCTTACGAAGCCGACCCGCATTCCCCCGCCATCAGCAGTCGCGGCCGCCCCGAGCTGGCACTCCAGAAAGCCGGCCACGGCTCGCTCGTGGAAACCCAGACCGGCGAGTGCTACGTCGCCCACCTGTGCGGGCGCCCGCTCGCCGTGCAAGACACCAAGTCTCCGCTCCGCTGCATTCGTGGACGCGAGACCGCCCTTCAGCAGGTCGAGTGGACCGACGACGGCTGGTTGCGCCTCGTCGGCGGCGGCTGTGCACCCAAGGCCGAAGTGCCCTCACCCGCCCTGCCGCCCCATCCCTTCCCACCCGCACCCGAAACCGACCACTTCGATACTACGGCGCTCGGCGTCCATTGGCAGACCCTGCGGGTGCCAGCGGATGAATCCTGGTTGCGCCTTTCCGCGCGTCCCGGCCACCTGCGCCTGCTCGGTCGCGACTCCCTCCAATCCCATTTTGACGTGAGCCTCGTCGCCCGCCGCATCGACCGCCTGCAAACGCAGGTTGAAACTTCCGTGGACTTCGACCCCCAAACACCTTGGCAGATGGCCGGCCTCACCGCCTTTTACGCCAGCGATAATCATTACTTTCTAGCCGTGAGCCGGGGCGACGACGGCCAGCGCCGCCTGCTCCTGTTTATTCGCAACAACGGGGATGAACGCCAACTCGTCCCCGGCGACGGCGTGGTCTTGCCTTCCTCCGGAACACTGCGCCTTGCCGCGCGGCTAGACGGAAAGGATCTCCAATTCTCCTGGGCGGTAGGTGCAGAAAAACTACAACCTGTCGGCCCCTTGGTGGATGCCAGTATTCTTTCCGACGAAAACGCCTGTGGCGGCTGGGGCTTCACCGGTGCCTTTATCGGCCTGTGCGCCGTGGATCTGAGCGGCGGACGCCGCCCCGCGGACTTCGATTATTTCACCATGACGAATCCCGCCGAGTAATTCCATTGCCCGATAGCACGCGACCACCGCTGCAAAGCCCCACGAATTTCCCGTCCTGCCATGAGTCTATCGGCCCGCCTTCAGGTCAATCCCGAGCACCGGCTTCACAAGATCAACCCGCGCCTCTATGGCAGCTTCGTCGAGCACATGGGGCGCTGCGTTTACACCGGCATATTCGAGGCGAAACATCCAAGCGCCGACGCCTTCGGGTTTCGCCAGGACGTTGCCGGGATGATCCGCGAGTTAGCACCTACCATCCTGCGCTACCCCGGAGGAAATTTTGTTTCCACCTACAACTGGGAGGACGGGGTGGGCCCGGTGGCAGACCGCCCGACGCGCCTCGATCTCGCATGGCGCACCACCGAACCTAACACGATTGGGACTAACGAATTCATTACCTGGTGCCGGAGTGTCGGCTGCGAGCCGATGCTCGCCTTTAATCTCGGCACTCGCGGCGTCGCAGAGGCGCTCGCATACTGGGAATACTGCAATCACCCCGGCGGCACCACGCTCAGCAACCTACGCATCGCCCATGGCTACTCCGAGCCGCACAAGGTCCGAGTTTGGTGCCTGGGCAACGAGATGGACGGCCCATGGCAGATGGGCCACAAGACTGCGGAAGAATACGGTCGCCTTGCCTGCGAAACCGCCCGCGCCCTCAAGCAGTGCGACCCCGCCATCGAACTCGTCGTCGCCGGGAGTTGCAGCAAGGACCTGCCCACCTACCCCGCCTGGGATCGCGTCGTGCTGGAGCACACCTACGAATTCGTGGACCACATCTCGCTCCACCTCTACGTCAACGACCACGAGTTGCCCGACCTCCCGGCCTACCTCGCCGTCGGCCTGCGCATGGATGCGATGATCCGCACCATCGCCGCCACCTGCGACTACGTCAAAGCCCTCAAGCGCGGCAAAAAAGACCTCTTCCTCGCCTTCGACGAATGGAACGTTTGGCACTGGAAAAACATGCACCCTCCCGGCTTCCAGCCCTGGTGCTACGCCCCCGCGCAGGTGGAGCAACTTTACACCATGGCAGAGGCCGTCGTCTTCGGCTCGCTCATCATCAGCCTGCTGCGCCACGCCGATCGCGTGCGCATCGCCAACCTCGCTCAGCTGGTCAACGTCATTGCACCGATCATGACCACCCCGGGCGGCGAGGCCTGGCGGCAGACGATTTTCTACCCTTTTCATCACGCCTCGAAATGGGGCCTCGGCGAAGTGGTTTTCTCCCGTATGGAAAGCCAGACCTACGCGACCAAGGAGTTTGGCGAAGTGCCGTTCTTCGAGGCGGTGGCGGTGCGGGCTCCCGACACCGGTGCGATCACGGTGTTTGCCATTAACCGCCACCTCACCGAGCCGCTGCCGCTGACGCTGGATCTCGCCATCATCGAGCACGTCACTCTCACCGATTCGGACCCGCTCGCCACCAACACCGCCACGCAGCCCGACCGCATAACGCCCTGCCCCGCGCCGCAGCCCGGCAACCTGCCGCCGCTTTCATGGAACGTGATACACCTTCAAATCCGATGAGTGAAACACTTCGCACGTCAGCAAGCTTCCCCGCCAACTTCCTTTGGGGTGCCGCCACCGCTTCCTATCAAGTCGAGGGCGCCCACGACGCCGACGGCAAAGGTCCTTCAATCTGGGACATGATGGCCTGCAAGGAAGGCGCAATATCAGGCGGAGTCACCGGCCATATCGCCTGCGATCACTATCAGAGGATCAAAGAGGACGTGGCGATGATGAAGGAAATGGGCCTCACCGCCTATCGTTTCTCCATCTCTTGGGCACGCGTCCTGCCTGAAGGAACTGGGCGTGTGAACCAAGCGGGCCTTGATTTCTACTCTGCCTTGGTGGACGAGCTTATCGCCGCCGGCATCGAGCCTTGCGCCACGCTTTACCACTGGGATTTGCCACTCGCCCTGCACCATCGCGGCGGCTGGATGAACCGCGAGATCGCTTCGTGGTTTGCCGACTACGCCACCATCGTCGGTCGCGCACTCGGCGACCGCGTAAAGTGGTGGATAACGCTTAACGAGCCATCCGTCTTTATCGTCGCCGGATACCGCGACGGCAACCACGCCCCCGGTCTTAAGCTATCCGTCACCGAGACCCTGCGCTGCTTGCACAACGCCCTGCTCGCCCACGGCACCGGCACCCAGGCGCTGCGTGCAGCCTGTCCCCAAGCGGTGAGGATCTGCATGGCTCCCGCCGGTTACGCTAAGATTCCCGACACCGAGACGCCCGAAAACATCGAGGCCGCCCGTCGTTCCCTCTTCACCGTGGCCGGCCAGTCACTCTGGGACGTCGCCCTGTGGATGGACCCCGTTTTCCTCGGCAAATACCCGGACGAAGCCCCCGCCGTCTTCGGTGCCAAGTGGCACCACCCGTCGGCCGAGGATCTCAAAACCATCCATCAGCCACTCGATTTCATCGGGTTCAATTGCTACTCGGGTATCCGCGTCCGCGCCAAAACCGCCGCGGCGCCTGCGCCCTCCGATGGCAGTGTTCGCGGCACCTCGCTCGCCGGTGGCGGCTCCGCCATTTCCGCCGCGCCCGAGGACCTTCCCTACCCACAGGAACACCCCACTGGCCAGCTCTCCTGGCTCATGCTCGCGCCCGAGTCGCTTTATTGGCAATCTCGCTTCTTCCACGAACGCTACGGGCGCGGAAAGCTTCCGGTTGTAGTAACCGAAAACGGCTTTTGCAGCGGCGACTGGGTTGCCCTCGACGGCCACATCCACGACGGCGCCCGCATCGACTACCTGCACCGCTATTTACGCGGTATCAAACGGGCCGCAGCAGAAGGAATTCCTTTGGGCGGCTATTTCTATTGGTCGCTGATGGACAACTTCGAATGGGCCGAGGGCTACAGGCCACGCTTTGGCCTGGTCCACGTGGACTACGCCACCCAGAAGCGCACGTTGAAAGACTCCGCCCTCTGGTATCGTGAGGTCATTCGCACGTGTGGTCAGAACCTCTGATCCGGATCAACTTTTTACCCCCCGCCTATTGCCCGGGGAAAGTGGGCTTGGTGCGCAGCGGGTAGGTTTTGGGTTCCTTTGGTTTTCGCAGGCCTCCTTCGTGACCACGATCAGGACGCCGTGGCTGCTAAATAACTCAGCGATGGCGGCGGGCGGAGGCGCATCCGTCACGAGCGCGTGCAGACGGCGGGGATGCAGCATCACCGCCGCACTCCGCACCCCGAATTTCTTCGAATCGAGCAACAGGACAACCCGGCCCGACACCGCCGCCCATGCACGCTTCACCTCGATTTCGAGCGGATTCGGATCGGTCGGGCCCCGCTCGGCATCAATGCCTGTCGCACTCAGAAAGCACAACGAGGCACGTTGTTTTCCGATGAATTGCAAGCACTCCGGCCCGACCACGTTGCCCGAAACCTGACTAAGCCAGCCACCAGGCAGCTTCACTGGCAAAGCAGGGCGCTTGGCGCGCACCCTCAATGCCACCGGCAGACTGTTGGTAAGCACAGATACCCGCGCCTCCGGCAATTCGTCCACCAACGCCGCGACCGTCGTGCCGCCCTCCAACGCGATCACGTCGCCCTCACGCACAAACTGCTTCACCGCCACCGCCGCGATCCGCGCCTTGGCCTTGTCGGATTCCGTCAGCTTCGCCTCAAAACCCGGCTCCAACACCGGCCCGCCCATTACCTGCGCCCCGCCCCGCACTCTCCGCAGCAGACCCAACTCCTGCAGCTCGCGTAGGTCGCGCCATACCGTCATCGCGGTCACCCCGAGCTGCGCGCGCAGCTCCCGCGCCGAGATCGTCGATCGCTCGCGCAGCAAAGCCAGAATGCGTTGATGCCGTTCGGTCGTCATGGGTGAAAGTGACTAAATGTTACATCCGTCAATTCCTGTTACAACGCGTTAATGAAGTCGTCCACGTGGTTTCACGCCGCAAAAGTTCGCGGCATGAAACTATACCTTGGCATCGACGGCGGCGGCACACGCACGCGCTCCATTCTGGTGGATGCACGAGGCCGCATCGTGGGCGAAGGAGAGGCTGGCCCGTCCAACTATAACAACGTCGGTCTCGCCGGCGCCGGTCGCTCGCTCCGCGCCGCCACCGAGGCCGCCTGGGCTCAGGCCGGGCAGCCGTTTGCGCCCGCCGCCGCCGCCTATCTCGGCCTCGCCGGAGTGAAGGCCTCGGGGGACATCGCCCGCCTCACCGCTCTCGCCGAAAATGCGGGCCTTGCACCTGCCGGGCAGGTTACCGTCGCCAACGATCTCCATAACGCACTCACCGGCGGTCTAGCCGGTCGCCCCGGCATCGCCCTCATCGCCGGCACCGGCACCAACTGCCTCGGTCGTGACGCCTCCGGCGCCGCCTTCATGTGCGGCGGTTGGGGCTGGTTGCTCGATGATGTCGGCGGCGGCATCGGCATTGCCCTCGGCGGACTCCGTGCCGCCACCCGCGCCGCCGATGGCCGCGCCCCTGCCACCGGGTTGTTGCCCGCGGCGCTTGCGTTTTTTGGCCTCTCCGAAGCCAACGAGCTGCTCGAACGTCTCTACGTTCGCACCTGCCCTCCCGAAGAACTCGCCGCTTTTTCCACCGTAGTCACTCGCGAAGCCGCCTCCGGGGACGCCACCGCACTTGCGGTTTTGCAAAACGGAGCGGGCGCCCTTGCCGAACTCGTCGCTGGTGCCGCCCGCCAGCTTGCTTTCCCTGACGGCCCCGAGGTCGTCATCCTCGGTGGTTGCGCCCGTTCGGGTCCTCCCTACCAACCGCTCATCGAGGCCGCCATCCGCGTCGCCGTGCCGCGCGCCCGCCTCGTCGAGCCCGCCTACTCCGCCACCCACGGTGCCGCCCTCAACGCCCTCCGCGCCGCCGGCATCGCACCGCTCCCAGCCCTCCGTTTTCCCAAATCCTAAACCTCCAACTCAACTCCTCCGTCCATGCTGCTCTCCCTCAAACTCGAAGACCTGTTCGTCGCCTACTCGCTCGACTCCGCCGCGCTCAGCAATCGCCCGATGGTCAAGCGCTACCTCTCCGACCTGCGCGGCTCCTTCGCCGACGCCGCCGCTTACGAGGCCGCCCTCGCCCAGGGCAACCCGCTCCTCTACGAGGTCTCCGCCGTCGAGCCCGCCACTGGCGACGGTCAACTCCACTACGGCCTCGGCATCCTCTACCCTGGCAATATCGGCGACGAATACTATCTCACCAAGGGCCACTACCACACCCACCGTCCCGCCGCCGAAATCTACATCGGCCTCAAGGGCGAGGGTGCGATGGTGCTCGAAGACGAGGCCACTGGCGAAACGCGCCTCGTCCCCCTGCGCGCCAACAGCGCCGTTTACGTCCCCGGCCACACCGCCCACCGCACCGTCAACACCGGCGCCGAGCCGCTCGTTTACATCGGCGTTTACCCGTCCAACGCCGGCCACGACTACGGCGCCATCGCCAAGAAAAACTTCCGCAAAATCGTCGTCCAACGCGACGGCCACCCCGTCCTCCTCGACCGCTAAGCCACCCCGCTCCCGCCTCCTCATCTCCCCGTTTTACCATGAAAAACTATTTCGACAAGGGCACCCCGCTCACGATCTCCATGTGGGACTATTCGTGGCTTAAGTGCAGCCACCCCGGCGGCGCATTTCACGACCTCTCCCGCTGCGTGGCCGAGGCCGCCGAACGCGGTTACAACACCCTGCGCATCGACGCCTTTCCGCACGGCTATGTGCAACCGCAGACGCACTTCTCCCCCCAGGGCCTGAAGCGCCGTTTCCGCACCTGGGGTGACGTGCTCGTGCCTGGCGGCTTCACCGTCGATGTGCGCCGCAAGGTCATCGAGCTGGCCGACCTCTGCCGCCGCCACAACATCTGGCTCGCGCTCGACACGTGGCAGTCCTTCGACCTCATCGGTCCAACCCTGCCCAAGGGCGGCATGATCGAGCCCGAGCAGGAGGAAAAAGTCTGCCGCAGCTGGGCCGATGACTGGGTCAAGGCACTGCGCCTCATGCGCGAAGACGGCGTGCTGGAGCGTGCCGCCTGGGTCGCCCCGCTCAACGAAGTGCCGCTCTTCCTCGGTGCTATGATGCGCTCCGTCAAAGTCTCCGATCCCGAGGTCCGCCACGAGGGCCAGACCCACTTCCGCGCCGACTTGCCCGAACTCGACGCCCTTTTCCAACGCATCAACACTTGGCTCGGCGAGGCCGTGAAAGACGAGATCACCCGCGACCGCATCCCGCTCGCCTACTCCGCCCTTGGCGCGGAAAACTACGCCGCCCGCGTCACCGACATCTACGACGTGGCCGACATCCACTTCATGCCCGACGTGCTCCTCGCCGACGAGGACAAGACCGCCCTCGAAAAGGCCGGCAAGGGCGCCTCCAAGTTCTCCCTGCACGACCCCATCGACGCCTATGACCTCGCGCTCTACTCCGCCGCCTGGGACCGCGCCCTGCGCCGCAACTACGGTGCCATGCTCAACCTCGCCCACGACTACGCTCGTGGCGCCCTCGCCCACACCACGCTGCCTTCCGGCAAACGCCTCGCCGCCGTGCTCACCGAGCCCTACGGCCCCTGCAACTTCCCCGACCACCCCGAGGTAAACTGGGAAGCCTACAAACACTGGAACGCCGACGCTGCCCGCATCTTCGCCGGCTACGACTACGCCGGCCTCAGTCTCTCCAACCACGCCGAACCGCTCTTCAGCCTCTGGCAAGACGCTGAATGGCAGCGCCGCTCCAACCTCTACCTTCGCAACTCCGTCCGCGCTTAACCGCCCGCCCTCGCCGCCGCCATGTCCCACCTCGCCCGTATCGGCCTCCGCGCCGCCAACTACGACAAAACCCCCGTCGTCGCCGTGCCGACCGCCCACGCGGCCTCCTGCTCCGTCGGCTGGGACGCCATCGCCGCGACCTTGAAAAAAGCCGTCGCCGGCCGCCCGCGCGCCGTCATCGCCGTCGAGTGCTACCCCTGCGTCCACGACGACGATATTCGCGCCGAACTCACCCGCGTGCTCCGGCCCGCGCTCGTGCTCGACTCCAAGGCCGCCTTCAAAACCCCAGCCGAAGTGGATGCCCTCGTCGCCCCGTTCCTCGGCGGCGACGACCCCATCTTCGGTTACCTCAACCAGACGCTCAACCTGCCCGACTTCCTCGACGCGACCCGCCGCGCTGAAATCGCCGGCCAAATCGCCGCCGCCAGCTCCGGCCTGGTCCTCGTGGTCGGCCCCGCCGCCTCCGTGCTCGCCCCCGCCGCCGACCTGCTGGTCTTCGCCGACATGCCGCGCTGGGAAGGCCAGCTGCGCCAGCGCCGCGCCACCGTGGACAACCTCGGCACGCGCAACCGCGGCCTCAAGGCCTCGCTCCAATACAAACGCGCCTTCTTCATCGACTGGCGCGTCGCCGACCGCCTCAAGCAGGCCACGATGGCCAAGTGGGACTACCTGCTCGACACCACCGAGCTCGCCCAGCCGCCCAAGCTCATCACCGGTGCGGCCCACCTCGCAGGCCTCGCCGCCGCCGCCGCGCGCCCCTTCCGCGTGGTGCCCTTCTTCGACCCCGGCCCGTGGGGCGGCCAGTGGATGCGCGAGGTCTGCCAGTTGCCCGACGGCCCGCCCAACTACGCCTGGTGCTTCGACTGCGTGCCCGAGGAAAACTCCCTCCTCCTCGAATTCGCCGGCGGCGTGCGCGTCGAAATCCCGTCCCTCAACCTCGTTTTCAACCGCCCCGTCGAACTGCTCGGCGAACCCGTTTACGGCCGCTTCGGCCCCGAGTTCCCCATTCGCTTCGACTTCCTCGACACCATGGGCGGCGGCAATCTCTCCTACCAGGTGCATCCGCTCACCGAATACGCCCGGGAGCACTTCGGCCTGCCCTACACCCAGGACGAGAGCTACTACATGCTCGACGCCCAGCCCGGCGCAGTCGTTTACCTCGGCTGCAAAGACGGCACCCAGCCCGAGGAGATGTTCGCCGAACTGCGTGCCGCCCAGCGCGGAGAAAAGCTCTTCGACGCCGAGAAATTCACCGGCACCTTCCCCGCCAAGAAGCACGACCACTTCCTCATCCCCGCCGGCACGCTGCACTGCTCGGGCGCCAACTCCATGGTGCTCGAAATCAGCGCCACGCCCTACATTTTCACCTTCAAACTCTGGGACTGGGCCCGCCTCGGCCTCGACGGCAAACCCCGCCCGGTGAACATCGACCGCGGCGAAAAGGTCGTGCAATGGCACCGCGACGAGACCTACGCTCGCAAGCACCTCGTCAACCAGTTCACCCCCGTCGCCTCCGGACCCGGCTGGCGCGAGGAGCGCACCGGCCTGCACCAGGCCGAGTTCATCGAGACCCGCCGCCACTGGTTCACCGGCCCCGTCACCCATAACACCGGCGGTGCCGCGCTCGGCGGGGTCAACGTGCTCAACCTCATCGAGGGCGACGAGGCCCTCGTCGAGAGCCCGACCGGAGCCTTCGCCCCGTTCACCGTCCACTACGCCGAGACGTTCATCATCCCCGCCGCCGTCGGCCCCTACACCATCCGCCCCCACGGCCCCGCCCTCGGCAAAGAATGCGCCACCATGAAGGCCTTCGTCCGCACCCAGCCATGAACACGCCCGCAGTCCTGCCCGTCTCCCCCGGATTCGACATCCGTCCCACCACCGATCCGCTCGGTTTTAGCTACGGCCCGGGCGTCTTCGGCCCCGCCTGCGAATTGCGCAAGCTCGACGCCATCCGCCCCAGCCTGCGCGACCCGCGCTGCGTTGGCCCCGAGATCGTTTACGCCATCGCCATGGATGTCGGCACCGAAGAGCGCCGCGCCGACTTGCTCGCCCGCAACCTGCTCTTCGGCGTCGTCACCTACGCCGCCGGTCGTCTGGGCGGGGAGCCCGTGCGCTCGCAGGGACACATCCACGCCGTCAGCGCCAGTTGCGGCAGCTCCACCGCCGAGCTCTACGAGATCTGGTCCGGCCGCGCCGTCATCCTCATGCAGGAAACCGCCATGGACAACCCGGGCCGCTGCTTCGCCGTCACCGCCGGCCCCGGCGAGGTCGTTGTCGTTCCACCCAACTGGGCCCACGCCACCATCAGCGCCGACCCGAGCCAGCCGCTCACGTTTGGCGCGTGGTGCGTGCGCGATTTCGGTTTCGACTACAAGGGCGTGCGCGCCCACGGCGGCCTCGCCTGGTTCCCTCGCCTCGACGGCGATAGCCTCGTCTGGGACGCCAACCCACGCTACCCGACCCCCTCCCACCTCATCGAGAAACGCCCCGCCTCCTACCGCCAACTCGGCCTGCGCCCCGGCGTGCCCATCTGGCGGCAATACCTCGAAAACCCCGAAGCCGTCATGTGGGTGCCCCGCCCCGAACGCGCCGACACCTACTGGTCCGGCTTCATTCCCTAAACCCACCCGCTTCGACATTTTAACAACCCACGCCATGCCGCTCTTCTTACCCGCCTCCGCCTGTCTCGCCGCCGACCCGAAACTCGGCCCCTGCCTCCACCTCAAAACCGCCCACGGCACCGCCGTCGTCGCCCTCCACGGCGCTACCGTCGTCTCCTATGTGCCGACCGGCGCCAAGGACCTGCTCTGGCTCTCTCCCGATGCGGCCGCCGCCCCCGGCAAAGCCATTCGCGGCGGCATCCCGCTTTGCGGACCGTGGTTCGGCCCGCACGCCCTTGTGCCAAACGCTCCGATGCATGGCCTGTTGCGCATCCAAGCCTGGAACCTTCTCCGAGTGGAGGAAACCGCCGCCAGCGTCCGCGCCGATTTCACCCTCGCCCTCCCCGCCGAGCCGGCGCGCGGCTGGGCCCACACCGCCGAAGCGCTTTGCACCGTCACGCTCGGCACGGCGCTCGAAGTCGAACTTTCCCTCCGCAACACCGGCACCACACCCTTTCTCGTCTCGGGGGCGTTACACACTTACCTGACCGTGGGCAACGTGCACCAGGCCGCCGTGCGTGGCGTGGCCGACCGCGAATACATTGACTACACCCATGGCCGTGTGCGCCGCCGGGCCGCCGCTGGCGACCTCGTGCTCACCGAGGAGTCCGCCCGCTTCTTCCTCACCAGCGCCCCGGTCAGCCTGCTCGACCCCGTGCTCAAACGCACCATAGCCGTCGAATCCAATGGCCACGGCGCCACCGTGGTTTGGAACCCGTGGGATAAAACCGCAGCCACCATGGCCGACGTCGGCACCCGCTGGCCGGAGTTCGTCTGCATTGAAGCGGCCAACATCCCCGAGACTGCGGTGCCGCTCGCCCCGTCGCTTACGCACCACCTCGCGACACGGCTGCGCCTAGCCCAATAAACATTTCATCACCCGACTGATAAAAAACTGAACTCTATTGGACAAGATGCGCGCGGGGGGCGCTTCAGGAAGTGGCTTTAACTCGACCGCCGAACTTGCGAACGATCCCCATTCCCCGGCCCAATACCCAAGAAGATCCAGCCGCTTACAGTAAAACAGGGTGCATCCAGCCAGTGATCGCTTTGTTTCGGAGAAAGGGGGGGCATAATCACATCGCTGCCTAATACATTGCCCCATCGACGCGTCCGTAAAGCAGACGGGGCCGTGCGCTTCTCAGCACTCGGCCCCGCAAAACCATGAATAATTAATAATTAATTAACCACGGCGGCGACGGCGGATAGCAGCAAACATCGCGAGACCTCCAGCTAAGAAGCCAAAAGTCGAGGGTTCTGGAATGGCAGCCACGTCCGCATTGTAGAGATTCTGCAACGCCGTATCGGAAAGCGCGGAGCCATAATATCGTGCATTATCCACCATGACACCTGCCGGGAACGTCGGGCCGAGATCGCCTACCCAGCGCAGGTTCCAGACGACGGCGCCGGTATTTCCTATGGCCGTGCCCGCTACGCTGATGGGTGTGTCCAGCGCGCCGCCGGCCAAGCCACCTTGGTTGACCTTCGTCGTGCCTGCAACTCCATCCCAGCGCAGGGAAATAAAGGTCCAAGAAGACAGCGTGCTTTGATCCAAACCGGGCCCTTGCCAGCCACCCGGCGACACCTCGGAGGCGGTTGGTTCGTTCGGGTCCCACAACCAGACGCTGTTGGTGGCGTATTCGCCCCTAAAGAAGTTGCCGTCGGCGGGCGTGGGAATCTTCACCCACATGGTAAAAGTGGCTCCCGTGAGGTTGTTGAGCGCAGGGAAGTTGGCCGATGTGTTTTCGTAGGCTCCAAAGGCCAAGCCGGCGGTGCTACCGCTGCGAACCCACGCATAATCGCCGGCCTGACCTGTGTAACCGCCGCCACTGGCTGTGAAGCTGCTCCCGCTACCGTCGTCGAAACCACTTCCCCCCAAGCTTCCGCCGTTGGTGTAGTTGTTGTTCAGGTCCATCTGGACGAGCTGGGCCGAGGCACTGGAACCGGCCAAAAGCAGTGCAAATGATAGACTGCGTGGAAGGGTATTTTTCATGGGGTGGATTGGTTTGGTGTATTTTGGATGAAACGAACTATTTTCTGTGGGCACCGTGTTTGAGATAATGAGGCACGTTGTAATGAGGTGTTTTAGATCCCTCACACGGGCACTCCTTCAAAATTCCCCGCCTTTCACAACTGACTCCGAATTGGACAGTCCGGATCCCTCAGTTGAGCGATCGGCTTCTATCGCGTTTTTGCTCAGATGGCTGGAGTAAAATAATCTGGCGCTGAAATTTATACACCTCGGTTTCCCTCCCTGCCTTCCCTTCGGTGGCGTAAACGGCGACATGCGGAGGGCGGGGCGCCAACGCCGATTGTGAGCGCGAAAGCTTCACCGGCGTTTAACACGGAAAGATCTCGACGCCAACGAAGGCCGAAGAGTGCGGTTGGCGCTGGTAACGTTTGCAAACCCCTTCCGGTCCCATCCGCAGCGATAATCCATTTTTGTATCAGCCAAATCGAGACCGTCCAGGATTGTGCGGCGTTTGCGCCGTTCATTTTAAATTTGCGTGTGTCCTAAAGCGGACGTGATCGCCAGGTTAATCAGGGCAGGAATCGATATAATTGAATACAGAAAAAGATATTACCACTCTTCCCTTATATTAAACCGTTAACTTAAAATCGCTCCCGGGATTCACCAGAATGGACTGTCCAAGATAGGCTCAGTTGAAACTACTGCGACGTTTGACGAGAAGAGTTTCGAACCCCTGCCCCCCTATATGAACCTACCCCAATGTATTTGGCGTGTCGGAGCGATGCTCTGCATGACCATTTTCAGCAGCCTGCAAAGCTACGCCCAGGCCACCCTCGACGAATCCGCGATCAGCCAAACCCTTTACGCGTCCCCCGCTGGAATCATTGGCAATG
>CAMCHD010000030.1 GCA_945874545.1 Akkermansia muciniphila | reverse complement strand
AGGAGGGCCGCAAAAAGGCGCGGAAGGCGCAAAGAAAGGCCGTGCTTTTTGGCGCCTTCCGCGCCTTTTTGCGGCCAATCTCCGATTTCAACCAAGCAGGCTCAGGCGGCGTGGGCGGCGGTGATCTCGGTGTTGGCCTTGCGCAGGCGGCGGGCGAGGAGGAGGGCGAGGTTGCGGAGGAGGGCGAGGGCGACGGCGGGGTGTTCGGTTTCGAGCCGGGCGAAGGTCTCGGCGGTGAGCGCCACGCACTCGGTGCGGGTGTGGGCGAGCACGGTGGCGGAGCGGGGGGAGGCGTCGAGCAGGGCCATCTCGCCGAGGGCGGTGCCGGCGGACAGGCTGGCCACGCGCAGGCGGGGTGCGCCGGGCGGCTCGATCCAGACGTCGGCCGAGCCGCGCAGGATAAAGAAAAGGGAGCGGTCGGAGCTGCCGGCGGCGACGAGGGTCTCGCCCGGGGCGAAATCATGGCGGGTGCACAACCCTTCGACGACGGCCAGGGAGGCGGGGTCGAGTCCGGCGAAAAGTTCACCCTCCTCGAGGCGGAGCAGGCGGGTGTCCCAACCGGGGCGGGAGCAGCGGGCGACGACCCGGTTTTCCAGGTTCTCCAGGGCGAGCTCGTAGTCGGGCACAAAATCCACGACGGCGAGCGCGGCGGGGGGCAGCACCCCGCGGCAGGTGTTTTCCAGGGCGGGCAGGAAGGCGCCGCCGCTCAGGGTGAGGGTCTTGCCGGCGGCGGCCAGGGTCGCGGCGAGGCGGGCCAGCAGGTCGAGCGCGACGGGGTCGGCGAAGGCCACGTGGCGCAGATTCAGCAGCAGGTGATCGGCGTCGGCGGCCTCGCGCAGGGTCTCGCGCAGCACCCGCTCGGCGGTGGTGAAGTGCAACTCGCCTTGCAGGTGGAGGTGGCGGATGCGGCCGCCCTCCTGTTGCAGGATGGCTTGCTCGCCGGGCGAGCGGACGCGTTTTGAACAATCCTGCCGCGCGGAGCTGATCCGGCGGATGACCGACAGGGCGGGGTGGCCGGAGTTAAAAAGATGGAGGTTGAACCGTTGCGACAGTTCCCGGCACACCGCGATGCCGCGCACGCTGTTGCCGTTGGCGTTCAGGCGGGGGGAGAACACGCCGATGCCGAGCTGGCCGGGGAGGACGGCGAGGATGCCGCCGGCGACGCCGCTCTTGGCCGGGATACCGACCTGGTAGATCCACTCGCCGGCGGCGTCATACATGCCGCAGCTGCCCATCACGCTGAGCACGTTCTCGACGTGGTCGCCGCCGAGGGCGCGTTCGCCGGTGAGGGGGTTGACGCCGCCGTTGGCGAGGGTGGCGGCCATGACGGCGAGGTCGCGGCAATGCACCAGCACGGAGCACTGCATGAAGTAGGCTTCGAGGGTCGGGGTGGGGTCCTCGGTGAGGATGGAGAAATTCCGCAGCATGTGGCCGATGGCGCGGTTGCGGTGTCCGGTCTCGCTCTCCGAGCGGTAGACGGTCTGGTCGATCTCGAGGCGGCGGCCGGCGTAGCGGGAGAAGACCTCGAGGATGCGGGCGATCTTGGCCTCGGCGGTCTCGCCGCGCACCAGACTGGTGGTGGCGATGGCCCCGGCGTTGATCATGGGGTTCACCGGGCGGCCCGAGCCGGGTTGCAGGCTGATTGAGTTAAAGGCCTCGCCGGAGGGTTCCATCCAGATTTTTTCCAGCACCTGGGCCATGCCTTTGTCTTCCAGGGCGATGCCGTAGTTGAAGGGCTTGGAAATGGACTGGATGGTGAAGGTCTGGGCGGTGTCCCCCGCCTCGTAGACCGCGCCGTCGGCGGTGACCAGGCAGATGGCGAACCAGTTGGGGTCGGCCTTGCCCAGTTCCGGGATGTAGGTGGCGACCTCCCCGGCGTGTTCGTGTCTCAGGCGCTCATAGAGGTCGGCGATGATGCGATGGATGGGGGAGGAACCGGCGGACGTTTCGGGCATGGACGAGGGCGGAAAGGGTTGGGCGCGGCGCTCTGCAAATCCCATGCCGCCAACCAAATCACCGTCGAAATCGTATACGTTTGCCGAGGACTTGCGTTTGGCGCGGGCCTAGCGGCGTAGACTTACGCTGCGACTCAGGCGGTAGAATCGGGCCAGACGAAGGCGATGTCCTTGACCACCTCGGGGGCGAGGGAGCGGTGGACGGGGCAGCCGTGGGCGGCGCGTTCGAGCTCGCCGGCGGGGACGGCGCGGGCGTCGGACGGGAGCCAGAAGGTGGCCGCGAGGCGGGCGATGGCGCGGGGCGGGGTGGTGGTCATCTCCTTGGTGACCTCGTAGCGGACGGGGCCGAGTTCGTGGCCGTGTTTGCGGGCCATCAGGGCCAGGGTGGTGGCGATGCAGGTGGCGAAGGCGGTGGCGACGAGGTCGGTGGGGGAGAAGGCGGCGCCGAGGCCCTGGTTGTCGCGGGGGGCGTCGGTCGCGAGGGTCGCGCCGGACGGTTCGTGGTGGGCGGTGCAGTGGAGTTCGCCCGCGTAGGTGCCGGTGATGGTGACCATTTTGGAAAAAGCTAAAAAGCGGAAACGCGGAAACGTGGAAAACGGAAACGCGGAAAGCGGCGGGCTTAGCGGGTGATGTCGGATTGGGTGAGGACCTTGAAGCCGCGGTTGTGCAGCGACTGGGTGGCGACGTCGGGGTCCTCGATGTTCAGCACCAGGGCGGAGCGGCCTTCGGGGCGTTTGATGAAGCTGTAGACGTAGTGGATGTTGATCTCGGCCTCGAGCAGGGCGGCGAGGACCTCGCGCAGGTCGCCCTCGTCGCTGATCTCGACCGCCAGGACGTTGCACTCGGTGTAGGGGAAGTCGTTGTTCACCATCAGCTCGCGGGCCTTGTCATTATCGTCCACCACGAGACGGAGGATGGTGGTGTCGGTAAAGTCGAGGACGGTGAGGGCGACGATGTGGACGTCGTTGGCCTTTAGCAGCGACGTGAGATCGGACAGGCGGCCGACGCGGTTCTCGGTGAAGACGGAGAATTGTTTGACGGGATCGGTGGCGGCGGTGGTGGCGTGGGACATGCGCGGGCGGGTCTGGCGACCAGCATGGCCGAAGCGAGGCGGGGCGAAAGGCGAAAGTCGCCGGGCGGCGCTACTTTGAGCCTGTTTCCGGCGCGGCGGGGGGCGTGGCCGGGACAAAACGAAGGGAGAGGGAATTCATGCAGTAGCGCAGGCCGGTCGGCGGAGGGCCGTCCTCGAAGGAATGGCCGAGGTGGCTCTCGCAGCGGGAGCAGACGTTCTCGGTGCGGACCATCCCGTAGGTGGTGTCCACTTTGTTGATGATGCGGTCGGCCGCGATCGGGCCGGTGAAGCTGGGCCAACCGGTGCCGGAATCGAATTTGGAGGTGGAGTCGAACAGTGCGAGATCGCAGGCCGCGCAGTGGTAGACGCCGACCTTGCCGTCGGTCCGCCAATACGCCCCGCTGCCGGCGCGTTCGGTGCCGGCCTCGCGCAGGATGTGGAATTGCGCCGGTGTCAGGCGGGCCCGCCACTCGGCGGCGGTGAGGCGGACCTTGCCATCCGGGCCGGGCGTGGGCGGCGCGAGCGCGGCGGCGGGGGAGCCGGCGGCGGGTGCGTCGGAGGAGGCGACGGACTCGCCGCATCCGGAAAGCAGCAGGGCGGGGGCGGCGGCGAGCAGCAAAAGCGAGGGGCGGAAGCGGATCATGGCGGAGGGGAGGTTGACGTGCGGGGCGCGAGATGCGCACGGTGTGAGACATGGCAGGCGATGCAAATATTCCCCCGGCGAGGCTTTTTCTTTGGTTGGCGCGGCAAACCGGCTTTCCGGCGTCGCGGCTGGATGCCCGCGCCGAGCAACTCCTGCTGATCGGCGGCCTCGCTCAGGACGAGCATCTGCCGGAGCGCTCCTCGAACGGCACGGTCAGCCTGGTTCCGGGCCAGGCGGACACCGAGAACGCGCAGCGGGCGGCCCAGCGCACTCTGGCCGAACTACGCAAACGAGTGCACTTTAAGTGCGACAACGGGGCCAAGGTCTGAGGCGCGCGGGCGGACCGGGTGGAAAGCTGGGGCGCTCCGGTCGCCGCCTACGCAGTCTCCCGTGGCCCGATGCGTAAACCTTCGGCTTGTCGGACCTGGAAGGTGGCTTTGTTTACTAAGTCGTGAACAGATTTTTTACTATTTTACTTTTTTTGTGTTTTGCGGCGCTAAGTAGCGTTCGCGCGGAGCTTTTGGAACGAAACTACCGGGCGAGTTTCCCGGCGCCGGCCGAGGTCGTGGCGGTGGAGGTGGCGCGCGGGGTGATCGAGGTCGCGACCGGGGCCCCGGGCAGCGAGGTGGTTTTTGAAGTGAACCAGCAGGTGCAGCGGGGCACCAAGCCGGCGGCGACCGCGACCGGCACCTCCGAGCCCGCCTCGCGCAAGGCCGGATACGACCGGATTTTTAGTCGTATGGAGCCGCGCTACGACACCACCGCGAAGGCGGTTCGTCTCGAGGTGGCGGATTCGCAGGCGGTGGTCTTCGACTGGGATCCCGCGTTGCGCATGGTGATCCTGGTCAAGGTCACGGTGCCGCCGGGCACTTCGCTCGAGATCAAAAACATCTCCGCCGGGGTGTCGGTGCCGGAGACCTTCACCGGCAACCTCAAGGTGGAGAGCGGCACGGGCTCGGTTTTCGCCCAGCGCATCGAGGGCGATCTGCTGGCCCGGACGGATTCGGGCAGCGTGACGGTCACCGAGGTGACCGGGCGGGCCGAGTTGCGCAGCGACAGCGGCCTGGTGCTGGCCGGTCGGCTGGCCGGTCCCGCCAACCTGCGGACCTCGAACGGCAGCGTGGAGGTGCAGCACGCCCGGGGCGATTTGAAGGTGCGGGGCGATGACGCGGAAATCATCGTGGGCTTGTCCTCGCCCTTGCCGAAATCGACCGATCTGCGCACCTCGGCCGGCGCGATCACGCTCAATCTGGATGACAACGTGCCGGTCACGATCGACGCCGCCACGCAGCTGCTCGGCACGGTCAAGGTGCGCGGCCTGGAGCCGGTGGTGCACGAAGGCGGCCCGGACCGCTCCACCCTCGCGGCGGACTTCAGCGGCGGCGGTCCTTTGGTGAAAGTCCGCACCTCCGGCGCGTCGGTCGCCATCGTCGGGCGCGACCCGCTCGACGGCTGAGGCCAACTCGCGTCCAAGATTGGGCCAACGGTTCGGTTCTTTGGAGTGCGGAGCCTTGGCTCCGCTTTTGTTCGTGCGCCTTGGCGCACGTCGGGGGATCAGGCGACGCACCGAGTTGCGCCGTCAGAAAGCGGAGTCGAGGCTCCGCACTCCAAAAGCTCACCTTGAAAACAGATTGGAACGCGCCCGTTCGGCGGCCCGCGCTGGCGGCTTGCGCGGGGGGCGGGAGGCGCGCCAGCTTGGGGGTGATGACGACCTCGTTTCCCGCCTACCAGGAGTTGCTCGCGCGCCTGCGCCGTATCCACGTGTTGGGCACGGTGACGGGCGTGCTCGGTTGGGACGAGCAGGTGAACCTGCCCCCGGGCGCGGCGGCGCGACGCGGCGAGCAGATGTCGCTGCTGGCCGAGCTGGCCCACGCCGAGGCGACCGCGCCGGCGCTCGGCGCCGCTCTCGCCGACTGCGAGGCGGCCGGACCCGTCGGCGAGGCCGCCGTGGTCGTAGCGGCGGCGCGGCGCGATCTTGACCGCTCGGTGAAGCTGCCGGCCGATCTCGTGGCGGAGAAGGCCCGCCTGAGCAGCGAGGCCTACCACGCCTGGGCG
This sequence comes from Akkermansia muciniphila, assembly GCA_945874545.1. Lineage (GTDB taxonomy): Bacteria > Verrucomicrobiota > Verrucomicrobiia > Opitutales > Opitutaceae > IMCC26134_A. The sequence continues at coordinate 17,526 of CAMCHD010000030.1, read as the reverse complement.
GCGGCGCGGGCGGCGCGGGATTTTTCCGCCTTCGCACCGTATTTGGAGAAACACCTCGCGCTCGCGCTCCGCGAGGCGGAGCTCCTCGGCTACGGCGACCGGCCCTACGACCTGGCCATCGACCGTCACGATCCCGGCCTCGACGCGGCGCGGATCGGCGCGCTGTTCGCGGAGCTGCGGGCGGGCTTGGTGCCGCTGGCGCGGCGCATCGACGAGCGGGTGCGGGCGGAGCGGGCGCGCGGCGAGCGTCCGGTCGCGCTGCGGGGTTTTGACGTCGACGCGCAGCGGCGGGTGGCGCGCGCGGTCACGGCGCGGCTGGGCTTCGACTACGAGCGGGGCCGGCTGGATGTTTCGCTGCATCCCTTCTGCGAGGGCTCGGGCGACGACGTGCGCCTGACCACGCGCTTCGACGCGGACAACCCGCTCGACTCGCTCTACAGTTCCATCCACGAGGCCGGGCATGGCATGTATGAACAGGGTCTGCCGGCGCAGCACGCGGGCACGGCGCTCGGGGTGGCGGCGGGCATGGCGGTGCACGAGTCGCAAAGCCGTCTCTGGGAAAACCAGGTGGCGCGTTCGCGGGCTTTCTGGACCTGGCTGGAGCCGGAGTATCGCGCGGCGTTTCCGGGACCGCTGGCCGGGGTTTCGGTCGATGCCCTGCACGCGGCGGTCAACGAGGTCGAGCCGGGCGGCCTCATCCGGGTCGATTCCGACGAGGTTCATTACAACCTGCACATCCTCCTCCGTTTCGAGCTGGAGAAGCGCCTGTTCGCGGGCGAGCTGGCGGTGGCCGATCTGCCGGCGGCGTGGGACGACCTGTGCGAGGAGCTGCTCGGGCGGCGCCCGGCCCACGCCGGCGAGGGCGTTTTGCAGGATGTGCATTGGAGCGGCGGGGCCTTCGGCTACTTCCCCAGCTACACCCTGGGCAACATGATCGCGGCCCAGCTCTGGGTGGCGGCACGCGCGGCCTTGCCGGGGCTGGAGGAGGATTTCACGCGCGGCGAGTTCGGGCGTCTGCTGGGCTGGCTGCGCGAGACGGTGCACGCCCACGGCCGACGCGAGGACGCCTTCGCCCTGACCCGCCGCGCGACCGGCGCGGAGCTCGGCGCGGGGGCGCTTCTGGCGTATTTGCAGGAACGTTACGGCGCCTGAGCCGGTCGCGCTGTTTACCATGGAGCTGATCGATACCCACACCCACCTGGACGTCTTCGAGAAACGCGGGGAGACGGCGGCGGTGCTAGCGCGCGCGGCAGCCGCCGGCGTCGGGCGCATGATCACGATCGGCACGGGCGACGACGACTGGGCCCTGTATCGAGAAATCGCGACGCGACACGCGGGGGTGGTTTACTACACCGCCGGCCTGCATCCCTGCTCGGTCGATGCGCGCTGGAGCGAGCAGCTCGCCGGGTTGGAGGATTTCTGGCGCGGGTCGGGCGCGCGGCCGGTGGCGCTCGGCGAGTGCGGGCTGGATCGTTTCCACCTGCCCAAGGACGACCCCGAGCGGGCGGAGCGGATCTTCGCCTGGCAACGGGCGGCCTTCGCCGCGCAGCTCGTGCTCGCGGCGCGGCTGGGGTGTCCGCTGGAGATCCACTCGCGCGGGGCCTTCGCCGAGACCGTGGCCATGATCGACGCGAGCGGAGTGGATTGGACGCGGGTGGTTTTCCATTGCTTCACGGAGGGGCCGGCGGAGATGGCCGAGCTGCTGCGGCGGGGCGGGCGCGGGTCCTTCACCGGCGTCGTCACCTACAAGAACGCCGACCCGGTGCGGGCGGCACTGCGGGCGCAGGGGATCGAACGCCTCATGCTCGAGACCGACGCGCCTTACCTCGCGCCCGTTCCGCACCGGGGCAAGGAGAACGAGCCCGCCTTCGTGGCCTTCACGGCCGAGGCGGCGGCGCGGGAGCTCGGGGTGGCGCCGGTCGAGCTGGCGGCGCGGACGACGGCTAACGCGCGGGCGTTTTTTGGGATTTAGCGGCAGGCGAGGCCTCGGCGGGGCGGAAGTCCATCAGGCGCTTCACGCGATCGACCTTGGCGACGTGCACGGGCAGTCGGGCGCCGACCGCGTAGCGTTTTTTGGTCTTGGCGCCGACCAACGCGCCGCCGTCGCCGGTGATCGTGTAGTAATCGTCGCGGAGCTGCGAGGCGGGCACGAAGCCGAAGGTCATGGACTCGGTCAGCTCGATGAAAAACCCGTTCGGCCGCGCGTCCGTGATCACGGCCTCGAAGGTCGTCGGGGTTTTCTTGAGCAGCTCGCGTTCGAAGAACTCGAGGAGCTTGATCTTCACGCTCTCGCGCTCGGCCTCGGCGGAGTTGATCTCGGTCAGGCTGAGGTGTTCGCCCATCTCCTCGGCGCGGGCGGCGGTGTAGGGCAGTTTTGCTTTCGGATTGGGCGCGTGCGGGGAATCGGCGGCGGGGCGGTGGCGCTCGAAGGTGGCGTCGGTGTGGCCGACGACCAGCGAGCCCTGGCGGACGAGGTAGGCCTCGAGCACGCGGTGGACGACGAGGTCGCTGTAGCGGCGGATCGGCGACGTGAAGTGGGTGTAGTCGTTTTTGTTGAGGCCGAAATGGCCGTCGGGCGTGGAGCGGTAGGCGGCCTTGCGCAGGCTGCGCAGGAGCTGCGTGCGCAGGGTGTAGCCCTGCGGGTGGGTGGCGAGGACCTTGAGCAGGGCGACGAGCTCCTTGCGGTCGGAAAGGTCGCCGACGCGGATGCCGTGGGTGGCGAGTTGTTGGCGGAGTTCGTTGAGCTTCTCCGGGTCCGGGTCGTCGTGGACGCGGTAGATGGAGGGGAGTTTTTCGCGGCGGGTGAGGCGGGCGAGGGCCTCGTTGGCGGCGAGCATGAACTCCTCGATCAACTGGTGGCTCTCGTCGTGCTCGATGCGTTCGAGGCGGTCGGCGTAACCCTCGGCGTCGACGAAGACCTTGGTCTCGGGCATGTCGAGGTCGAGCGAGCCGGCGGCCATGCGTTCGCGGCGCAGGCGGGAGGCCAGTTTCCAGAGCTGGCGGATCCAGTCCTGGAGGGCGGTCAATTCCGAGTCCGCCAAGGATGAAAGGGCACGTCCGGTCGAGCCGGTCTGGTGTTTCGGCGGCAGGGGCAGGGCGCGGATCTTCGCGAGGTCGTCGATGAACAACAACGAGTGGGCCTGCTTGTAGGTGAGGCGTTTGTAGCTGCGGATGACGGTGGCGGCGTAGGCGGTGTCTTTTTCGAGCAGGCGACCCTTGGCGTCGAAGTCGAGGAAGACGGCCTTGCAGAGGCGGTCCTGGGCCTCGACGAGGGAGCAGAGGCCGTTGGACAACTTTTCCGGCAGCATGGGCACGACGGTGCCAACGAGGTAGGTCGAGTTGCCGCGTTTCAGGGCCTCGCGGTCGAGGGCGGTGCCAGTCTTAACGTAGGCGGAGACGTCCGCGATGTGGATGCCGACGCGCAGACCGCCGTCGGGCAGGGGTTCGAGCGAGAGGGCGTCGTCGAAGTCCTTTGCGTCGTCCGGGTCGATCGTGAAGACGGGGCTCTGGCGGTAGTCGAGGCGGCCGACGACCTGGTGCGGCTGGACGGTGTCGGCCAGGCCGGCGACCTCGCGCTCGACCTCGGTGGGGAAGGTCGGGTCGAGTTTGAATTTCCGATACACGCCGAGGAGTTCGGCGCGGGGCTCGAAGGTTTTTCCCAGCACCTCGGTGACGACGCCGCGCAGGGGTTTGCGCGGATCTTCCCAAGGTTCGAGGGTGGCGACGACCTTGTCGTCGAGTTTCGGGGCGGGTTTGAGGCGGGTCAGCGAAGGGTCGGCGACGAAGACCTCGAGCGGGAAACGCGGGTCGTCGGCGAGCACGACGTATTGAGTGCGGACCTTGGCGAGGCGGCCGACGATCTGTTCGCGGGCGCGTTTCACGATGCGGACCACGCGGCCGCGGGCCTCGTCGTTGCGGGCGTCGCCGGCGGCGAAACGGCGGCCGCGCAGGGTGGCGTCCACGACCACCGCGACGGTGTCGCCCGGGAGTGCGTTGAGGGTGTCGCCGGGGCCGATCTGGATGTCGTCGGCGCGGGGCGTGCCGGGTTCGGCGTCCTCCCCGAGGGAGGGCACGAACCAGGCGGAGCCGCCCTGGCGGAACTGGATGCGGCCGACGAGTTCGTCGTCCGCGCCGACGGGAGCGGACGCCGGGGTGGCCGGGGCGCGGCGGCCGGTTTTGGCCGGGCGGGTGGGAGAAGGCACGGGGGCCGGCAGGGCGTAGCGGTCGCCCTGGATCTGGACGACTTCGCCATGGGACAGCAGCAGGCGGAGTTCGTGCAGGAAGCGGGAGCGTTGCTTCGGCGGGAGTTTAAGGGCGCGAAAAAGCGCGGCGTCGTTGACCGGGCGGTAATCGGGGGCGCGGAGGATTTCGAGCAGCGGGGCGCGGAAAGTCATGGTGGTAAGGGCGCGGGGGCGGTTCGTCACCTCCCGGCGGTGGCGAAGGTGTTGACAAAACGGTGCGCGGCGCGCGCGACCCCGACAAGACCTATCGGGTCGTGGGCGTCTCGCCGGTGGGTTTAGACCGGCCCGGTGCGATTCCGGTTGTGGCGCCCGACGGCGACTTTCCCGGTTTCGGTCAACCATCCCTCAAGTCCCGGGCTTTGGGGTCGATTGCGAGAAACCCTCGTTTTCATGGTCCCCATACCCTTCCGACCGTTTCCCGGCTCCGATCCGAGTTCGCCGAAAAAATCCCGCGTCGCGCGGGCCGGAGGTGTCGTGGCCCGAGTCGGGTGGGCCGTCGCGGCCGGCCTGCTGGCGTTTGTCGGTGCATCCTCGCGTCTGGCGGCGTTTCCGCCCGCGCCGCACTACTCCATCTATGGCGACGTGCGGGATGAGTTCGGCTACCTCATCCCGGCCGGCGGCGCCACCGTGGTGTTCAGTTTCGGGGGGCGGGAGATCGCGCGTTATCCGCTCACCGGCGCGACGGGCGCGGACTACACCTACCAGATTCGCATGCGCCTGGACATGAATCGCGGCGGCACCACCGCCTACACGTCCGCCGCGGTCAGCGCGGGCGCGGTTTACACCCTGGCCGTGGATATCGGCGGCGTGCTCTACTACCCCATCGAGGTCAAAACCCCGCCCACCGTCGGCAATCCCGCCGGGCGCCGGCGACTGGATCTGACCTTGGGCGGCGACGCCGATCTGGACGGATTGCCCGACGCTTGGGAGGAGTTGCAACTTTACCTCGCCGGACTGCCCACCGCCGACCTCGCGCGGGTCGCGCCGACCGGGGATCTCGACGGCGACGGCGTTAACAACCTCACCGAATACATCGCCGGCACCTACGCCGCCGACGCGACGGAGACGTTCTATCTCAAGATCACCCAGGCGACCGAGACGCGGTCCGATTTCGAGTTCTTCAGCATCACCAGCAAGATCTACCAGCTCGAAAAAAGCGTCGATCTACAGACGTGGTCGCCGGCCGAATTCACCGTCGGCGCGGCGACGGTCGCCGCCTCCGCCTACACCGCCACCGGGGTGGGCGTGGTCGCCGGCTCGATCCCGCGCGACGCCGCCGAGGCGAAAACCTTCTACCGCCTCAAAGTCCGATGAAACGCCTTCACCTGTTGTTCCTCTTCGCGCTCGCGGCGTCTTCCTCGCTGCACGCCCAGTGGTTTTCCAAGACCTATACGCTCGCGGCGGGCTGGAACGCCATCTGGCTCGCCGGCGACGCGTCCCACACCACGGTCGCGGAGATTTTTTCCGCCAACGCGAACGTCACCGAGGTGTGGCGCTGGAACCCGAATCCCGACCAGGTGCAGTTTTCCGACACCGCTTCGACGCCCACGACCAGCAGCGACGAGTGGACGGTGTGGAAACGGGAGGACCCCACCGAGCAGGTCCTGCAGCGCATGGTGGCGAACTCCGCCTACCTGATCAACAACGCCGGTTCAACGGCGACGAGCATCACCATCAAACAACAGGCCCGCGCGCCGGCCAACACCTGGCTGATCTCGGGGGCGAACTTCATGGGGTTTCCCGCCGCCGGAACCAGCGCGACCTGGCCGGTGATCTCCAACTATTTCGCGAGCTTCATCAACGGCGGCGCCACCGGCCTGCCGGCCGGGACGAAGGTCTACAAATACGTCGGCGGCCCGTTGAATTCCTCCAACCCGCTTCAGGTCGTCACCACCACCGAGCGCCTCGATCCGGACAAGGCCTACTGGTTCAACCTCGCCACGGTGAGCGATTTTTCCGGCGCCCTCGCCTACGAGACGCCGGGTTCGGGCGGACTGCTCTTTGGCCGCACCCTCACCACCCTGACCATCGGGGTGGTGAACCGGTCCACCAGCAGCCTCACGCTCACCGTCTCGCTCGACTCGTCCGAGTCGGCGCCCGCCGGCCAGTCGACGATTTCCGGCGCGGTGCCGCTCCTGCGGCGGGTGTTCAACGGCGCCACCAACGCCTATGACGAGACGCGGGTGCCCGTCACCGGCGCCGCGCCCGCTCTCACCGTGACGATCGCGGCCGGCGGCCGGGCCAACCTCGATTTCGAGGTCGACCGTTCGGCGCTCTCCACCAATTCCGGCGGTTTCTACGCGTCGATCCTGCGCCTGCGGGACTCGGCCGGGCTGACCGACGTCCGGGTCCCGGTCAGCGTGCAGCCCGCGACGACCGCCGGACTCTGGCTGGCCCAGGTAAACGTCTCGCGTGTCACCAGCACCCAGCCGGGCTCGGGGGCGGCGACCACGCGCTCCTTCCCGATCAACGTCCTTCTGCACGTGGACGCCGTGGGCACCGCAAGAATGCTGCGGCAGGTGTTTTCCGGTCGTCTTGTCACCTCGGGAAATCCGCTCGGCCTCGCGGTGAGCGAGGACCGCGTCCTCTCCGCCTCCGCCTCGGACGTGAGGCCGGCCCGTTACTACGCGCCGATGATGCCGGCCGGCTCGGCGGTCCTGGCTGCGGCCGGCCCGCCCGCCTCCTTCGCCCCCGGTGCGACCACCACCTGGAACATCACCCATTTCCACGACGACCCGGTCAACCCCTTCGTGCACGCGTATCATCCCGACCACGACAACCTCGACGCGCGTTTCCAGCCGCTCGGCCCGGGCCGGGAGAGCTACGATATCGCGCGGGTCTGCGCGTTCACCTTCACCGCCGCGCCACCGGACGACTCCACCGTGGCCGGCTGGGGCACGACCGTGCTCGGCGGCACCTACGCCGAGACGCTCACCGGTCTGAACAAGGTCCCGCTCACCGTCGCCGGCACCTTCGCCATGCGCCGCATCTCCGAGATCGCCGAGATCGACCTCACCCCGCCCTGACCCGCTCCGCTCCCGTCCCGACTTTCCACGCCCCGCCCATCTTTATGAAATCGAAACTCCTCGCCGCCCTCGCGCTGCTCGGCCTCGCCTCCGCCTTCGCCCAGACCTCAACCGTTCCCGTGCTGCTCAGCTACCAGGGGCGCGTGACCGATTCCGCCGGCAACCTCATCGGCTCCTCCACGCCGGTCAACCGGGCGGTGAAATTCCAACTCTACACCACGGCTTCCGGCGGCACGCCGGTGTGGGCCGAGACCCAGACCGTGACCATCTCCGGCGGAGAGTTCAGCGTGCTCATCGGCAACGGCACCGGCATCTCCGGCCTCACCGGCCCCAGCTCGCCCGCGCCGACCCCGTATAAAAAAATCCCGGAGATCCTGAACGCTTCGGGCAACACCTCCGCCGCCTTTTATCTGGGCGTGACGGTCGACGATGGGAATTCCGCCACCACCGACGCCGAGATCTCCCCCCGCCAGCAGCTGGTCGCGGCCGCCTACGCGCTGCGCGCCACCGTGGCCGAGTCGGTCGCCTCGAGCGCCGTGACCACGGCGATGATCGCCGACGGCTCGATCGCCACCGCCGACCTTGCGGCCAGCGCGGTCACCAGCGCGAAGATCGCCGATGCCACCATCGCGACCGCCGATCTTTCGGCCAACGCCGTCACCGCCGCCAAAATCGACGCGTCCAGCGTCGGCCTCTGGAGCGTGAACGGCGGCAGCGTCTACCGCGCCTCCGGCAATGTCGGCATCGGCACCGGCTCCCCCGGAGCTCCCCTGCAGGTCGCGGCCGGATCGAGCACCTCTCCCGAAGCCAACGGTCTTTATGTCTTTAACCCGACCAATTCGGCCAACCAGCATGCGATCGTGACCGTGCGCACGGCCGGCGCCTCCGCGGGCAGTCCGTTCTACGCGATGGATGTCGCCGGCATCAACGGCTGGTCCATGGGCCTCGACAACGCCGACGGGCAGAAATTCAAGATCGGCAACTCCTGGAGCAGCCCAGCGATCAACACCAAGCTCACGATCACAACCGCCGGGAATATCGGTATCAACCAATCGGCGCCCGGCTTCCCGCTCAGTTTTGCGGACAGCATCGGGGACAAGATATCGCTCTTCGGCCAGGGCACGTCGCACTACGGCCTGGGTATTCAAGGTGGTCTTTTGCAATTATACACGTCGGGCGGCACGGAGGATATCGCCTTCGGTTATGGTTCTTCGGCCAGCTTCACCGAGCGGATGCGGGTAAAGGGCGACGGACGGGTGGGCATCGGCACGAACAGTCCCGGCGGGCCGCTGCACATCAATGAAGTCAATGGCACCGCCGCCGCGGCGACCGTGGGCACGCTCACCCTGCAGCATCAAAACCAGGGCGGGGCGAGCAGTATCGTGTTCCCCAGCCGCAATAATTTCGGCAGCGACTATGCCTTTATACAATATCAGGACGATTCTTCCGTCGGCGGCGGCGCCGAAACCAGCCGTCTGGTCATCGGCACCCAGAATGACGGTGACGATAACCTGATCCTGAATCCGTCCGGCTACGTCGGAATCCGGACCATGAATCCGGTCTGCCCGCTCGATGTCCGCAGTTACGCCGCGCCTTATTATTACGACAGCGGCAGCAGTCGCAGCGATTCGGGCCAATATTACCAGGAGGGAAATCCGGATGTTTACAGCGCCGACGGTGCCAAGGGCATCAATGGCTATCCCAATCTTTCCATCTACGCCGAGAAGGGCGTGTCGGCCCAGTTTTTCCTCGCTCATTCCGATCAGCGTATCAAGAAGGTCCTGGGGCGGTCCGATCCGGCGGAAGATCTGCGCTTGATCAATCTGTTACAGGTGACGGATTACACGATGAAGGACTGGATCGGGAGCGGTGCCCTGCCGCATAAAGGTCTCATCGCCCAAGAGGTTTTGGAGGTCATGCCGGAGGCGGTGAATCGCTCGGTCAATTACCTCCCGGATATCTATGCCAACGCCACCCGACTGGATTTTGATGCCTCCCGGGGCATGCTTACGATTGTTCTGGAAAAAGAGCATGGGCTGAAGGCGGGCGATTGGGTTCGAATTCTCGCCGATCAGGAAACCCTTGAGGTTCGGGTCGCAGCCGCGCCGTCCCGTGTTTCGTTCGACGTGGAATCGTCCGGTCCGGTGCGTCGGGCCTTTGTTTACGGCCGGCGGGTCACCGATTTTATGTCCGTGGATTACGATCGCGTTTTCAGCGCGGGCATAAGCGCGATCCAGGAACTTTCGGCCCGCCTGGAGGAAAGGGACGCACGGATCGATGCGCTCGAGACACGGCTGGCCGCCTTGGAAAAGCTGCTCTCCACCGCCCGCTAAGCGAATCTCGGTCAACCCTTATATCATCATGGACCGGACTTGTAAAATCCCGGGGCGGGGGATGTTCCGCGCGTGGATCGGGTCCCTGCTGATCGCGTGGGCCGCCTTTTCTCCGTCGCTCCGGGCGCAGTATGAGGTCAAGAGCGGCGCGAACAACCGGCTGAGCAACGTCCCCAACCATATCACTCCGGTTGGTCCGAACCTTGCGCCCGTCGGCGATCCGACCATCACGCCGCAGTTTGCCAATGTGGTCGAAACCTCGGCCGCATCCGGCCCCGTGGGGTCGGGTTATCCCGCCAGCGCGACCTCCGGGATCAAGCTGGTCCGGTCCTCCGCCGGCACCACGTTCGCCTCGGGGGTTCCCCGCTATTTTTACGGTGACCGGATCACGCCGCCGACCTCGATCCTGAATGCGAATGGGACGCCCCGCGACACCGGCGCCGCCGGTTTTTGGCGCGCGGAGCCGGTGCGCGCCGGAGAGATTCTGGCCGCGCCCGCCAACGATTACCGCACCGGCGAGCCGTCCTCCATTCCCCCGTTGGAAGCATCGACCCTGCCCTCCTATTACTACAGCCCCCACGCCCGCCAGGTTTTCGCCAACACCCCCGGCACGGTCGAGATCACCTGGCGTTCCAGCGTGCCGGATTCGGCCACCGGGGCCTATATTTACTACAAGGAACGCTTCTCTGTCTCCTCCGCCACCACCAGTCCGGTGCGAAATCTTTATTGGACCGAACGCAGTTTCAACGGCCCGCAGGTGGTCATCCCGTCCGGGGTGATCGAGACCCTGAATCCGGTCTACAGCAATGTGTTTCCAGCGTCCGTGGCCACCGAATACGTCGTCGCGGGCGCGCCGACGCCGGATCCCGATTCGGCCGAGCTCCGCACGGTGTGGTTCGACACCACCGGCGGCACCCGCCGTCTGCATGCCTACAATACGACCGGCCGAATTCTGGTGGAGTATCTCGGAGCCTTGCGCGATGATGGCACGCACGAGTTCCTCGGTATGGATATCGTCAGTGTGCAGCAGACTCTGCGCCCCAGCACGGCCACCATCGAGCTGGGCTCGCGGTTGCGGGCCTTCGACGGCGTCGCCTTCGATCCCGACGAGACCCTCGTCGCCTCGCCGGTCACCACCTCGACCAGTGCGGTGGATTACTACAGCTCGAATCCGCTGCCCGACGGCACCCTGGCCTACTACGCGGAGCAGGAGAACGACATCGAGGATCGAGAGATCTTTTACTGGCTCTCTCCCGAAACCATCGCGATCCCGGCGGACGGCGCCACGTCGACCTTGAACACCTTGATCAATTGGCCGGTATATCTCAATAAATACCTCCAGGTCTGGCCGTCGGATATCACCCGCTTCGCCCACTACACGGTGGGCTCCTCCGGCAGCAACGCCGGGACCGGCACCGGGCTCGCCTTCCTCGGGGGCAACATACCCCAGATCGTATATCAAGATTCGACCCAGGGCGACGCCGTGATGGATATAAACACCCAGCGCATGTTGGTCGACCTCGGCGGTGAGGTCGATCAACTGAATCGGTCCCTGTTGAAGTTCACCGGCAGCAACGGCGGCGTCTGGTATGTGCCGATCATGACCCAGGCAGATGGCCGCGACGGCTACCAGGAAGGCGATGGGAACGCCCCCGTGTCCGGCACCGCGTATGTCGGCGAACGGATCAATCCGCCCGCCTCGGTCGATACCCTCGCCGGTTACGTCGCGGCGGGGACCTATTATTCTCCGGATGCCTATGTGGATCCCTTCGTCAATGGGGTGGAGGAGGCCGAACAGGGCGCGATCATTCCGGTCAATGCGCTTCCAGGCGGCGCCTCCAGCCTCACGGTGTGGTGGTTTAAAAAATACCCCGCGCCTTCTTCCGAGTTTACCGATATGTATCTGCCCGCGAAAATCGGCCGTTACACGCTGGCTTATCGCGACTCCGCCTCCACGCCCGATGTGGTGATGGCCTCGAACCAAGGCACGGGGTCCCTGGCCACCTACGTCGCCGCCGGAAGGATATACAACCAGCCCGACGCGACCAGGCCCGGCTACAATCCCAACGAAGAGCACGCGTTGATGCTCGGCGGCCGCGGCTACGCCCTGCGCGACGATTTGAACATCGCGACCGGCAACGCCTCCAGCAGCCCGGCCTTCACCTCCCTGCCTCGCATTCTAATACAATACACCGATCCTTCGGACAACCGTCCGGCCATGGCGGTTTATGAAGTGTTGCGCGAAGATGCGACCCATCGTTTCGACTACTCCGTCACCGCCGGGACGACCTTGAATCAACTTGCGCCGCAGCCGCTTCCCTTGCTGCCCCTCCCGGTCGATCCCTCGAATGGCGTGGTTCGTAATATCGAGGTCGATCCGGGAGCGAGTTATCATGACATCGCCCCCGCCTCCGGCTCGCCGTCGCTCTATACGGTTTTCACCTTCAAGGACCGCAAGGGCTACGACTGGGTGTATCGCGGGCCGCATGACGACGCCGCCTCGGCCGGGTTGCCGGCCTACGCACCGGTGGCGAACGCGGAGTTCGACCTCACCGGCGATCGCGGTATATGGACCGGTCAAAGCGGCAGCACCGGCGCGATCACCGTAAACAACGGGCGGCTCAGTGGTTCCGCCACCGGGAATGGGGACGCTTTTATCTTTACCGAAGGTCTGACCGCCTTCGCCGGCTCGAGCGTGCCGGTGATTCAGATGCGCTTCCGCGCCTCGGCCAATGTCACCGTCCAGCTTTTCTGGGGCAATACCGACGGGGCCTACGTGGCCCTGAACGCTAATTACACCACCGCCGGCGCCTGGCAAACCCTGTCCTTTAACGTCGCGGGCTCGCCGAATTGGGCCGGGAAGACCATCACCTCCCTCCGTATCGATCCGGTGACCGTCGCCGGCCAGACCTTCGATCTCGATTGGGTTCGCGCCTCCAGCGCGGTGGGGCTCGGCATGCAGTTCTACTATACGATGCGCAGCGATTTCGTATTCCCCGGTCGCGCCCAGCCCGCCTCCGGTGCCATCCTGCCCTATCTCCGGCCGGTGGTGAATGGCGTGTATCAAGGCGACCCCGTGTCCGGGACGCCTCTCACGGTCGTTTATCGCCCGCAATGGCCGTCCGCGCCGCCGACCTTGTCCACCGCGGAAACCCTCACCCTGCCCAAATTCGGCCTTCCGGCGGTGCGGGGCCAGACCAGCGCGCGCATTCTATATCAACAGTCGATCGCGTTGAACGGCGTGTCAAAACCCAGCGCGACCCTCCACGACCCCACGCGGGCGAAGACCGTGCTGCTCGACGATGCCCGGGTCGGCCTCATCGCGCTGCCGGCGTCGCTGAAAACGACGGCGCAGAATGGCAAAACCTACTTCCAATTGGCCCAGCCGCACCTGCAGCAGCGTTTTTATTACGATCCGAACCTCGGGACCATCGGCGGCTTGCAACTCAACGGTGAATTTGTCGACGCCATCGCCGGCGAGGATTATCTTCAGCTCAACGCCCTCAGCCCGGATGATGTCGCGGCGCTCCAGGGCCTTGTCACCGCGGATGACAATGACAAAGGCAAGTGGGACGCGGCCATCACCGCTCTGTCGACCTCGGTCGAGACGTTTAAGGAAAATCCCTCGCAGCCCGGCACCTATATCGTGGACACGACCAAGACCGCGGTGGTCGGGGCCCAGGCCCTCGCGGAGATCGCGGCGAGCGACACGGCGGTGGACAGCTACGCCCTCACCTCCCTCGGCCAGGGGAAGGGTTACGTCACCCTCGTGTTTGGCGACGGAGAGGCCTTCACGCCGCAGGGAGAGCCGGTCGGCATGTCGATTATCAAGGTGACGGACACCTTGTATCAAGGCGATCTCAAGGTCATTTCCGCCTCGAATCCGCTCGATGAGCAGACCACTTTGCGTCACAGCGGCGACTTCGCGGCGCATCCGGAAAATTATGAATTCCAGTGGTGCTACTCGCCGTCGGTGAACGGCGGCTTCCCGCCGGTCTACACCTACACCACCACCCGCGTCCTCGGCACCTCGACCAGCAACAGGTGGCTGCGCTTGAATAATCCGGCCGTCGATCCGTCGCCGACCGCGCCTTTGAATTACGACGGAGCCACGGAGATCACCCTTTCCACCAGCCTGTCGATCAACAACTCGAATTATGTTTCGAGCACCGGCCGGCCCGGCCGTATTCTTCTGGGCAACCCGGACCTGACTCTCTCCAGTGTGCCCTCGCAAGTGGTCTTTAGCGCCAGCCTCGGGTCTTCCGAGGGCCTGGTGGTCTATGTCAACAACCTGCCGGTGCTGGCCTACAACCTCCCGGTCGTATCCGCCATCCCCGGCGGACTGGCCTTGACCGGCGCCCGCACCGGCCTGGTCGCGAGCCCGGAGGGTTTGGCGTATCAATTCGAGATCGATCCAGCCCACTTTATCGTGGGCGCCAACCGTGTCGAGGTGGCCTTGTATTCGCCGGATGGCGCCTCGAGTCCGGCCAGCGTGATCGATTTCCGCGTCCACATCCCCGTGCGGACCGACAACGTCGCGGCCAGCGGTTCGCAGTGGGTGCAGCCGAACGGCACCTTTTCCCATATCGTCGTGGTGGGCGGCTCCGCCAGTTCGCCCCTCGGCAATCCGCTTCTCGTCTTTGGCGACAATTACTTTACGATGCGCTATCGCGCCAAGGCCTCGGCCAATCTGGTCACCGGCAGCGCCTACAGCGACTGGATGCCGCCGGTCTTGGTCGAAAGCTGGGTGAAGCGCGTGCTCGACGGCATAAATCCGTTTAACCAGCGCCAGACGGATCTTTATAATAATCCGGTCAGCACCGACGTGAGCATCCTCACCCAGGCCGGCACACGGTGGGAGGGCGACGTCGCGCTAAACCTGGATAACATCGAGGACTTTGGTCTGATCGAGATCTATGAGACCGTGTTGAACCGGGTGAAGGCCCAGAGTCTCGACGCCGGGACCACCACCGACTCGGTCAACAGCACCCTCCTGCTGGTCGCGGGATATTTGAGCGACCTTTATATGACCCTCGGCAACGAGGCCTGGGACGACGCCCAGAACCCGACCATCCAGATCACCAATCCCGGTGGGCAGGGTGACATCAGTTCGGCGCGTTTTTCCTTTGAGGGCCAGACGGCCACCCTGCTGGACGAGACCCTCGGTCTGCTGCGCGGGAGGGATGATTTTGCGAGTCCCGGCGTGACCGTGAACCCTTCCTACAATCGGTTATATTGGAATTACACCAACGGAATAAACTCCGGCGAACCGATCTATGCGACCAACTACAACATCAAGGAAAAATCCGGTGGTCCGGCGGCCGACGGGGTGCTGGACGCCGCCGATGCCCAGCATCTCTTCCCCCAGGGTCATGGCGACGCCTACGGGCATTATCTGACCGCGCTCACCGGATATTATAAACTGCTTACCTCACCGGTCTTCACCTGGACCCCGAGCACCGAGGGCGTCACCGTGCTGGGCCTCACCGTGCAGGTGGATTACAAGGATGAGCGCAAATTCGCCGCCGCCGCCGCCGCCCTGGCCCGGGCGGGCGTGGACGTCCTGGATTTCACCATGCGCAAGGATCATCTCGACGACCACACCATGGGCTGGGATCACCTGGGCGACGGCAAGTATAACTCTTCCACCGGTCGCACCCGGCACTGGGGCGGCGATGAATGGGCCTCCCGGGTCATGCAAGGCGCCTACTTCAACTGGATCTCCGCCAACGCCATGCTCCCGGACCTGGATACCGTCCACGAGGGCATCCAGAAGATCGATCGCACCACCGTGCCGGAAATCAACGAGTTGGTCACCAGCGCCGGTCGCGTCACCACCCTTTCGGCCTCGGCCCAGGCGCATATGAACGAGCTCGGGCTGGCCCCGGGCGCGATGACCTTCGACCTATCGCCCGCCGAACTCTCCGCCGGCAAATCGCATTTTGAGCAGATCTACGACCGTGCGATCTCCGCCGCCATCAATGCCAAGGAGGCGTTTAAACAGGCCGGGCTGATGAACACGCTCCAGCGCGAGCAAAACAACAGCCTGGACGACTACAACGACGCGGTGAGCCGCCAGGAGTCCGCCTACGAATACGAACTCTCCACCCTCTTCGGAACGCCCTATCCGGGCGATGTCGGCGCGGGTAAACTGTATCTGCAAGGCTATGCCGGCCCGGATTTATATCATTACTACTTCATCGACCAGCCGTCCACCGTGATCGATACCGGCGGCACGGTGACGGTCAACTTCCCCGAGCCGATCAACACCGATCCGTTTCTGGACTGGTCGATCGAGAGCATCTATGCGCGGCTCTACGATTCCGCCCAATACACCAACCGCAGCTATCAAATCTCGCGCTTCACCCTCGGGCAGTTTCCGCCGGCCGGCCACGGGCGACGCGCCCAGCCGGGCAAGCTCCAGTCGGCCCTGCTAGACGCCTACGAGGCGCAGGTCTCGCTGCGCGAGGCGACCAACACGTTTAACAACAAAAAGGCCCATTTCGACCGCGCTTATCAGCTTTATACCGAGACCATCGAGGCGTCCGACGCGGCCGACGCCGCCTCGGAAAAGCTGAATTCGGAGGCGAGCAACTACGCC
This sequence comes from Akkermansia muciniphila, assembly GCA_945874545.1. Classification (GTDB taxonomy): domain Bacteria; phylum Verrucomicrobiota; class Verrucomicrobiia; order Opitutales; family Opitutaceae; genus IMCC26134_A. The sequence goes on along the minus strand of CAMCHD010000030.1, from coordinate 1,325 downwards.
AACGCCGCGGCGTTGTTGACCAACTATTCGGAGCAGGCGATCGCCGTGGCGGACTATGTGTCGGGCCTGGCCGACGCGGTGAGCGAGGGCATTCCCACCGTCACCGGTCCCTTCGCCTTTGATACCGCCTCGATCGGGCGCGGGCTGGCGAAGCTGGAAGGGGCGGTGGCGGCCTATGCGCAGGATATCCTGGCTTATATACAAGAGACGGCGGCGAGCGAGCTCGAGGGCAAGGCGGCGGAGCTCGAGGCCGAGGCCCAGGCGCTGATCGACGACGTGGCGGTCTCGGCCAGCGACAAACAACAGGTGTTGGAGTTCCAGCGCCTGTTCGAGGAAATGACCGCGACGGGTTATGAGATCAATCGCGCCCTCACCCACATCCAGCGCACCAACGAGCAGGTGTCGCGCCTGCTCGCCGAGGCGAACCACATCCTGTCCGAACGCGAGACCTTCCGCCAGCGCGCGGCGGCGGTGATCCAGGGGCATCGCACCAACGATCTGGTCTACCGCGACCTGCGCAACGAGGCCCTTTCCCAATACAAATCCCTCTTCGACCTCGCCCAGACCTACGCCTACTGCGCGGCGAAGGCCTACGACTATGAGACCGGGCTGCTTGGGTCGTCCGAGGGTTCGGCCTTTGTCGACGAGATCATCGGCACCTACAGCCTCGGCGACTTCGAGGGTCGGGATCCCATCGAGGCCGGCCTGGGCGACGCCGGTCTGGCGTCCGCGCTGGCGAATCTCCGGGACGAGTGGGAGGTGGTGAAAGGGCGCCTCGGCTTTAACAATCCCGACCGCAACGGCACGGTGTTTTCCCTGCGCCAGGAACTTTTCCGCATCCGCACCGACCAGCCCACCGCCGATGACAACACCCTGTGGAAGCAGGTGCTGCAGCAGCACGTCATGAGCAACGTGCTCAACGATCCCGACGTCGCGATCCACTGCCTGAACATCGGCAAGGCTTCCGGCGGGGCGGTGCCCGGCATCGTGATCGAGTTCGGCACCACCATCGAGCAGGGGCTCAATTTCTTCGGCTGGCCGCTCGCCGCCGGCGACCACGCCTACTCCCAGTCCACTTTCGCCACCAAGATCTACTCCTCGGGCCTGGTGTTCAAAGGCTACGTCGGCATGGACCCCTATGCGGTCGGAACCCCCGGCGCCCCCGGGCCGGCCAGCTCCTCGCCCAACGCCCTCAGCGCCACGCCCTACGCCTACCTCATCCCCACCGGCGCGGATCTGATGCGCGCGCCGCCGCTCGGCGACACCAACATCATCCGCACCTGGGACGTGCGCGACCAGGCCCTGCCCCTGCCGAAAAATCTCGG
>CAMCHD010000029.1 GCA_945874545.1 Akkermansia muciniphila | reverse complement strand
AAAAAGCAGCCGAGGGCGTCGAGTTGCAGGCGCACCCGCACGCCCTCGCGGGCGCGGCGGGCGAGCAGGCGGACGATCTGTTTGCCCACCCGATCGCGGCCGAGGATGTAGGTGGCGATGTGGATGGTATGGCGCGCGGCGAGGATCTGGCGTTCCAGCTCGGCGTAGGTCTCCTCGCCGGTGGTCAGCAGGCGGACGGAGTTGCCGCCCACCGGTTCGCCGGCACCGCTGGTGCGGATGGTCTGGGCGACGGGGTGGGCGAGGGTGGTGGCGGCGGGTCGGGCGGCGACCGGGGTGGGCAGGCGCAGCCGGCGTTTACGCGCGGCGAGGCGGCGGATCTTGCGTCCGCCGAAGACCAGGAACAGCGGCACGGCGAGCCAGGGCAGGACGATGATGGCGAGCAGCCAGGCGAGGGTGTTGGCCGGTTGGCGGCGTTCGCTGAGCAGGCGGGCGAGGGCAAAGAGGCCGAGGAGCAGGCCGCCGATGGTGTAGATGTAGGACCACAGGCTCGTCTTCACCATATCGGCGACGACGGGATCGAGGGTCATTTCGGCGAGGAGCATGGGACGGCGAGGCCGACTAGGCACCGCCGGGCCCTTGGACGCAAGCGACGCGGCCGGGGCCGGCCGCGCGGCGCGCGGGGCGGGGCCGCCCGGTGGATCGTTGCCCGGCGAGCGCCGCTAGAACCAGGTGTGGCCGGGGGACAGGGCGAGCAGCACGAGCCAGAGCACGAGCAGCCCGGCCACGATGAGCCAGAGGGGGTGGGGACCGCGGCGTAGGGGGCGGCGGGCGGACGGGTTTTCCCCGTCCTCGTCGGTGAAGGCGGACTCGGGCAGGTCGAGGCCGTCGTAGCGGGTTTCCTCCTCGTTCCAGCCGGTGCGGTCGTCGGCGCCGCAGTGTGGGCAGGCGGTCGCGCGGGGTGGCACCGCCTCGCCGCAGACCGGGCACTCGGCGGGGGCGCGGCGGGAGGGGGCGGAGGGCATGGTGCGGGCGACGAAACCGGGACGGCGGCGGGAGGGATCAGGGCGCGAGGGTGATCGGGTAACGCTCGGTGGCGTTGCCTTCGAGGCGGTCCAGGTTCGCCTGGGCGGTGCGGAGCGACACCTTCGCCTGCAGCTCGGCGAGTTTGGCCTGGTCGAACGCATCCTGCGTCTCCTGCACGCGGCGGAAGGTCGACAAGCCGGAATCGTAGCGGGCTTTCTCGACCTCGAACTCGCGGCCGCTCAGCTGGGCGGTGAGGGTCGACAGGCGAAGATTCTCCGCGCCGGTCTCGAGCGCGCGCACGGCGTTCCGCACCGACACGAGGATTTGCTGCTCGATCTGGGCGAGGCGCAGCTCCTCGCGGTCGCGGCCGGCGCGGGCCTGGCGCAGGCGGGCGCGCTCCTCGCGGAAACCCCAGGGAAAACTCAGGGAGAGGTCGATCTGCCAGTTGTAGCCGTCGCCCTTCCAGACGTTTGAGGCGGCGTCCCGGACGGTGGGATCGGTGCTGTTGTAGCCGGCCTGGGCGCCGAGATCGAGCTGGGGCAGGCGGGCGTTTTTGGCCGAGGACACGTCGATCTCCTGCTGGCGGATCGAGGCGAGGGCGGAGGCGTATTCGGGGGTGTTGGCGCGGGCCCGGGCGAGGCTGGCGGCGAGATCGATCACCGGTTCTCCGACCGGGGGGAGGGTCACGGGGCCGACCGGATTTTCAAAGGTCTCCTGGCCGAGCAGGCGGAGCAACTCGTCCTCGCGGTCGCGGGCGGACTGGCGGGCGAGCAACAGATCGCGGGCGGCGGTGGCGACGCCGACCTCGGCCTGAAGGACCTCCAGGTCGGTGGCGACGCCGGCCTCGCGGCGGGCGCGGTTTTCCGCGTAGAGTTTTTTCCGCACCTCGAGCGAGAAGCCGCGGATGCCGACCTGCTCGCGGGCGAGGGCCAGGTTGGAATAGGCGACCTCCACATCGCGCACGACGGTGAAGACCTGGGCGGCGAAATCGGCCCGGGCGCGGGTGTTGCCGAGGCGGGCGCGCTCGAGGGCGGCGTTGTTCACCGTGGTGCCGGCGCCCTTGAGCAGGGGCTGGCGGACGGAGATGCCGACGTCGGAATTGTAGGCCGGGTTGAGGGTGGAAAGGGAGGTCTGGGTGCGTTCGTTGCGGTTGAGCCGGGTGGTGCCGGTGATGGTGGTGCCCAGGGGTATTTTTTGGGACAGGCTCACGCGGGCGTTATCGTCGTCCGAGCGGGTGCCGGCGACGGGCAGGATGTTCCCGTTGGCATCGACCGTGGCGCGGGTGGTTTGGGACTGCCCGGTGGAGGCCGAGGCGGTGAGGGTGGGGTCGTAATCGGAGCGGGCGATCTCCACGCTCTCCGTGGTGGTCGAGGCGGTCAGGCGCTGGAGCTGAACGTCGAAGTTGGCGTCGAGCGCACGAGCGATGGCGTCTTCCAGACTGAGCGGCTCGGCGTAAGGCACGACCGGGGCGGGGGCGGTGAGGATCGAGGCGACGGGCGAGGGCGGGGCGGGGGCGGGCTCCGCGGCGGGCTCGGGTGGCGGGATGAGCGGGCTGAGTCCGGTTTCCGAGGGTGGGGGCGCGCCGGCCTCGGCGCGGGCCGGGGCCGGGGAGGACAGGGCCAGGGCGGCGAGAAGGGCGGGGACGAAGGGGTGGGAGGGGAGGGTCATTGACGTTCGAATTCGCCGGCGGAGGTTTTTTTAAAGACGGTGAAGCCGAGATTCTTGGCGTCGGAGACGGACAAAGGTTTGAGAAGTTTCGGCGTGTTTACGCTCTCGATCGGGGCGCGCACCACGGTTTGTCCGCAGGTCGGGCAGGTGGCCAGATCGGGCTCGGCGGGGGCTTGGCGGTGCTCGAAACCCTCTCCGCACAGGCGGCAGGGGGATTTGGCGGGGGCGTAGCGGTGGATGGGCACGGAGGGAGGGAGGCGCGGGTCGCGTGGACCCGGGACGACAGGATGGGGCGAAGGGGGCGCTTCGCAACTCCCGTGCCGGGGACCTCCCTCAAAACTCAGGGCGCGGCGGGCGCGGACTTGGCCAACTCGTCCTCGACCAGGCCGCCCAGCAAGGACTGGGCGTTGGACTGGGCGAGGTTCTCGGCCAGGCGGGTGCGCATCTCTTTGAAGGCCTCGCTGGAGGGATCGACCGCGGGCAGTTGTTGATCGATCGCGTAGACGAGCAGCCCGGCGGCCTCGCCGGTGGGCATGAAGTCGCTCACCTTGCCCTTGGACAGGGTCTGCAGCGTTTGCAGGGCGGTGTAATCGAGGTCCTCGGGGAAGCTGCCCGAAAGGTTGAAGGGCTTGGGGGTTTTGAGGGTGACCTTCAGGCCGGCGGCGGTCGCGGCGGTCGTCACGGCATCGGCGAAGGGTTTGCCGGAGGGCAGGGCGGCGGCGACGGTCGATTGCAGGTTGCGGCCGGCCTCGTTGAACAGGCGGCGTTTTTCGGCCGCTTGATAATCGGCCAGCACCTGGGTCTTTACCTCGGCAAAAGCGGGGGTGCGGGCGGCCACGGTCTCGCGCCAGACCAGGAGGGCGGCGCCGTCGGGGGTGGGGATAGGATTGGAAAACGGGCGGTCGGCCGACAGGCGCTCGACCTCGGGCATCACCACGGCGGAGGCGGTGTTGCCGCCGAGGCCGGCGGGCAGGGTGCCGGGGACGATGGGGCCGATCTCGGCGAGGGTGGTGCCCGGGTGTTGCGCGGTGAAGGCGGCGAGGTCGGCGGGTTTCACGCCGCGCTCGAGCAACTGCACGGCGAGGTCGGAGGCGGTGGCGAGGGCGGACTGGTCGGCCTGCTTTTTGCGGAGGTCGGCCTCGACGGTGGCGCGCACGGCGGCAAACGACGCGTCGGCGGCCAGGTCTTTGCCGGTGGCCGGATCGAGCTGGATCGCGGGAGCGCCGGCGGGGGCGGGGTAGGCGGACGGGTTTTCGTCGTAGGCGGCGCGGATCTGCGCGTCGGTGAGTTTCACGCCGGCGAGGTAGGGGGCGGCGGAGACTTGAAGGGCGGCCACGGACACGCGCTCGGGGATCTCGTAGCGACGGGCGTTGGTCTCGAACCACTTCTCCAGGGCGGCATCGGAGGTGTCGATCATCGGCGCGTGGGCGGAGCCGTCGATGGTGGCGAGGGCGAGGGTCCAGGTGGTGTCGCGCTTGGCGAGCAGGTCGGCGACGTCGGAGGGCAGGACGTAGCCGGGGCCGGCGAGCAGTTTCTCCAGGGTCGCCACGCGGACGTCGTCGGAGATCACGCGGGACACGTCGGCCTCGGTGGTGCGGGGGTTGGTTTTCAGCGAATCGATGAAGTCGGTGTAACGTTTGGCGTCGAATTCGCCCTGCGGGTCGGCGAAGGCGCGGAGGGTGCGGATGTGGGCCACCAATTCGTCCGAGGTCGGGGTGGGCAGGTGGAGTTTCTCCGCGAGGTGGAGGGATGCGTGGCGGGTCAGCGCGTATTGGCTGAGCTGGGCCTCGGGCACTTCGCGCTGGGGGTTAAAACGCAGATAGATGCTGAGCTGGGCGTCGGCGCCGAGCTGGCGCTGATCCTCGGGGCGGGACAGGTCCAGGTCAAAAAAGACCCGCGAGGGGAGCTTGCGGTCGCCGGCGCCGCCCAGGCCCTGGGAGGTGTTGGTGACGAACACGAACGAGATGATCACGACGACCAACAGGGCCAGAAACAGCCATTTGAAGTGTTGTTGGAAGGTGCGCTGGATCCAGGAAATCATGGGTGAAAGGGAAGACGGTGAAGGACTGCGGACGCGGCAGGCAACCGCGAATCACGCCGGGTGGGCGGGTCGGGGCGGGGGGAGGGGCGGGGTCGGGGTGGGTGCCGTGCGGGTCCGGCGTTTGGTCAGGCGCGGGGGGCCGGCATGGGGTGTTCGGTGATCAGATCGTCCAGCGTGCGCTGGAAAAAAGCGCCGCGCTGGAAGCCGTTCAGCTCTTGGTCATAGCTCAGCACGATGGGGTCGATGTCGGTCAGGGTGGGGCCGGTCGGATCTCCGCCGTGGTCGTCGTCCATGCGTTTAAAGTCGGCCAGGGTGGTGCGGTTGAGCGGCCGGGCGGGCTGGTAGCGCAGGTCGTTTTCGGCGTCGCCTTTCCGCGCCGGCATGGGAGAGAGGAGGTTCATCAAGACGAGGCGGTTGAGGCATTCGTTCAAGATCTGGGTGGGCACGCCGAGTTCGGCGCCGAGCTCGCTCGCGGTGCAGGGGGGCAGGCAATCGCGGAAACGTCGGCCGATGCGCAGCAGCACGGTCAGGGAAAGGCGTTCGCGCATCGACTCGGCGAGCGTGTTCCAGGCGGCCTGGCTGTTGCGGAAATGCACGTTCTGGAGGGCGTAGCTCACCTGGCCGCCGAGCAGCAGGAAAAACCAGAACACATACAGCCCGAACATCAGGATGGGCAGGATGCCGAGAGAGCCGAAAAGGCTGCGCTGCTGCACGACCTTCGACAGGTAGAGGAAGGCGAGGTAGTTGTTCGCCACCACCAGCAAGCCGACCAGGATGGCGCCGGCCACCGCGCTGCGCCAGAGCACACGGGTGTTGGGGATAAACTTGTAGAACAGGGTCAGGACCAGCATGAGCAGCATGATCGAGAGCGAGGGAAGCAGCCAGCGGAGGAAATCCACCACGCTGGCCCCCAGGCCGAAGGGCACGGTTTTTTCGACCAGATTCAAATAGGCGCCGGCCGACAGGCTGGTCACGACGGCGAAAAACAGCACCGCGCCGAGGGTCAGCACGGTCCAGTAAAACACCACCCGCATCACCCAGGAGCGACCCTGGCGCACGCCCCAGATCTCGTTGAACGCGTTCTCCACCGAGGTGAACAGCTGCAGCACGATCACGATCAGGGTGACGATGCCCACGACCCCGGCGGTGCTGTTGCGCGAGCCGGCGATGAAGCCGTCGATCAGCTCGACCAGCTCCGGGTTGACCTTGGGCGGCGTCCCCGGGGCGTTTGGCTCCGCCGGCGGGGCGTCGGCCGGGGCGGCGGGGGATGGGGACGCGGCGGGCGGGTTTCGGTTCAGGTTGGCCGCGGCGACCACGTCGGACCGTTTGACGGGTTTGGGCGGGGGGCTTTGGGTGGCCTCGAGTTGTTCGTATTGGGTGACCTGGGGGGCGACGAACTTGATCAGGCGGTTCAGGGTGTTGACCGCGAGGTCGGGGTCCTGGCGATCGAGAACGAATCCCGCGACCAGGACCGCGATGGCCATCAGGGGGCCAAGGCCGAGCAGGGTGGAAAAGCTCAGCGAGGCGGCGCGGCTGGCGGACTTGGTTTCCTCCAGTCCGGTGACGGTGATCGAGATGATGCGCAGGCAGGCGTAGAGTCGGCCGCGCGGGGTGCGGTTCTCCAGGTATTCGGTCAGCCAGATGTCGCGGGTGTAGATTCGGACGGCGCTTTGCCAGAGGTGGAGGCCGGGGGCGGGCATGCCGGTGGAATCAGGTCGTGAAGAAATACTGGGCCATTCCACAGGCGCCGAGGACCCCGAGGCCGGCGCAGGTGATCACGCCGGGCACGTTGATAAGAATGGTCGAAAAATACAGACCCACGGCGGTGGCGGCGGAGAGGCCGAGGGGGAAAAGCTGGCCGTCCAAGGCGAAAAGCGTGCCGACGAAACCGAAGCCCAACATGGCGGCGAAACGGACGGTGGGGTAGGCTCCGACCGCGCTCAGGGCGAGGCAGACGCCGAGCCCGAGATTCAGCAGGCCGAGCAGGGCGATGGGCACGTTCAGGAGCGCGAGCACATCGGCCGACATGACCACGTCGATGTGGGGCAGGATGTAGGCGGCGGCGGTGATGAACAGCACGGCCATCGCGGAGTAGAGCCCGATGCCGGCCGCCCGGGCCTGCGCGATGGCGGGATCGGCGCGGTCTTTCGTCTCCTCGGTGCGGCCCTCGGCGGCGAGCAGCATCTCGTTCACCGTGATGGCGCGATCGCCCTCGTTCACGATGTTGAGGGTCTTGAGCTGGGAGACGTCCTTGGCTTTGACCCGCAGGCTCTTTTTGGCCGGGAAAAGCGCGTCCAGCAGGGCCGGGTTCGAGTTGATCGCCAGCCACGCCTCGCTGGTCGCGTCGTAATAAAGGGTGTCGGCGTCGGCCTGGCCGTTCTCGGCCAGCGAGGAAAGCTGCTCGAGGGAAAACGGGCCGCGGGCGTCGGTCTCCTCGGCCTTGCGGATATAAAATTCCTGCGTGGACAGTGACATCGCCGGAGACGCTAGGCGAGCGACCGCGCCTTTGTCCAACGACGAATCGCGCCGCGCCGCGCCGACTACATCCGCACCAGCGTGCGCAGCCCGAGCAGGCCGAGGGCGGTCTCCAGCAGCAGCACGGTGCGGGCGCATAGGCGCAGGCGGCGGGCGCGGACGGCGGGGTCCTCGACCGCGACCTTTTCCACGGTGTAGAACGCGCTGAAGGCGCCGGCCAGTTCGTAGAGGTAGAGGCAGAGCACGTGGGGGCGGAGGGTGCCGGTGCACTGGGCCTGGGCGTCGGCGAACTGCACCAGCTTGCGGGCCAGGGCGAGTTCGGTCGGGGTTTCCAGCGGGCTGGCCCCGGCCTCGGCGGCGGAGTCCCCGGGGGTGACGCCGAGTTTGCGGAAAATCGAATGAATCCGGGCCACCGCGTAGAGCAGGTAGGCGGCGGTGTTGCCCTCGAGGGAGATCATCTTGTCCCACGCGAAGGTGTAGTCGCTGGAGCGGTTCTGGGAAAGGTCGGCGTATTGCACCGAGCCGATGCCCACGATCTCCGCGATCCGCGCGCGTTCCTCGGCGGGGAGCTCGCCGGACTTCTCGTCCACCAGGCGGCGGGCGCGTTCCACCGCCTCGGCGAGGAGGTCCTTCAGCTTGATATTCTCGCCGTTGCGGGTCTTCAGCGGCCGCCCGTCCTCGCCCAGCACGGTGCCGAAGCCGAGGTGTTCGAGCCGGAGCAGGGGGCGGCCGGTGCGGGCGAACCATTTTTCGGCGGTCAGGAAGAGCTGTTCGAAATGGTCGCCCTGGCGTTTATCGACCACGTAGAGGGCGGCGTCGGCGTGGAAGTGCTCGGCGCGATAGAGGATGGTGGCGAGATCGGTCGAGGCGTAGTTCGCGGCGCCGTCGGCCTTGCGCACGATGAAGGGGTTGGGGCGTTCGGCGTGGCGCGAATAGCGGGGGTTTTCGTCATGGAACACCACCAGGGCGCCCTGGCTCTCCTCGGCCACGCCGCAGGCGACGAGTCCGGCGTAGACGGACGCGACCTTGTCGTTGTAAAAACTCTCCCCGAGGGTGTGGTCGAACCGGATGCCGAGCAGGTCGTAGATTTTCTGGAACGCGGCGACGGACACCTCGCCGATGCGGCGCCAGATGGCGGTGTTTTCCGCGTCGCCGGTCTGGAGTTTCACCAACTCGGCGCGGGAGGCGTCGAGCACGGCGGGATCGGCGTCGGCGGTGGAATTGCCGACCTTGTAGAGCCGTTCGAACTCCTCCAGCGGCGCCTCGGCCAGGGCGGTCTCGAGGGCGGCGCGGTCGGCGGCGAGGGCCTGTTTGTAGGCCCAGATGATTTTCCCAAAGGACGTGCCCCAGTCGCCGATGTGGTTGTCGCGGATCACGCGGGCCCCGGCGAAGGCGGCGATGCGGGCGACCGCCTCGCCGATCACGGCCGAGCGCAGGTGTCCGACATGCATCTGTTTGGCGGTGTTGGGGGACGAGTAGTCCACCACCCAGGTCTGACCGGCCAGGGCCTGGCCGGCGGCGGCGGCGAGGGTCGAGGGCGAGCCGATGGCGGCCAGCCAGGCCTCGAGGGCGGCCGGACGCAGGGTGAAGTTGAGAAAACCCGGACCGGCGATCTCCACCTCGGCGAGCGCGACCACCTCGGGCGGAAGGGCGGCGACCAGGGCCTGGGCGGCGGCGCGGGGGTTTTGTTTGGTCTGTTTCGCGTAGGCCAGCACGCCGTTGGCCTGGAAATCCCCGTGTTGCGGCGCGGCGACGCGAACCTCGGGGGCGAAGCGGGCGGCGTCAAACCCGGCGGCGGCGGCGGCTTGTTTCAGACCCGCGTCGAGCGCGGCGGCGAGGTGGAAGGGCACGGACATTCCGCGAGTGAAGGGTTCCCGGGACGCGCCGCGCAAGCCCCGTTATAGGCTCGACTTTTGCACGGTTTGTGCTGGCATCTTCCGCTTCCGGCCAACCGGCCCGCCCATCCTTTTCTTTAACACACATGTCGAAACGCACCATCCCGCAACGCCGCTTCATCAAGCCCTCGTTCACCTCCCTGATCGAGAAAAAACGCGACGGCCAGGAGTTTAACCAGGAGGAGATCCGCTTCATCATCGACAGCACGCTGGACGGGGAAATGCCCCAGCCCCAGCTCGCGGCCCTGTTGATGGCGATCTACTTCCAGCAAATGTCGGCGCAGGAGACGGCCATCCTGACCGAGGAGATGATGCTCTCCGGCGAGGTGATCGACCTTTCCAGCATCGCCAAGCCCAAGATCGACAAATACTCGACCGGCGGGGTGGGCGACAAGACCTCCCTCGTCCTGGTGCCCTTGGCGATGGCCAGCGGCGTGGTCGTGCCCATGATGTGCGGCCCGGAGCACGACTACGTGATCGGCACCTTGGAGAAACTCGCGTCCGTCCCGGGCCTGAAGACCAATCTTTCGGTCGAGCAATTCACCAACCAGCTGGCCAAGATCAACGGCGCGATCTGCGCCCAGACTCCCGACCTCGCCCCGGCCGACGCGAAGTTCCTCGAGCTGCGCAAGGAGACGGGCACCATTCCCAGCCTCCCGCTCATCACCGGCAGCGTGTTGTCCAAAAAACTCGCCGAGGGCAGCGAGGGCCTCGTGATCGACGTGAAGTGGGGCAACGGCTCCTTCATCAAGGATCTCGAGCAGGCCAAGCAGCTGGCGCGCGCCATGACCCGGGTCGGGCGTTCGTTGAAGCGCCGCTGCGTCGCGCTCGTGACCGACATGAACCAGCCGCTCGGCGACACCGTCGGCACCTCCCTGGAGCTCAAGGAGGCCATCCAGCTCCTGAAGGGCGAAGGCCCCGAGGACATGAAGGAGCTCGTGCTTAAGCTGGGCATGGAGATCGTCCGCCTCGCCGGCGTCGCCGGCTCGACGCTCTCGGCCAAACAAACGGTCGAGCGCCACCTCACCGACGGCACCGCGCTGGAAAAACTCAAGGACCTGGTGAAGGCCCAGGGCGGCGACTCGTCCTTCATCGACGACCCGGAAAAATTCCCCAAGGCGAAATACATCCGCAAACTGCCCGCCCCCAAGCGCGGCTACGTGCACACCATCAACGCGGCCATGATCGCCCGCGGCGTGCACATCCTGGGGGCCGGCAAGGAAAAGCCCTCCGACAAGATCGACTACGCGGTCGGCGTGTCGGAGATCAAAAAGGTCGGCACCCAGGTGAAGCAGGGCGAGCCGCTCATGATGATCCACTACAACGACGAGGCGAAGCTCGAGCAGGCCCTGAACTACTTCAAGGACGCCTACCGCTTGGCGCCGAAGCGCCCGACCCCGCCGCCTCTGGTGGTGGAGCGGGTGGCCTGAGGTCCGGATTATTTCGTCGCCAGGTCGCATCGAGCAGACCTGGCGACACCTTTGGGTCCGGCCCGGGCTCGGACCGCACCGAAACGAGCTCGGCCCTTTACCGCGCTGTTCCGCCGCTCAACCGGACCCGAATGCCGCGTTTGTCGCGGGCCGTCTGACGGCGACCGGTCGGCCGGCAGCCCACCGCGTTCACCCGTGCCCAGCACCTTCCAGGTGCGGGCCGTGGATTCCGCCCCGGTCAGAAGACCAGACGCCTAAACAGATCGCGCGATACTCCGACGGGATAATCTCGGTCCCCGCGCTGAATGTTCCCGGCCGAGGCCGGCTAGGCGCCGTCGGACTCATCCTTTGCCTCGGCGAGAAAATACGACCCGGTTCCGCGGCGCGTTTTTTTTGCGCCCCGGCCGCCCCGGTGGGGCCGGGCGAGGCGGCGTCCCAGCGGGCGCGGGCCCGGTTTGGCTTTCGCCTTGGCCCGGCGGGGTGCTTCGCGGCGCGCGGGGCAACGGCGTTTCGGGTCCTTCCGTTAGCGGCCCGGGCCCGGCCCGGAGGGCTTGTGGTCGGCCCACCAGCCGGGCGCGGAAATGCCGTCGGCCTCGAAAATCGCGGTGGCGGCGTCTTCCAGCAGTTCACGGGGAAAAGGCTGGGGGGGCATGATTCCAAACTGTTGGATCGCGCCGGGCATGTGGCTTTTGGCGGCGTCGGGTTTGAGGATAAACGCGACCATGGCCGCGACGAATTCGGCGCGTTCCGGGTGTTGGCGTAGATACCGGGTGCGAATCGCCCAAAGCGGCGGGGCGAGGGACTTGTGTTGTTCCGCCTGGTTCTCTTTGTTCGCGTGACACGAGACGCAGTAGGTCGTCACGAGTTTGCGGCCGGGCGACGGGTCCCCTGTCACTGGCGGAGCGGCCTCGGGTGTCGCTTCGGGTGCCGCCGTCGGCGCGGGCGAGGGAAGCTCCTCGGCCGCGATGGGACCGAGTGTGAAGGAGAGGCCGAGCGCGGTGGCAAGCGCGAGGGCGGCCATGGTGACCGGTGTTTTGGTTTTCATGTAGGGAACTGCGCGGGCGGGTGTGGTGGGAACTAGGACGAGGGGACGGGAGACGGAGCGGAAGGCGGGCGGAAACCGCGGGGCGACGCTCAGAGTGTGGGCAGCTTGGCGGGGCTGCGCGGGTCGAGCCGGGCGCGTAGGCCGCCGGTGAGGGCGGAGACCTGGAAACCCCGCTGGGCGAGGATGCGGGCGGCGAAATAGGCGGTTTTTCCGAGCGCGCAGACGGTGACCACGGGGCGGGCGGGATCGAGCTCGCCGCTGCGGGCGCGGAGCTCGGCGAGGGGGATGTTGATGGAGGAGACGTCGCCCGGGATGGGGTATTTTCGCACCAGGCCGGGTGGGCGCGCGTCCAGGATTTGCACGGCGGGATCGGCGGGAAGGGTGTCGCACGGGGTGACCAGACCATCGCGCGTGTTGGCCGCCACGTAGCCGGCCAGATTGACGATGTCCTTGGCCGCGCCGAAGGGCGGGGCGTAGGCTAGGTCGAGCTCGGCGAGGTCGTCGATGGTGAGCCGACCGACGATGGCGGTGGCGAGCACGTCGAGGCGTTTATCGACCCCAGCGAGGCCGGTGAGCTGGGCGCCGAGCACGCGGCCGTCGGCGGGGTCCCAGAGGAGTTTCAACGCGATCGGTTTTGCGCCGGGGTAATAGGAGGCGTGGTGGTTATCGTGGACGGTGACGGTGCGGTAGGCGCGGCCGGCGGCGAGAAGGCGTTTTTCGGTCCACCCGGTCAGCCCGGCGGCGACGCCGAAGGCGCGCACGATGGCGGTGCCGAGGGCCCCGGGGTAGGGGCGGGTGGCGGCGGGGCGAAAGAGGTGGCCGGCGATGAGGCGGCCCTGGCGGTTGGCGGGGCCGCCGAGGGGCACGGAAACGGGGTCGCCGGTGATGCGGTCGCGGGTTTCGATGGCGTCGCCGGCGGCGTAGATGTCCGGGTCCGAGGTGCGGAGATACTCGTCCACCTGGAGGTGGCCGCGCGGACCGAGGGCGAGTCCGGCGGAGCGGGCGAGGGTCGTGTCGGGTCGCACGCCGATGGCGAGCACGATGAGGTCGGCGGTGACGCGGCGGCCGGAAGAGAGCTGGCATTCGAGGCCGGAGTCCGCCGCGGCGGGAGCGAAGCCGGCGATGGCGTCGTCGAGGAGGAGTTCGACTCCGTGGGTGCGGAGTTCGTCGGCCATCAGCAGGGTCATGGCCGGATCGAGCGGAGGCAGGATTTGCGGCTGGGCCTCGATCAGGGTGACGGACTTTTTCAGGTGGATGAGTTGCTCGGCCATTTCCAGGCCGATGAAACCGGCGCCGATGACGGCGACGCGGCGGGCGACGGCGGCGACGGCCTTGATGCGATCCATGTCGGACAAGTTGCGCAGGGTCAGGATGCGCGGGTCGTCGATCCCGGGCAGGGGCGGGCGCAGCGGGGAGGCGCCGGGGGCAAGCACGAGTTTATCGTAAGGTAGCCAGGAGGTTTCGCCGGTGGCCACGGCGCGGATTTGCACGCGTTTGCCGGGGCGGTCGATGGCTACGGCTTCGGTGCCGGTGCGCACGTCGAGGTTGAGCAGGGCGCGGAGCGTGGCGGGCGTCTGCACGGTGAGGGCGGAGCGTTCGCCGATCTCGCCGCCGATGTAGTAGGGCAGCCCGCAGTTCGCAAAAGAAACGTCGGGGCCGCGTTCGAGGAGCGTGATGGCGACTGATTCGTCGAGACGGCGGGCGCGGGCGGCGGTCGAGGCGCCGGCGGCGACGCCACCGATGATGACGAGGCGGAGGGAGGGCGGGGGCGTCATGGCTGGGGCAGTTGAAAATTGATTAAGCATATGCGCAAGCAATCAAGTATTGGGCGCGCGGAATAGAAGTCGCGCTGTTGCGGGCCAAAAGATCGGGTGCGGACGGGATGACCGACGAGGGCGCTCAGGGTGGGGTAGCGGGCGGGATCGAGTCCGAGTCGGGACGGAGCCGGGGCGGAGGTGGGGAGTTTTGCAGCAGTTCGGCGGCGGTGCCCACGCACTCGACGCAGGGTGCCTCGATGTCCGCGCAGCGCAGGGCGCCGACGCGGGCGAGGAAGTTCGCTTTCAGGGGTTCGGCGCGGGCGGGGGCGAGCCGGCAGGCGGCGTGTAGGGCGCCGCAAAGACCGTCGGGAGCGCGGCCGCCGCCGAAGGGTTTGAACGCGACGAGAGGGAGCGAACGGTCGCCGGTGAAGGCTTGGTAGCCGGCCAGCACGGCTTGGGCGCAGTTGAGATTTGCGGGCGGGCGGTGGAAGACGGCGAGGGCGTGGGTTTTCATGGGAGGCAGCCGGAGCGGCCGGTTGAAATGAACGTGGAGGAGGCTTGGGCGCAGAGGAGGCCGGCTTGGTGAAGCGTGGCTTCGAGCTGGAAAAGAGAGCCGCGCCGGCGGACAAGGCGGGCGCGGATCACGCAGCTTAGCAAGGGGAGCACGGAGCGGCGGTAGCGGATGCTGAGCTCGGCGGTGCGGGCGACGTGTTCGCGGGCGAACAGGGCGTGCACCATCGCGCCGTCGAGCACGGTGGCGACAAGGCCGCCGTGCACGGTGTTTTGGTAGCTGATGGCCCAGGCGGGCGGGCACCAGTCCGCGAGCGCGTCTTCGCCGGGTGCGGGTGTGGTGAAGCGAAGCCCGAGGCCCGGCTCCGGGCGGATGCCGCAGGCGAAGCAGGCGGCGTGTTCGCGCGCGTGCAGGGCGGCCCGCGTCGAGTCATCGGGTGGAGGCGGCTCAGTGCGAGCACTGGCAATGACCGTGGTGTGCATGTTCATTCGGATGGGCGTGGTCGTGTCCGTTTGCGTGCTCGCCGTGAGCACAGTTGCTTTCGCCGAGCGGCAGATTGCCGGCGAGATAGCGCGTGACGAGCGCCTCGACCGAGGTGGGCGGCGCGGGAACGCCGGCGACCACCTCGATGCCGAGCGCGGCGCAACGTTCGCGTGCGCCGGCACCGATGCTTCCCACCAGAAGCGTGGTGACGCCCTCGAGGTGAAGCCACTCCGGCCAGGAGCAGGGAGAGCCGGTGACCGGGTAAAGCAGCTCATGTCCGCGCGGCGCGCGGGTGGCGGGATCGATGAGGAAACACCCGACGCGGGTGGCGGCTCCGTAGTGGGCGGAGAAGGCGTTTTCGTTGTCGAGGGGAATGGCGATTTTCATGGCGGGAAAGTCAGGTGAGGGACTGGCGATGCGGGCAGGGGGTGTTCGCGAACAAGGGTGGGACGGGCCGGCGGGTGCGTTCGGAAATCAAGCGGCGTAAGTCCTCGGCCAACGCTTCGGGCGGCGCGTCGGGGTCACGCATCGCGAGGTGGAAAAGGGCCTCGCCAAGCACGGCCTCGCGTAGGGCCGGGTCTGGGGTGGCGCGCCGGAGCGCGGCGACGGACTCGCGGCAGAGGCAGGGGATGCAGTCGAGGGCGTTGGCCATGGTCGGGAGCGAAATCGCGCACGGATTAGACGCGCGTCTTGTGGGTGGATCTCGTGGGCTACGGGGCGGGGCGGCGAT
This sequence comes from Akkermansia muciniphila, assembly GCA_945874545.1. Taxonomy (GTDB): domain Bacteria; phylum Verrucomicrobiota; class Verrucomicrobiia; order Opitutales; family Opitutaceae; genus IMCC26134_A. Next base: position 8,355 of record CAMCHD010000029.1, on the reverse strand, counting down.
TGGAACCAGACGCCGGGGGCCAAGAGGTTTCGCCGAGACGCCGAAGGGGTCAGGGACGGTCGGCCTGGTTGAGAGGTTCGGACGCATGTTCGCCGCGACCGCCCTGGGAAACGGGCCACAGGAGCGCGGCGGCGGGCAGGGCGAAGCCGAGGAGCAGGCCCGCGACCAGGCGTGGCCAGCGACGCTGGCAGGCGACCACCCACAACCAGCGCGAGTGGATGAGCAGGTGGGCGAAGACGAGGGCCACGGCGGCGTAGGAAAGCCAGGTGTGGAGGTCGCCCCAGCCATGCCGGTCCCAGTCCGCCAGGCTGAGCCCGCGTCCGCCGCGCGAACCGGGCGGGAGACGGAAGGCGAGGATGAGGCCGGTGGAGGCGAGCACGCTGCCGACGAGCCAGAGCGCGAGATTGAGGATGCGGGAGAGCCAGGTTTTCATGGGGTTTGCATGGAGGGTCCAAGGCGGGCCGAATCGCCTTTTCTCCGGCAAACCCTCGATCCGGTGGCGACCGGTGAAGGGACGGTCATCCGCCTCGCGCGGGTCCGTGGGATTGGGGAATGGGTTGGCTCAGGCGGGGCCGGTGAAGGCGCCGCGCATGTCGCCAGTTTGCTGGAAGCGGCGGTGGAAGGCGAAGGCGTGCTCGAAGGCGAAGGGCTCGTGGCCGGCGCGGCACAGGGCCAGGTAGCGGCGCAATTCCTCGCGAAAATCGGGGTGGGCGCACTTTTCGATGATACGTTCGGCGCGCTGGCGGGGATCGAGGCGGCGCAGGTCGGCCACGCCGTGTTCCGTCACGATGACCTGGACCGAGTGCTCGCTGTGGTCGGCGTGGGTGACGTGCGGCACCAGCGTGCTGATTTTTCCGCCCTTTTGCAGCGAGGGGCAGGTGAAGATGGACAGGTGGGCGTTGCGGGTGAAATCGCCCGAGCCGCCGATGCCGTTCATCAGGGTCTGGCCAAAGAGGTGGGTGCTGTTGATGTTGCCCTGCAGGTCGGCCTCGATGGCGGTGTTGACCGAGATGATGCCGAGGCGGCGGACGATCTCGGGGTTGTTGCTGATCTCCTGCGGCCGCAGGACGAGGCGGGAGCGCAGGGTGGACAAGTCGGCGTAGAGGGCTTTGAGCGCGGGCGGGCTGAGGGTGAGCGAACAGCCGCTGGCGAACTTCAGCTTGCCCTCGCGCAGGAGGGCGAGGGTGGCGTCCTGCAGGACCTCGGAATACATCGAAAACCGGGGGATTTCCGGGTGCGCGCCGAGGGCGCCGAGGACGGCGTTGGCGATGTCGCCCACGCCGGACTGGAGCGGGAGGAACTCGGTCGGGATGCGGGCGGCGCGGAGTTCGGCGGCGAGGAAGTCGGCCACGTTTTCCCCGATGCGGGTGGTCACGGGGTCGGGCGCGGCGAAACCGCCGGTCTCGTCCTCGCGCTCGGTCAGGACCACGCCGGCGATCTTGGCCGGGTCGAGTTGCAGCCAGGGCTGGCCGATGCGGTCCGAGACGGAGTAGAGCGGGATCTCGCCGCGGTGGGGCGGGTCGACCGGTTCGTAGATATCGTGCAGGCCGCAGAGCGCGGTCGGGTGGCGCGAGTTCAGTTCGATCAGGATGCGTTCGCCGCAGCGGGCGAAGGTGGGGGCGGCGCCGACGCCGCTGGTCAGGACGATGCGGCCGTCGGAGGTCAGATCGGAGGCCTCCAGCACGGTCCAGTGCACGGGGCCGAGGGCGCCGGTGCGCACGTGTTGGGCGACCTGGCTGAGGTGGAGGTCGAAGAAGCGGACGCGCCCGGTGTTGATCGCTTTGCGCAGATCGGGATCGGACTGGTAGGGGGTGCGGAAGGAGATGGCGTCGGCACGGGCGAGGGCGCCGTCGAGCGAGGGGCCGGTCGAGGCGCCGGTGATCACGCCGATCTGGAAGGGCCGGCCGGCGGCGTGTTCGGCGAGGGCGCGCTCGGCGAGGGCGGCGGGAATGTCCTTGGGCGTGCCGGCGGGCGTGAAGCCGCCGAAGGCGACGGTGGCGCCATGCGGGATCAGGGCGGCGGCTTCGGCGGCGGTGAGGATGGGGAAGGGAAGGGACATGGGAGGCTTTTCCAAGCGGCGAGGAACACGCGCGAAGGGAATGCCCGACGATAAAACAGACGCGTCAAACGCGCTATGCATTTGTTGGCGGGCGCAGGGCGAAAACCGGACCGGCGCGGGCGAAAAAAAGCCCGACGCGCGCGGGGCGGGTCGGGCGGGAGGGATGGGGTGGCGGAGAAAGCGGCGTTCGGACCGGAGTGTAGGTGTCACCGCAGCACGCGGAGGCCTTCGATCTCGGCGGCGTCGGCCAGGCGGAGATCGGCGGTCAGGAAGGTTGGGGCGCCGGCGCTCGGGGCGAGGGAAAGGGCGGCGGCGAGTTGGAGGGCGTCGGCGGCGCGCAGCGGGTGGGTGCGCAGCAGGCGCACGGCGAGGGTGCGAAGGGCCGCCGAAGGCATGACCTCGTGCCAGGCGGCGGCGAGGGTGGCGAGGTGGGCGCGGGCCTGGCGGGCGGCCTCGTTGGTGAGCGCGCCTTCGCGCAGCCGGCGTTGCAGGGCGGATTCGCACTCGACGGCGGTGCCCCACCAGACGACGAGCACGGGGTCGGCGCGGAGGGTCTCGGCGCGGCGGGGACTGTCTGGTTCGGCGACGAGCAGTGGGACGAGGGCGGAGCTGTCCCAGAATTTCACCGGCCCTCCTCCCGCTCGGCGAGCACGGCGGCGACGAGGCTGAGGGGGCCTAAGAGCGAGGGGCGAGGAGCGGCGAGGAAAGCGGCGACATCAAGCGCGGGGCCGGCGGGGGGCAGGAGGACCCCGGACTCGTGCAGGGCGGCCAGGGTCGTATCGGACGAGCCGGCTTCGAAGGCGAGGATGGGTTCGAGGCGGGCGATGGGGTGGTTGCGTTCGGTGATGACGACGGTTTCGCCCCGTTTCACCCGCCGAAGCAGGCGGGAGAGTTCGTTTTTGGCCGTAGCTATACTAGCTTTTTCCATCTAGCTATTATGGCTAGATTAGCCGCTTCGTCAACGCAAGTAGGGACGGCGAAAAGGGACAAAAGGCGACGGGGCAGGGGACTTATGGTCTCGGCAGTCGGCAGTCAGTAGAGGCGCACGTAGGCGCCCTTGCGCAGGCGCTCCAGCCACTTGTCCTGGGACTCGCGGGTCATCTGCTGCGCGAGGGTGGTCTCGATCTGTTCGCGCACCTCGGTGATGGGCGGGTTGCCGGCGGCCTTCTTTTCCTCGGCGTAGAGCAGGTAGACGCCCTCGCGTTGGACGATGGGGGCGCTGATCTCGCCGGCGGCGAGGGCGAAGAGGGGGTCGCTGAACTCGGATTTCAGGTCGGCGCGTTTTTGCCAGCCCCAGTCGCCGCCCTTGGCCTTGCGGGCGTCCTCGGTGTATTCCTTGGCAAGGTCCTCAAACGGGGTTCCGGCCTTGAACTTCGCCACGATCTCGGAGGCTTTGGCGAGCAGGTCGGCGTCGGTGAGTTCGCCGCGGTTGAGCTGAATCAGGCGCAGGCGAACCTGTTCCTCCTGGAAAAAACGCGCCTGGTTGGCGGCGTAATAGGCCTCGACCTTGGCCGGGCTGACGACGTTCAGGCTCTTGCGCTGTTGGCCGCGCATGTAGCCGTAGATGATGTCCTCCTCGACCTCCTTGCGGTAGTCGCGCAGGGTGAAACCGCGGGATTTCAGGTAGGCGAGGAAACGCGCCCGGTCGCCCTCGAACTGGGTGGTGAGCTGCTCGGAGATGGCGTTGTCGATGTAGCTCTGGGGAATCTGGCGCTTCTCGTCCTTGCGGAATTCCTTCACGATCAGGGCGCGATCGACGAGGTTGCGGATGATCTCGTCCTGCACCTTTTCGAGTTTCTGGGCGAACTCCTGCTGGTTGCGGGAATCGCGTCGGATCTGGGGCAGGATGGGGGCGAGCTCGCGGCGAATGTCGTCCACCGTGATCACCTTCGACTCGACGACGGCGGCGATGCCGTTGGCGAAACGCAGGTTCAGGCCGTCGTCGGTGCCGGTCGCGGCGGGCGCCGGGGTGGGCGCGGGGGCGGTCTCGGCGCGGGCGGCGACCGGGGCGGCGAGCAGGCTGGCAGACAGAAGGGCGAGGGCGAGGCGGCGGACGGGGATGGGCATGGGAGCGTGGCGGAGAGGTGCGACAGCGCGTGGCTGGTTTCGTGCCAACCTAGGACGGTGGGCGGGCCGGTCAATGAAGGATGCGGGCGCGGTCGGCGTGGCTCCGCGATGCTCAGACACGGATTTCCGGCTGGCCGTTTCCAACGGGCGCGGGAAGTCTCCGCTCCAGGCCCCGCCCCATGAAAACGCTTCCCGTGCTGTTGGTTTTGTCTCTGGCGGCGAACGCCGCCCTGCTGGTGGTCAATCCGCCCGGCCGGACGCGGGAGGCCGGTCGGTCCGAGTCCCCCGCGGTCGCGGGCGGGACGGCCGCGACTTTCACGGCGGGAGACGCGCGGCCGCCGTCGGCGACGGGCCAATCCGGCGCCATCGCGGTCGCGTTGAAAGCCGGCGACGCGGAGGCTCTGCGCGACGAGTTGCGGGCGGCGGGGGTCGACGAGGAGGTCATCCGCGCTGTGGTGGGCGCTTCGATCTGGAAACGCTATTCGGCCCGCTTCAAGGAATTCCAAACCAGTCCCGACACGAAGCGAGCTTGGTGGAAAAACGATGAAGATGTATCCTGGGGCGGGCAGACCAAGGAGCAACGCGCCGCCCTGCGGGCGCTGCGGGCCGAGTTGAAGGCCGAGCAGGAACGCGTGCTCGGTCAGGATCCCGACGCGGCCAGGATGAATCCCTGGATGGAGCGGCAATACGGTTTCGCCTCGGCCGACAAGCGCGAGGCGCTCCAGCAACTGGAACAGGACTACAACGAGCTGGGCGGCGAGCTGCGGCGCGAGACCCGGGGCTTCCAGACCCCGGAGGACGCCGAGAAGGCCCGTTTCATCCAGGAGGAAAAGAGGCGCGACCTGGCCGCCTTGCTCACGCCCGAAGAGCTGGCCGAATACGACCGGCGCAACTCCCGCACCGCACAGAATCTGCGTTGGCAGATGACCCAGATGGACGCCTCCGAGGAGGAGTATCTGGCGATTTTTGAACTCCGGAAGGATTTCGACGAACGTTACGCCGATCACGACGCCTACGGAAACCGCGTGCGCGCGAAAACCGGCGACGAGGACTGGAAAGCGCGGCGCGAGGCGGAGAAGGCGTTGAACGACCAGCTTCGCCAGGCCCTCGGGCCGGAACGCTACCAGGCCTATGTGTATTCAAACGACAACGACTACCAGCAGCTGCGGGCCGCGACCAAGCGTTTTGGTCTGACGGAGACCACTCCGAACGCGGTTTTCGCGCTGAGGGATGACGCGGCGAAGGCGGCTACCCGGATCGCCGATGACACCGCCCTCACGGCGGAGCAGAAACGGGCGGAGGTTAAAAAGTTGGCCGAGCAGGCGCGCGGCAGGATCACTGGCCTTTTGGGTGCGGACGTGGCGCGGACGTATTTCGACAACAACGGCGCGTCCTGGGTCGGCCAGTTGGAAAACGGCACCATCGTCACCTTCGACGAGGCCGGTTCCCAGAGCCACCGTCGGATCGAGCAGCCGTCGCGGCCGGCCCGGCCCCCGGGTGCCGCGAAGTAGGCGGTGGTGGTCGGACGCGAGCGGATGGGCTATTCCTGGGCCGAGAGTTCGGCGGAACGGGCTCGGCTGGCGAGGGCGGTGTCGCGCAGCAGGCCGCGAAAGTCCCGCGCGGCGAGCACCTGGAGTCCGGCGTAGGTGGTGCCCTTCGGGGAAGTCACCTGGTTGCGCAATTCCTCGGGCTCGGTGCCGGTGTGGGCCATGAGTTTGGCCGCGCCGATCACGGTCTCGCGGGCGAGCAGGTCGGCGGTCTCGCGGGTCAGGCCGCAGGCGACGCCGGCTTCGCGCAGGGCGGCGGTGAACTCGAACACAAAGGCCGGGCCGCACCCGCTCACCGCCATGAGGGCGTCGATCTGGTCCTCGGGCAGCTCGATCTCCCGGCCCATGGCGCCGAGCAGGGCGAGCACGGTCGTGCGGTCGGTCGTTTCCAGCGCTTGGAGGGCGGCCCACCCGGTCACGCCGGCGCCGATCGCGGCGGGGGTGTTGGGCATGGTGCGGACGAGGTTGCGGGCGTGGGGAAAGGTTTTCGCGAGGCGGGCGAGGGTCTTGGCGGCGAGCACCGAGAGGACGAGTTTTCCGCGGGTCAGCTCGGCGAGGCGGGGATCGGCGCCGGCGAGGTGTTGGGGTTTGAACGCGACGACCACGATATCGGCCGCGCGCAACAGGTCGGGCAGGTCGGCGGCGAGCCGCGCGCCGGTGCGGGCGGCGAGGGCGGCGGCGGTGGGGCCGGCCCCGCCGAGCACGGCGACGTCGGCGGGGTTGACCGCCCGGGTGGCGAGGAGGCCGTCAAGAATGGCGGAGGCCATGCGGCCGGCGCCGAGGAACGCGATTTGGAGGGACATGGGAACGCGTGGTCACAACGCACTTGGCGCCGAAAGGCACGAACTTTTGCCTTCCGGACCGGACGCACGGCAGTCCTGCGGTGGCGCGCCTCTACCCGTCTCGGGCACGGACCGAGCCGGTTATGGCGCGCCCGGGGTGGGTTGCAGCCCGCGGAGCACGGCGGCGGCGTCGATCCATTTGAAGTTCGTCGCGCCGGAGGGCGTGTCGCGGCCGTCGTGCACGATCACCACCCCGTTCGGGAAGGCCGGGCCCCAGGGCGTTACGGTTATATCCAGCCCGTCGCACTCCTCGCTCCCGTCGATCTCCGGGGTCGCGGCGACCCGAAACACCCCGGCGAGATTCAGGCTCTGGCGCTCGTAGCAGGCGAACGAGTTGCTGCCCTGGCTGGATACCACCACGTAGCCGGCGGCGTCAGGACCGGCGGGCAACAAGGCGATGCCCTCCACATCGGCGGCGAGGAAGGGAAACGCCACCGACTGCCAGATCTTCTCCGCACCGATCGCGACCTTGCTCGGTGCGGCGGGGCTGGCGGGGGCGAGATTATCCAACTCGAGAACGTAGAGGCCCACGTCCTCCTGGGCGACAAAGAGGCGGCGGGTGGCGGGATCGACCAGGAGCCCCTCGGCGTGGGCGTCCGGCGCGCCGGCGGCGAATTCGAAGGTCCGCACCGTCTCCAGCCGGAGCGCGCCGGATTGTTCGCTCAGCCGCACTTGGGCGAAGCGGCGTTGGTCGTTCTGGGTCACGAAGGCGAACCACTCGCCGGAGCGCGGGTCGCGCCAAAGCGCTAGGCCGTAGGCGGTGTCGCCGCCGGCCTCGCCGCCAAAGAGCCGCGCGGCGGGCGCGGCGTCGGGCAGGCGCCGCAGGTAGGGGGCGTCGGGCAGGATCTCGTAGGCGTGGAGCGTGTCGCCGATGCGGTCGGAAAACACCGCCAGGTCGACGCTCCGGCCACCCCACGGAAAACCCTGGACCACGTCCACGTTGTTGTAGCGGACCTCCCCGGGCAGGGCGTCGAGCAGCCGGCGGGCCTCGACGTCGTAGACCGAGAGGCCGCCGAGCTTTTGCGTGGCGAACACGAGGTTCCTGGTCGCGTCGGACGGATGCCGCCAGAAGGCGACGTCGTCCGCGTCGGCCTCGGCGACGCGACTGGGCGGCGTCTCGCGCGAGGCGGTGACGTCGAACAAGGGCGTGCCGGCGGGGACGGAGACGCGCGAGGCGGTCTGGCAGCCGGCGAGCAGCGCGGCGAGCGGGAGGAGGAGCGTGGTGAGCTTCACTGGGACGTGGTCGGAGTTTCCGGGTCGCGGGATTTTAATACTGCCACTTCAGGCCGAGCGCGCCGGACACACCGTATTCCTCGTATTGAGACAGGCGGCCGGACTCGCCCCAGTAGGCCTCGAAGGGCTCGTTGGTGAGGTTGTTCAACTCGACGTAGACCTTCCAGCTGCGGCTGAAGGCGTAGCTGCCGTAGAAATCCAGCTGGAAGTAGTCGTCCACGTAGCGGTCCTCCAGCGGCTCGCCGCCGATCTCGTCGAGATACTCGGTGCGGTAGGTGTAGCCCAGGCGGGCGAAGAAACGCTTCTGCTCGAACGACAACGCGGCCTGGCCGATGAAGTCGGACTGTTTAACGAAGGGCAGGTCGCGCGACGGATCCCCGTCCTCGGCGCCCAGCACGGAGGCCTCGCCTTCGCTCCAGGTGCCCGAGACGGCCAGGCCGAAACCCGCGATCAGGGCGCGTTGCCAGCCCAGCTCGAGCCCGAGGATGGTGCCCTCCTCGCCGTTGCGGAAGGTGATCAGGTCGAAGCCGGTGGCGGCGTCGGCCCCGGGCAGGGTCTGGGCGTAGATGAAGTCGCGGATGTCCTTGTGGAAAACCCCGGCGGAGAA
>CAMCHD010000028.1 GCA_945874545.1 Akkermansia muciniphila | reverse complement strand
AAACGTTACAGTAGCGGCATGTATGTGCGCCTAGCCTTCGCCGTGGCGGCGCATCTGGAGCCGGAGATCCTGATCGTGGACGAGGTGCTCGCGGTGGGGGATGCCCAGTTCCAGAAAAAGTGTCTCGGCAAGATGCAGGACGTGGCGCGCGGACAAGGGCGAACGGTGTTGTTTGTCAGCCACCAAATGGGTGCCGTCCAGTATCTTTGTTCACGAGGGATTCTTCTACGCAACGGAACCATCTCCCGCATAGGGGACATATCATCCATCGTCAATGAGTATCTCGGACTAGCGGCTGAAGTAACCTCAGGCTTTTCCTCGCAATTTCGCCAATCGTGCGGTGGCCAATCGGTAATTGAACACGCGTCCCTTCTTGTCTGTGGAGTCCCAACCTTCAATCTTTTGAATGATCACCCCCCGACGCTCTCCCTTCGCATCCTAGTTAGGGAAAAAGTGCCTATTTCGGTCGAATGCATTCTTAGGGGACCTGACGCAATCCCAATATGCTTTCATCCCGGAGGACTCCTCGCTGGCTCCCATCACGATCTGGAACCCGGCCGTTACGAACTTAGCCTCGACCTTGCATTGCCCGAACTAGCTGCCGGAAGTTACTCCTTGGATCTGATGCTCGCCGAAAGCGGACTTCGATTCCTTGATGTCATAGAACATGCTCTCCGCTTCGAAATCGAGCCCCGCCATCAACCCGTGTCTGGATGGGCATTCACCCAACAAGCCGCTCAAGGCACCGTCCTTATTCCCGCCCTACACCACACGCCACGCCGATTGGATTGAGTTCAGTTTTCACCTGGAAAGCGATGACCCACCCAAGCGAAATATAAACCAAATGCCGCTTACTGATTGCCTCATCGTAGGTGCCGGTTTCGCTGGCCTCGTTCTCGCCGAACGCCTTTCAAACGTCCTTGGCTGGCGTTGTATAGTCGTGGACCGCCGCAATCACTTCGGAGGCAATGCCCACGACGCCTATGATCGGGCCGGCGTCCTTGTTCACACCTACGGCCCACACTATTTTCGAACTAACTCCCCCCGCATCCGGGAATACCTCTCACGATTCACTGACTGGCATAAAGTCGAGTATAAAGTGCTCGCCCATGCCCATGACCGCCATTGGTCATTCCCGGTTAATCTCGCGACGTTCGAACAATTGATGGGTAGACCTGCAACGGAACCAGAATTCGTAGCTTGGCTGGAGTCCCGACGACTACGCTTAGATCGTCCAGCACAAAACTCCGAAGAAGTAATCCTCTCCCAAGCCGGCCGTGAGTTTTACGAACTATTTTTCGAGGGCTACACACTCAAACAATGGCGTCGCCACCCGCGGGACCTTGATGCATCGGTTTGCGGGCGCATACCAATTCGGACCAACCGCGACGCTCGTTATCTGGCAGATAACTTTCAGGCACTTCCCCTCCACGGCTACACCCGCTTGTTCGAACGCCTGCTTGCTGCCTCACCCCGCGTTGAACTTCGCTTGGGCGTCGATTTCAGAATTGCCCGCCAACACTTTAAATCCCACCACCTCATCTACACCGGACCCATCGACGAATATTTCGAGTTCTCTGAGGGGCCGCTTCCATACCGATCGCTTCGTTTCGAGCCCGAATCTTTTACGCCAGGCCAACTCTCTGCCGCTTCACGTCTGCCCATCGCAGGTAAGCCCGGCTTCTGGCAGCCCGAGATGCAGGTCAACTACCCAGGCCCCGAACCATTTACTCGCATCGTCGAACTAAAACACGCCACCGGCCAAATCTGCGAAAACACCACCATCGTCCGCGAGTATCCCGAGGACTACCTGCCCGGCCGCGAAGCATACTACCCCGTCCCCTCACCAGACGCCCAAAACCTCTACAAGCGTTACGCCGCCCGCGCCGAACAAGAGGCAGGCGTCTCTTTCATTGGTCGCCTCGCTACCTACCGCTACTACAACATGGATCAGGTTGTAGGTATGGCCTTGGCAGAGTTTGAACGCCTACATATTCAATATACCGGACGCCCCCCTGCCAGCGATGTCTAGTCAACCCCCACTCCCTACGATCACTCCCCGCTCAGACTGTCCCACGCGCCCGCTATGGTCGGTGATGATTCCGACCTTCAACTGCGCCCACTACCTCGGCGAAACCCTTGCCTCCGTGCTGGACCAAGACCCTGGCCCCGCTCACATGCAGATTGAAGTCGTGGACGATTGCTCGACCAAGGACAACCCCGAAGCTGTAGTCCGAAAACTCTCTCCCAACGGACGTGTCACCTTCCATCGGCGATCCGTGAATGGCGGCGTCGTGGCCAACTTCAACACCTGCGTCTCCCGCTCCCGTGGGCACCTCGTCCATCTGCTCCACGGGGACGATCAAGTGCTGCCCTGCTTCTACAAAGCCGTAGAGCAGCTCGCCAAACACCACCCTTCCGCCCCGCTTTTTACTACTCGAGCTCTAATTATTGACGAAACCGGGGTGGTGTCATCCGTTTCTCCTTTAGTTCCTGCCAAAGGCCCCCTTGAATTAACAGATGACTACTTTTACATCAATCCTTTCCTCACGCCTACTGTGGTTGTTCGTCGCTCTTTCTACGAAAACCATGGCGGTTACAATTCTGCGTTTTCCCATGTCGCCGACTGGGAAATGTGGTTGCGAGCGCTAAAGAACGGCGGGGCGGTCGCTACCCCACAGATACTTGCTGCATACCGCTTCTTTCAAGCAAACGACACCGCCCGCCTTATCCGCACTGCTGATAACTTAAAGGAATACCTGCAGCTCTTCATACGAGAGGCAAAGGAGCGGCCCTCTTTGGATATCAGGCGCATGCGCATTCATCTCGGCTCAGCTGCCTTTTCACAAGCCTCACGGTTTCTTTCTCCTGAGGATCATGACGCCTACGTAGCCAATCGGCGCTTTTACTGGCGTATGCTGGGCCGTCCCGCTGGTTTTGTTGATCTGCTGGGGCGCAAGCTTTCACGCAATCTATTTTCGCTGGCGCTCTCGTTGGTTCCTACTCGCACACCAGACACCGTCTCAAAACATTGAATGCGAATCCTTCTGTGAATGCTTCCTTCGGGCCTCCTGTCCGCTGCCGTGCCAGCATCGCCGTAGTGACGGTCGCCACACGGGATTATCTACCCCGGGCAAGAGCAACGATGCAGAGCGTCCGCCGACTAATTCCGGAAGCGACTCTTCTTGTTTACACTGCCGACAGCCCCACGCCGACCACCAATGATTCCTTCGATCTCGTGCCAGCGCACCAAGTCGGCCTTTCCCGCTTTCTTCACCACGCTTTTGCCCACCCGCCCGTCGGATTCTGTTGCCGACTAAAGCCCTGCATCGTTCTTGATGCCCTTGAACGCACGGGCGCAGAACGTGTCCTCTATCTTGATAACGATATCATTTTATACCGCCGCCCTGTGGAGGCACTTGAAGCGCTGACAAAAACCGACTTTTTACTCACGCCACACATTTTAGGCTCAGTGCCCGACGGCTCGCTGCCAAACGAGGCGGTCATTCGCCCATACGGCACATGGAACGCGGGCATGTTCGGAGTGCGTGATTGTGCCGATGCTCGTGTAGTCCTGAAGTGGTGGGACCGGATGATGAGCACCCCGTCGAACATCCGTCCAGAAAGTGGCTGGGATCAACCTTGGCTTGATTTTATTCCGTCCTTCCTTTCCCGCGTAACCCTGCTTCGCCACCCCGGCTACAACGTCGGTCCTTGGAATCTAGCAGAGCGCCCCATCACTCAAGGCCCAACCGGTTGGCTCGCTGGTGATGCACCCCTGACGGCCTTCCACTTTAGCTGGTTTGATGTGGAAAATCCAGACGCTTTTCTCCGCCTGGGCTCCACCTGCAATCTCATACCTAACGAAGCTCTCCGCGCGCTCGGCCGGGAATACGCAACCTCTCTCCTCGCCGCGCGACGCGACCATGAGACCGGTCTCGACTACGCGTATTCTCGCTTTTCGGACGGAGCAGCCATTTTGCCTGAGCATCGTGCTGCCTTCAGGGACAAACACTGGTATCGCGTCTCAGCAGATTCGGATCCGTTCAACGCAACATGGCGCGCAACGTTAATGAAGGACCGTCCTCACCTGCTTCATCGTGCTTTGCATCGACTAAGACGAATGATGCTCGCTACGCCATGAATTCGCCCTCGCCCGCCGCCACCCTGCTGATCCCGTGTTTCAATGCCGCCCGCTTTCTTCCCCGGCTGCTGGACGGCGTCCGCGCCATGACAACGCCTTTTGCCGCCGTCCTAGCCTACGACGACGGCTCGACCGACGACACCGTCGCCGTCGCGCGTTCCCTCGAAATCGAAATCATTACGCCAAACCGCAACCGCGGCGTATCCGTCGCCCGCAACCGGCTGGCCGCGGCGGCGAAGACCGAATGGATCCATTTCCACGACGCCGACGACCGTATCGCGCCCGATTTTCTCGAGCGGCTGGGCCCGCTGGCCGACGCGGACGCGGACGTGGTCAGCTGCGACGCCGACTGGATCGGCGAGCACGACGGTGCCCTACAGGTCGCCTGGCGCTACGACGGCGAAGCCCTCGCCCGCGATCCCGCCGCGCACCTCCTTGTCCGGCCCATGGGATTGAACAACACCCTCCTTCGCCGCGCCGCCTGGGAGCAATCGGGGGGCTGCGACGAACGCCTCGCCATGTGGGAGGACGCCGACGTCCACTTTCGCCTCGCCCTCGCCGGCGCCCGCTGGCGCCACCTCTCCGCTGTGCTCACCTGGTCCCTGCGCAATCCGGCCAGCTTCAGCCACGACCACCGCAAGAGTTCGCGCTGCCGCCTCGCCGCGCTCGGCGGCTACGCCGCGATGGACGAAGCCCGCCGCCTGCTTCCTTTGGTTGCCTACCAGGCCGAGGAACTCGCCGCCGCCGCCCTCGGCGCGGGCGACCGCGCCGTCGCCCGCGAATGCGTTTCACTCTGCCATCGCCTTGGCTTCCCCGTTCCCTCCTCCCGCAATCCGGTTTTCCGCGCGGCGCGCCGCTTGCTCCCCTCCCTCTTTCTGCTCCGCTTGCAACGCCGCCTGCGCGCGGCCTGCGCGGGCTAGCCTCCGCCATGCCGCCCCCCGCGAACGCCGCCCCACCGCTCCCGAGGCCACCGCGCCTGCTGATCGCTTGCGGCCTCACTCCCGCGCGCGGCCAGGCCAGCGCGCAGGTCCTGCTCCGCCACGCGGAGCGCTTCCGCGCGGAAAACTGGCCGGTGACCGTGCTCTGCCCGGAGCCGGCCCCACCTAACCATCTTGCTCCGCTCGGCGTGCGCACGCTCTCCCTTCCACGCCGTTTCTGGCACCCGCCGGTGCGATCCTACCTGCCCGGCTCCACCGCCCTCCGCGCCTTCGCCTCCGCCGCGAACTTAAAACCGCTGCTGTCGCCGCCGCCCGACATCATCGTCGGCGCATCGGGCCAGGAACTCCACCTCCGGGTGGCGTTGGGCTTGGCCCGCACCCTGGACAAACCCTTCCACCTGCTCATGCACGACTGGTGGCCGGATTTCTCCGGGCCGCGGGAGCACGCGCGCCTGCTCCGCCTGCTGCGGGCCGCGTGCGTGCGCAGCGCCACCGTCTGGACCGTGTCACCGGAGCTGGCCGCCGCCGCCCGCGCCTGCGGTGCGAGCCGGGCGGAGTTGCTTCCTCCGATCGGCGGCGACACCCCTTCCGGGCCTCCCCCGGCCCCCGCCTCCATCCGAGGGGGCTGCGTCGCGTTTTTCGGTTCCTTCGGCGCGGCGCACGCCCCGGTGCTCGCGGCGGTGGCGCGGCACCTGCCGACCTTTCGCGCCCGCCTGCTTGTCGTAACCCGTCAACACGCCGAGGCACGCGTCGCACTGGGCACCCTCCCCGGGGTGGAAGTCCGCCCCCCCTTTGAAACCGCCGCCGCGGCGGTGGAGCATGCTCGCACCCGGTGCTCGGCCGTGCTCGTGGCCTCCCCGATGGACGCCGACGCCGAGCCGTGGATCCGGCGCAGTTTCCCGAGCAAGTTCGTGGAATTCGTCCATACCGGTCTTCCCGTGCTCCTCGTGGCGCCGCCCGAATCGAGCCTCGGGGCCTGGGCCGCCGCCCGCCGCTGGCCCTCTTTCTCCGCGACCTTGGGCGACACGGACCTTTTGGATGCGCTTACCGTCCTGGCGAACTTCCCCCAGATAGCCGCCGCCGCCGCCGCGCGCCTTGCGGACGGCGATTTTCACCCGGCGCGGATTCATGGACGTTTCGCGGCGGGTTTGAGCGACTCCCTGCCTTCGTCATTCCCCTCCATCCCTTTCGGTCGTCCATGATCCCATCGCCCCCGCTTCGCCCTCCGCCCTCCGTGCTATACGCGGGGGGCCCGATCCCCGCCGAGGTCGGCGGCGGCGAGATCGTGATCGACCGCCACCTGCGTCATCTGGCCTCGCTGGGTCACTCAGTCTCCATCCTTCACCCGGCAGGAAGCCCACCGCCCTGCGGAGGACCCTGGGCCGCCATCTCCGTCCCCGCGCGCCGCCCCGGCTGGCCGCCTTTTCGCCCCGGACTGCCGTCGCTATGCCGGCTGCGCTCGGCCTTCATCCGGCGTTATCTGGAGTCGCGCGGGCTTCGGCCTGCGCGACGCGTCCTCACCATCTGCCCAGGCGCCATGTCTTGGCTTGCGGCCGATCTGGCCCGCGCCTGGCGGGTTCCCTTGATCGCGATCGTTCACGATTGGTGGGGCGAGCAGGTGAACACGGCCGCCTCCCTGACGGGCGACGCGGTCTGCCGTCACGCGGACCGCGTGCTCGCCGTCTCCCGAGAGATGGCTGACGCCCTCGAACCTCTGGCACCCGGCCGCGTCGAGGTCCTGCCGCCCCTACCCTCACGGCGCGAGGCGCCTTTCGCCTCGTGGCGGGAGCAGCACGCGGAACGGCCCGTTCTCGTCCACGTCGGTGCCCTGCACCTTTACCAGGTTTCCTTCCTGGCCTCGGTCGCGAACGCGCTGCGCCAGGTCGGCGGGTCGCTCCTCGTAATCTGTCCGGCCGCCAATCCGGTGCTGGCCGAGCTGCGGAATCGCTGCCCTGCCGTGACTCATCACGACTACTTCCCCACCCACCGCGAGGCGCTAACCTATGTGGCGGCGCACGCCACCGCACTTATCGTCATGTATCCCCAGGCCGAAGGCAGCCTCGGGCGGCCGCCCACCGGCTTTCCCAGCCGCCTAGTCGAATTCGTTCAGCTCGGGCTGCCCACGCTCCTCGCCGCTCCCCCAGCCAACCCGGTCCGCACCTGGGCAGCGCGTCGCGGCTGGAGGGCCGCCCTGGACCCCGACGACCACAAGGCGCTGCTCGTCCTCGTGCGCCTGCTTGTCACTCCGGAGGGATGGAGTGAGTTCGCCGCCGACGCGCTCCGGGCCTACGAAGACGAATTCAACGCCGAAACCATCGAACGCCAACTCGTCGCCGAGCTCGCCCGGTCCCCGGTCCAGCCATGATCCGACCAACTGCGCCATCCTCGCCCGGGCCGGACAGCATGCCAGCGCGGCAAAACTCCATCGGCTTGCTCCGCCTCGCCCTCGCCGCCCTGGTCGTCTACTCCCACGCCCATCTGCTCGGCGGCTTCGGCGCCGAGCCGCTTTACGCCCTTTCGCGCGAAACGTTGATCGCCGGAACATTCTCAGTGCAGGCCTTTTTCGTTCTGAGCGGGGCCCTCGTGGCGCAAAGCTGGCTACGCCGGCCCTCCCTCCCGATCTTTGTTTGGCACCGCGCCCTTCGCCTCGCCCCCGCCTTTTGGGTCTGCCTCGCCTTCACCGCCTTCGTGCTGACGCCGCTTCTCCACGCGACCACCGCGCACCCTCCTTCGAGCTGGGGTGAACTCCTGGCCCGCTCCGCCTCGTATCTCGGGACCAACCTTTTCTCGCCCCGTCACCAGATCGCGATTTTTCCTCACCCCGAAAACATCCCCTGGCCGGGCGATTGGAATGGCTCCCTTTGGACCCTCTTCTACGAGGGCGCGGCCTACCTGATGGTCGCCGGTCTCGGGCTCGCCACCCTGATCGGGCGTAACCGCCGCCTCGGCACCGCCCTCCTGCTCGGCTTGCTCGCGCTCAACACGCTCTGGCAAATAGCGCCTGGCCTGGTCCCCGCCCCCATGCCCCGATTGCTCGACACCGCGGGCAAGCAGCTCACCTTGTATTTTTTCGCAGGCATCGTCTGGGCCCTTAACCCATCGCTCGAAGATTTTTTCGGACGGCGCCGCCTCGACCCCGCGTGTTTTCTCGTCTTCGGGGCCTCGGTGCCGATGGGCCTTCATCCCGTGCTGGGCCCCTGGCTTCTCGCGCCCGTGCTTTTTCGACTCGCCGCCATCCTCCCGGCCCGGGAATTCGAGCGCCGGATCGGCGGCGACTACAGCTACGGTCTCTACCTCTACGGCTACCCGATCCAACAAAGCCTGTCCCACTTCGGCGCCCACCACCTCGGGTTTCCGCTCTACCTCGCGCTGAGCTTCGCCTTCACGCTTCCGCTCGCGATACTGAGCTGGAAATTTATCGAACGCCCGGCGTTGGGCTGGAAAAAATTCGCCGCGCCCCGTAAAGGAATCTCCTCCGTCCCGTGAAACCTTTGCCCGCCGCCCGCTTGCTCGCCCGCCTCCGCATCCTGCGCGCGGCCTTGCTCGCGACCCTCGCCCGCGCCGCCGGTGCCGAACTCGCGACGGGCGTTCGGATCGGCCCCGGCTGCGATCTCATTCCCGGGCTCGATCTCGCCCGGCGCGGAACGATCCACCTCGGCCCGGATTGCGAACTCGTCCGGGATGTCGTTCTACATTCCTACGGCGGCTCGATTACCCTCGGCGCCCGCGTCCACCTAGGTCCCGGCGTCGTCGTCTACGGCCACGGCGGGGTGGAGATAGGTGACGATTGCATCGTCGCCATGCATTGCCGTATACTCTCCTCAGAGCATGCACTCCCGCGCCTCGACCGTCGCATCCGCTGGGAACCCGACCTTCTGAAGGCCACACGCCTCGGCGTCGACGTGTGGCTCGGCGCTGGAGTCACCGTGCTCGGCGGCGTTACCCTCGGCGACGGCTGCGTCGTCGGAGCCGGCGCGGTCGTCACCCGCGACATTCCCCCGGGCGCCATCGCGGTCGGCGTGCCCGCCCGCGTCGTCGGCCGACGCCCGCCCGCCCCCGCTTCCCCGCCGTGATCGAGATTAGCGTCATTCTCCCCACCCACCGACCCCATCCGGTTCGCCTGAACCGCACTCTCAGGGGACTGCGCGCCCAAACCCTGCCGCCAGTCCGCTGGGAAACCCTGCTCGTCGACAACGCCTCCGAACCCGCCCTCGCCCCGGCCCCCTTGGCCGACGACGCGCCCGCCAATCTCCGCGTCGTCCGCGAATCCACCCTCGGCCTGTCCCACGCCCGCCGGCGCGGCCTCGCCGAGGCCTGCGGCGAGTTTATTGTCCTCGTCGACGACGACAACGTGCTCGCCCCGGAATACCTGGAGAACGTCCTCGCCCGCTTCGCCACCCACCCTCGCGTCGGCGCGCTGGGCGGGCCCTCGCGACCGGAATTCGACCGCGCGCCCGAGCCGTGGACGCGCGAATTCCTCCCCCTGCTCGCTCTCCGCGACCTCGGTCCCGATGCTCGGATCGCCGACCTGCGCCCGCCGGGCGCGGCGCGCGACGAATACCCGGCATGCGCCCCCATCGGCGCCGGCATGGCCCTCCGCCGCGATGCCGCCCGAGCCTGGTTCGATCACTCCGACCCCGCCGCCCTGCCCGATCGGCGCGGCGGCGCGCTCACCTCCGGCGGCGACAACGATATCGTCCTACACGCCCTTCGGACGGGCTGGAGCGTCGGCTATTTTCCCGAACTCGGGCTCACCCACCTGATCCCCGCCGGCCGCCTCGAACCCACCTACCTTGCCCGGCTCAATTTCGGCATCCAGTTCTCCTGGATGCGCGTGCTCCACCGGCACGCCGTCAATCCCTGGCCCCCGCTCACTCCGCTCGGCGCCCGGCTCCGCCAAGCCAGGGCGTGGTTCACCCATCGAGCTTGGCGGGGTCCCGCCCACGCCATCCGCTGGCACGGCGCCAGCGGCCACTTCGCCGGCCGGGTCCTCCCATGAGCTCCCCTCTCTTCACCGTCATCATACCCGCTTTCGGGCGCCCGGAACCATTGCGCTATACCTTGCGCTCGGCCGCCGCCGCCGCCCGTCGGCTCGGCCCGGACCAAGGTGAGATCATCGTGGTGGACGACGGTTCCCCGGAATCGCTGGAAACGCTCTTCCGTGATTTCCCGCTCGATCCCCGGCCCGTCTGGCTCCACCAGACCAACGCCGGTTCCATGGCCGCTCGCGCCCGCGGATTGGCCGCTGCCAAGGGGGCGTTCATCCAGTTCCTGGACTCCGACGATCTGCTCCACCCGGATAAGCTCACAGCCCACGCCGCCGCCCACGCCGACGGCGCCGACGTCGTGACCTGCGAACTCGCCGAGGTGAAACTCGACGAGGCCCACGCGTGCCGCGACTGGAGGCCCACCCCGCGCCATGACGTCCCGAGCGCGGAGGTCATGGATCTCTGGCTGGGCTACCAGCCCGCACCACATTGCATCACCTACCGCCGGACCTGGCTGCAAGATGCACTATCCACCCCCAGGGTGGCGCCGCTTCGCGCCATGGACCCCTCCGGGGATGTGTGGCTTTACTACAATCTTCTCGAGGCCGCGCCGCCGCGCCACCACCACCTCGCCTCCGGCCTCGCCGCCATCGGCCCCCACCCCGAGACGCGCTATAGCCAGCATTGGGAGAATCTCGGCGCCGCATCTTTGTTGATCGCCGAGAAATGGATCGCGGCCGAGGCAACCCGCCCCTCCCCGCCCCGCGCCCGAATCGCGGTCGGCTGCTCCGCCTTCACCACCTGGCGCGGACTGCCGACCGACTTCAGCCCCGCTCTCAAGGCACGCTGGCTCGAGGTTTGGCGAAGGTCCGGCTCCCCGCGACCAAGGCTGGGAAGGCTCACCCCGCTCGCCCGATTTCTGGGACCGGTCCTGGCCACCCGGGTGATGAATCGCCTCAAACCCCGCCCTTACTCCTCCTGTCGGACCCTAGACGAGGCCGCCTTGGAGCGCCTCCTCTCGACCCTTCCTCCGCCATGAGCGTGGCCGGCCGCATTCTCTATCAGCTTTGGCACCGCCCAGTCGGCGCCGTGGTCAATTCGCTCCACCACGGCGGCCCGCTCGCCCAACGCGCCGCCGAACGCGGCCGGCGCGAGATGGAGACCGCCGCCGACACTCTCCCCCCACTGCCGGCCCGGCCAGCCTCCGCCGGTCCCGCCCTTCGCGTCCACCTCCTCACCGGCCGCCGCTTCCTCCACCAAACCGCCTTCTGCCTCCACACTCTCGCCCGCCATATCCCTGTGGCCCTCGCCCCGGAAATCTACGACGACGGCTCCCTTGCAACCGCAGACCTCGACCGCCTTCACCGCCTCGCACCCGGCCTCGTCATCCACCATCACGCGGCCCTCCGCGCCCGCCTCGACAAGTTCCTGCCGCTTGCTCGCTTCCCCGTCCTGCGGGAACGTTGGCTCCACTACCCCCACATACGCAAACTAATCGATATCCATCTCGGCCGCGCCGGCTGGCGCCTCGTCCTCGACTCCGACCTGCTTTTCTGGCGCGAACCCCGCTTGCTCCTCGACTGGACAACCGCCCCCGACCGTCCCCTCCACGCCACCGATTGCGCGGAAAACTACGGCTACTCCCGGCCCTTGCTCGAAGGCATCGCCGGCGCTCCGTTGCCGTCCCTGATCAACGTGGGCCTTTGTGGTCTCCGCTCCGACACGATCGACTGGGATTTCCTCGAACACGCCTCGGCCGCCCTGATTGCCGCCGAACGCACCAGCTACTACCTCGAACAAGCCCTCGTCGCCCTGCTCGTCGCCCGCGCCGGCCGGGCCGTCGCCGCCCCTCCGGTTGAATACATCACGCTGCCTTCCCCCGCCGAGGTCGCCCAACCCACCGCCATCATGCACCACTACGTGGACACGGCCCGCGGCGACTATTTTCGCAGCGCCTGGCGCAAGTGCGTCCCATGATCACCTATTCTCCTCGCCGCGACTTTTACGCCGTTCGCCTGCCGCTGGCCCTGGCTGCCGGACTTCACCTCTGCCTTGCCGTTTCCGCCTGGTTTCACGGTCCGGCCATGAATTCCGATTCCGCCACCGGCTTCCTGATCTGGGACGCTTGGCGGGACGGCCTACCGTGGAACCACAGCCGATTCCCCGACCCGGCCGACCTCACCCGCGACCTCTCGCAGTTTCTGGCTTGGTGGAGTCCCGGCCAATACCTTGCGGTCGCTCCGCTTCAATTTCTCGGCCTTAATTTGGGCCAGTCCATCGCCACGGGCACGCTCCTCTGGTCGCTCGCCGGCCTGGCCGGCTGGCATCGACTGTTTCGGCTTTTCGGCTTCGATCCCGGCATCGCGGCATGGAGCACCGCCTTGGTGGCCGTAAACTGGACCCTCGTGCGCAACTACGGCGACTACATGGGCGGCGAGCTATGCCTGCTCTCCCTCGCGCCATGGCTGATCCTCGGCCTATGGCGCTCTTCCTCAGCGCCGACCAAGCCCGGCGCGCTCCTAGCCACGCTTCTCGTCTGGCTCGGGGCGATGGCCAAAAACACCTTTTTGCCGGTGGCCGGCGGAGTTCTGCTCGCCCGTCGCTGGCCCGCGATCGCCTCGTCCGCCCTTCCGCGACGCGCGCTGGAACTGGCCGCCGTCGCCACCGTGCTCGCCGCCGGTCATGCTCTCTTCTGGTGGACCTTTCTGCGGCACGGCTGGAACCCAAGCTCAGGCGGAGTAGGCGGAATAACACCAGATGCCGCCCTGAATCTGGTCCGCCTGCTGTCCTTCCCTCTCGGAGGCTTGGCGTCCGCGCAAAATCTACTCGGACGCGTCTTTTTTCATCCGTCCGCCCCGCTTGCTTCGGGTTGGCACGACCTCTGGCTGTTTCTGGTCCCCTTGGGGTTAGGCTTCTTCGCCCTCACTCTTTTACTGATCCGCCGCGAGCTACGGCTGCGGCCGGACTACGGGCGGCTCCTCGCTTGCGCGACCGGTGGCAGCCTGGCGTTTTTTGCGCTCTTTGCGGTGACACGGGAAGCGGGCGGTCTGGAGGAACGTTTCCTCCGCCCCTGCTCTTTTCTCCTCGCACCGGCGGCGCTCGCCGCGCTCGCCGGCTCGGGCTCCCGCCTGATCCGCACGGCATTGACGCTTCTCCTCTTCCTCGGCGCGACTTACGGCTCGGCCAGCGGACCGGTCCGCGCCTACTATCTTTGGCGGCTCGACGCTTGCGGCGGTGCCGGTGTCAGCCAGCACGTGCTGGGAAAGGAAGCCCTCGCGGAACT
This sequence comes from Akkermansia muciniphila, assembly GCA_945874545.1. Taxonomy (GTDB): domain Bacteria; phylum Verrucomicrobiota; class Verrucomicrobiia; order Opitutales; family Opitutaceae; genus IMCC26134_A. Next base: position 10,254 of record CAMCHD010000028.1, on the reverse strand, counting down.
GCGCCGGCTGGATGGCGAACTCCCGGCCGGTTCACTAATCGTCGTGAGTTCGCCGGAGATGGCCTTTGAAATCGTCCGCTGCCGGCGCTGGGCGACGCATCTCGAGATGATGCCGGTGGAATTCACCGCCCCCGCCCGGATGCATGGTCGCGCGCCATCGCTGGTCCTGGTTGTCGGGCCGGGGGCGAGATCGTCCGGACGCGACCGCGAGCTTTTGGACCGCCTCGTCGATTACGATCCCGCCGGATGGCGCGAAACCCGAATGGGAGATTGCAGTTTTTTCCGCCAGGACACCGTCCCAACCTCGCCGTGATGCCCCCCCTCGTCTCGATTCTCATCCCGGCGCACGACGCGTCCCCTTGGATCGAAGCGACCCTGGAGTCGGCCCTCGCCCAAACCCATCCCGCCTGCGAAATCATCGTCGTGGACGACGGCTCTCGCGACGACACGCAGGAGCGGGTTCGCAGCCTCGCCGCCCGCCGCCCCGGACGTATCCGAAGCGTCAATCAACCCAACTCCGGGGCGTCCGCCGCCCGCAACCACGCCCTCCGCCTCGCGCACGGCGATTTTATCCAATACCTGGACGCCGACGACCTGCTCGCCCCGGACAAGATCGCCCGCCAGCTTGCCCGCCTAGCCGAAGCGCCCCCATTCGCCATCGCCTCCGGGCCCTGGGGCCGATTCACCGCCGCCCCCGCCGAAGCCATTTTCACCCGCGAGGACAATTGGCGCGACTCCACGCCCCTCGACTGGCTCCGACTTAATTTCGCCGGCCGCGGTATGATGCCCCCAGCCGCATGGCTGCTCCCCCGCGTTCTGGCCGACGCCGCAGGCCCCTGGGACGAATCCCTTTCCCTGAACGACGACGGGGAATACTTCTGCCGCGTCCTCCTTGCCGCATCGGCCGTCCTCTTCATCCCTGAGGCGCGGGCATTCTATCGCAGCGGACTTTCCGGCAGTCTCAGCCGCTCCCGGTCGCGCCGCGCCTGGGATTCCGCTTGGCGCTCCCACCAGGCAAGCGCCCGCAACCTCCTCGCCGCCGACGACACCCCCGCCTCGCGCCGCGCCTGCGCCGACCTCTTCACCCGGCTCGCCCACGCCATGTATCCCGACGCCCCCGACCTCGTCCGCGCATGCGAGTCCCGCGCGACCGCTCTCGGCGGCTCTCCCCTCCGCCCCGCCGGCGGCCGCGCCTTCCGCTTCACCTCCGCCCTCCTTGGCTGGCGCGTCGCCCGCCGCCTTCAGATCCTCGCCGGAAAACGCCCCGCATGAGAACCAGCCTCCTCTACGACCCCGCCGTCATCCTTGATCGCATAGCCCTAGCCCTGCGCCGGAACCGTCGGCGCCGCGTTTTGCGCGGCACCCCCGCCCGCGCCCTCACCCTCGGGCACTTAGATTCCCTTGAGCTTCTCCTCCTCCTGGCGGATCGCCCTCCCGCCGTCGTCCACGACATCGGGGCAAACGCCGGCACCTGGACCTGCCTTCTGAAATCTCTCTACCCCGCCGCCCGCGTCGAAGCCTTCGAGCCCCTTGATCGCTTCGCCGCCGACTTCGCCCGCTGGACCTCCGCTTGGCCCGGAGATATCCGGCTGCACACCCTTGCCTTGGGCGACCATCCAGGCCACGCCACCCTTCACATCACCGACTTCGCCGACGCCTCCAGCCTGCTCCCCCTGGCGGAGGCCGGCCGCGCCGAATTCAAGGTCGCCCCCGCCGCCACTGTCACCGTGCCCGTCGCCCGCCTAGACGACCTCCTCGCCTCTGGCGCGGCCGCCCCGCCCGACCTCGTGAAACTCGACGTCCAGGGCTTCGAGCTCGCCGTCCTTCGCGGCGGGGAAAACGCGCTAGCCTCCGCCCGCGCCGTTCTCTGCGAAGTCAGCACCCGGGCATTCTACGATGGGCAGCCCCTCTTTGGCGACATCCTTATCCACCTCGAGGCGCGCGGCTTTCGCCTCCACGCCCTCGGGGCAAACGTCGAGCCCGGCGCGCCCTTCGCCCAGGCCGACGCGCTTTTCCTGCGTCCCGCATGAGCCGCCCGCTCCGCATTTTCCTGGTCTGCCAACAGGACCTCGGCGGTCCGCCCCACCCCGTGCCCGCCTACCGCTTCTGGCGCGGCTACTTCGCCTCCGCCCTCCGCGACGCCGGTCACGAACTTCTAGAAGCCCCCGGCTGCGACTGGGCCGCCGGTCTACTCCCGCTCGCCCGCCCCGACCTCGCCGCCTGGCGCGACGCCACCTGGACGCGCGCCCTTGAACGCCTCCGCGTGGAGCATGCACGACGCCCGGTCGATCTTTTCCTCTCCTACCTCTACCCCAAGCAAGTCCACCCCGGTGCGCTCGCCGAGATCCGCCGCCTCGGTCTCCCTCGGGTGAATTTTTTCTGTGACAATGTGCGCGAATTTCGACGAATCCCGCACGAATTCACGCCCTTCGACCTCCACTGGGTTCCGGAGTTCAAGGCCCTCCCACTCTACCGAAGCGCCGGCCTCCCCGTTCTCCACGCCCCCATGCCATGCTGGGTCGCTCCCGACTACCGAACGCCGCCAGACCGCGAACGCACTCCCGCCGCCTTCGTCGGCACTCGCGACCACACCCGCAGCGAACTCTTCGCCCACGCCTTCGCCCTCGGCCTCGACGCCCGCCTCTGGGGCCGCGGCTGGCGCGACGGTGATTCCGCCCTGGACGAGGCTCGCCCCACGCCCTCCACCGCCACCACCAGCGGCCTCCTTGCCAACCAGCTCGACTTCATCCGCCGCCATGGCACCGCCGCCCTCCTCCGCAAAGTCGCCGATAAACTCCGTCCCGTCCGCCCCCTTGCCTTCAACTTCGGCCTCCATGCGGGCGACCTCGCCGACGACCACACCTACTGGGCCCTCTTGCGCGAATCCATCGTCTGCCTAGGCGTCAACCGCTACCCCAGCCCCCGCCACTCGCCAACCCGACCCGACACCTATTCCCGTCTGCGCGACGTCGAGGCCCCCATGGCCGGCGCCTGTTACCTCACCGAATGGACCGAGGGGCTCGACGCCCTCTACGAACCCGGCGTCGAGATCGAGACCTACCGCGACGCCGCCGAGTTGGTGGAGAAAACCCGCGCCCTCGCCGCCGACCCCGCCCGCCGCGCGCGCCTGCGCGCAGCCGGCCAGCGCCGCGCCATAGCAGACCACAGCATCACCCGCACCCTCGCGCGCATCGCCGCGAAACTGGGTGTTTCCTGACCCATGGCGCACCCCGACACCACTCCGCCGCTCGCCACCCCCGGCACGTCAGGTCGCAATCGCCAGATCGACGCTTGGCGCGCCTGCGCCTGCCTAGCCGTGGTCGGAGTGCATACCGGAGTGCTGGGTGATATCGAGGGTGTGCATCCCATCATCGCCGCTCTGGGCTCTTGGTTGAAGCACGGCTGGCTGGGCGTGCCGGTGTTCTTTGTGATTTCGGGCTACTGCCTGGCGGGCTCGCTTCAAAAACGCGCCCGAGGCGGCTGTCGATCAATGATCCACTTCTGGAAGGATCGGCTTCTGCGCATTTTCCCGACCTATTGGGCGGCCTGGCTGCTGGCCTGCTTACTTGCATCGACGGCGACCCTTTTTAACGGCCTCCCTGCCGCGTCCGCTTGGCCGGCGAGCCCGCTCGACGGCCTAGCCGACCTCACCCTCACCAACGTTTGGTGGCAACGGCCGACGCAATTGTCCGTGAGCTGGAGTCTGGATTACGAGATCGGCTTTTATGTTTTGATCGGCGCAGCCCTCGCTTGGCCGTCTGCGCGCGGAATCCACCGTCTTCTCGTTTGTGGTCTTATCACCGCCGTTTCGCACCTGCCCGGAGCCGGGCACTATCTACCCGTGCTGGGCCTTTGGCCGCAGTTCGCCTGCGGAATCGCCGTTCACACGGCTGCGACCGCTTCTTTTCCGCGACTCCTCCGCATACTTGCGCTAAGTTATCCCGTGTCGCTGTGCGTCGCGGCCATCCCGGGTGGCGTTTCCTCGGGGTGGTTCGCACCGGCCTGCTCGCTCCTGCTCTTCCTCGGTCTGCGATTCGCTTCCCGATTGCCTTCTCCACCGGAACTTCTCTCGCGCTTGGGCCAGGCCTCTTACTCGATCTATCTGGTTCACATCCCGATCATGAGCCCGATGCTAAACCTCTCAAAACGTTTCGTGGCCGAATCGGATCCGCTATACGTCGTGATCTGGGCGGCGCATATCATCGCGGGCGTGCTGGCGGGCGTGATTTTTTATCACGCGGTGGAAAAGCGCTTGGAACGCTGGCGCGCCCGGGCTGTGTTCGTGCCGCAGACCACCCTTCGTTGACCCGCCATCTTCACGCCGACGATCCGGGCAGGTTCGCGCCATTCCTCGTCCCACCCGCATCATTTTTCTCCTCAACGGCGCCTTTTAGCGCGGCCCAACGGCCTAGTCGGGACCGCATTCTCCTGCCCATCGGACCCGCCGTCATGGTGCCCTGCGCCCACAATCCCACCCCATGATGTCAATCGACGCCGACTCCAACCCTTTAGCCTCGGTCCTCAGTTACGATCACGTCCCCGGACCGGCCCCCCACCCCGGCCCGGGCTGAGCCCGCCCGCCATGCGCGTCCACTTCGACCTCTCCGACATCTCGCCCGGCTTCTGCGTCCGCTGGCGGAATCGCATCGACACCTGGCTCGCCGCCGATCCCAGCGCGCTCGATGCGGTGGATGATCCCGCCGACGCCGACGCCATTCTGATTCTCGGTAGAACCCACCCCTGGCGCCGGCGCGCCGCGCCCGGCCTCGAAGCCCACCACCCCGAGCGCACCCTCGTCTGGGACGCCGACGACTTCCCCACCGGGCGCCTACCCGGCCTTTACGCCGGCCTGCCACGCGAACTCCACGAACCCGCCCGCCATGCCACCTTCTGCTACCCGTTCCGCTGGAACCAAGAGATTCATCCTCGCCCGCCGGAGGAGGCCGTGCGCCTCGCCGGCTTTCTCGGTGCCATCACCTCGCCCCTCCGTTCCCGTATCATCGCCACCCTCGGCGACCGGCCCGAGTTCGACCTAGCCTCCGCCGACTCCCTCTGGCATCGAATGGATGACCCAGCGTCCGACGCATCCAAGCGTCGTTACGCCGATCATCTCGCCGCCTGCCGCTTCGCCCTCTGCCCTCGTGGCAACGGGGTCTCCAGCGTCCGCCTCTTCGAGGCGCTTGAAACCGGGCGCGTGCCCGTCGTCCTATCGAATCGCTTCGTGCCACCCGCCAATCCCGCCTGGCGCGAATGCGTGCTGCAGTTCGATGAACGGCGCCTGGACACCCTGCCTGCCCTCCTTGCCGCTGCCGACGCCCAATGGCGCTCCCTTGCCCTCCGGGTATCCTCCTTTTGGCGCGAAAACTATGCAGATGAGCGTCTAGCGCGAACCCTTGCGGAACAAATCTCCCGCCTGCTACCCGCCCGTCCGCCCGGCCCCGGTCATCGGGTCCGGCTCCTCCGCTTCGCCTCACGCCAAGGGGGGCGGGACGTTGCTCGCCGCATCTTCCGACTCCTTCGCCAATGATTGTCACCTTCCTGGCCCGCCGCCTAGCACCTCCGGCCCCCGCGCCCAATCGCCACGACCCGGATCTCCACGCCTTGCGTGGCATAGCCGCCCTGATTGTCTGCGCCTTTCACCTCTTCAATGAACTCCCCGGGATGCCCTTCTGGGTATCGTATCTCTTTCCCGGTCACGCCGCCGTCCTTCTTTTTTTTGTTCTGTCCGGTTACGTGATCGGCCTGGTCAACACTCGCCCTTGGTCCACTACCTCCGTCGGGGATTACTGGCGGCGGCGCCTGGCCCGCCTACTCCCGCTTTACGTCCTGGCCGTCCTTTTCGCCTTTGGAGTCGCCTACGCGCTCGGTCGACCCGCCGGCCCGGGGGCCCTGATCCACCACCTACTCGCGCTGCAAAGCTTCAATTGCTACGGCCCCTTCGACCTCCCTCCGATCTGGACCAACGGGGCTCTCTGGTCGCTCAACCATGAACTGCTTTACTACACGCTTTTCCTCGTGGTCTGGGCGTGGTCCCCGCGGGTCGGCGCGCTCTTGTCCACCTGCCTTCTCCTCGCCGGCCTCGCCATCGCCCTACCCAAGGGCGGCGTTTTCTTCGGCGCCTACGCGACCGGATTCATTTTCTGGCTTTCCGGTCTCGCCCTGGCCTGGCTCGCGCCCTCCAGTCCGTCGCCGGTTCCCCGCCGCTTTCCGGTTCTTGCCCTCCTGCTGCTTCTCGCCGCCGGAGAGCATGCCGACACCGTCAAGGTAGGCCTCGCCTGGCTCGGCTACGACCTAGATCGTCTTTCCTTCGTCAACCTTGGCGACCTCGCCCTGCTTGCCCCCTGCGTATTACTGGTCGGAGGCGCGACCCGTCGACTTCCGCGACCCGGCGCACTTCCTTTGTTCCTTTGCCTCGCCCCTCCGCTCGCCACCCTGGCGGCGGCGCTTTTCACCGGCCATTCGCTCGCCGACCCGCGTTGGGGTTACGTCGCCGCGTCCACCCTCATCGGCGCTTGTTTGCTCGCCGGGGGCGCGGGCGCGCGGTCCTTGCGCCACTTCGCCCCCCTAGGCGACATCTCCTACGCCCTTTATCTCTTTCACCAGCCTATCCAGGCCCTCTGCCAACACGCCCTCCCCGCCCACGCCGTGATTGCCGCCTTCCTCGCCCTCGTCGCAAGCCTCGGCGCCGCCTGGCTGCTGGAAAAACGACTTCAACCCCGCCTGCTGAGTCTCCTGCGTCTATCCCCTGGCCGATGAAGCCCGCCCGCCTGCTCCTCCTCACCAACGGCCCCCTCGCGCGCAACCCCCGCGTCGTCAAGGAGGCCTCCGCCCTCGGCGCCGCCGGCCACGCCGTCACCGTGCTCGGTTTCCGCAACCACCGCGCCTCCGTCCCCCTCGACGCCGCCCTCGCCGCCGGCGCCCCCTTCCGCCACGAACAGGTCGAACTGCTCGACGGCCCAGCCGCCTTTCTCCGCCGCGCCTTCTCCCGCCTCGCCCGCGAACTCGCCGCCCGCGCCGGCCCCGCCACCATCCACGCCCTCGGCCCCGCCTTCTCCCTGCTTCGCCGCGCCCGCTCCACCCCCGCCGACCTCACCATCGTCCATAACGAGATCCCCCACTGGACCGGCCTCCGCCTCATCGCCTCCGGCCGCCGCGTCGCCGCCGACATCGAGGACTGGCACAGCGAGGACCTCCTGCCCGCCGACCGCGTCGGCCGCCCGCTCGACGTCCTCCGCCGCGTCGAACATGGCCTCCTCCACCGCGCCGCCTACGTCACGACCACCTCCGAAGCCCTCGCCTCCGCCCTGCACGCGCGTTACGGCGGCCGCCGGCCCGCAGTCCTCACCAACTCCTTCCCACTGCCTCCGCCGCCAGCCTCTCCGCCCGCCCCGTCCGCACTCCCCGCCTTTTTCTGGTTCTCCCAAACCACCGGCCCCGGCCGCGGTCTCGAAGCCTTCGCCGCCGCCTGGGCGCTCACCACCCGCCCTTCCCGCCTCGTTCTTCTCGGCGAGATCTCCGGCGACTTCGACCGCCGCCTGCTCGCCCTGCTGCCCCCCGCGCTCCGCGCCCGCGTCGAGTTTCTCCCCCTCGTCCCCCCCGCCGATCTGCCCGCCCTCATCGCCCGCCACGACATCGGCCTCGCCCTCGAACAATCCGCCATCCTCAACCGCGACCTCACCATCACCAACAAAATCCTCCAATACCTCGGCGCCGGCCTCGCCGTCGTCGCCACCCCCACCGCCGGGCAACGCGAGGTGCTCGGCCGCGCGCCCGAATGCGGCCTCCTCCACGACTTCGCCGCCCCCGCCGACGCCGCCCTCGCTCTCGACACCCTGCTCGCCGACCCCGCCGCCCTCGCCGCCCGCCGCACCGCCGCCCGCCGCCTGGCCGAGACCCACTACTGCTGGGAACTCGAAGCCCCGCGCTTGGTAAAACGGGTCGAAGCCATGCTGACGCCGCCCCGGTCGTGAAAACCACCGCCCGCCGTGCCCTGCGCTTCGCCGCCCTCCTCCTGCTCCGCGCGCGAGCCCTCCCCTTCGCCGCCCCCGCCGGCCCGCTGCTCATCGTCGCACCCCACCCCGACGACGAATGCCTCGGCTGCGCAGGCCTCCTGCTCCGCCATCGCCGGACCGGCGGCCGCGCGCGCATCGTATTTCTCACCGACGGCTCGGCCTCCCACCCCGGCCACCCCGTGCTCAACCCGCAGACCCTCGCCACCCGCCGCTCCGCCGAGGCGATCGAGGCCGCGCGTCGCTTGGGGCTCGACCCGGACGACCTCGTTTTTCTCGGCCTGCCCGACGGCCGCCTGCCGCATCTGCCCAAGCACCAGCACGCCGACGCGGTGCGGCGCCTCGCGCATGAGATCGGCCGCGCCGCGCCGGAGTCCGTGTTCGTCACCAGCCTACGCGACGGCAGCTCGGAACACGCCGCCGCCCGGGAACTGGTGGACGAAGCCCTCGCCGGCCTGCCCTCCGCCATCCGCCGCTTCGAATATCTGGTCTGGGCCGTCTACAGCCCGCGCCACCTGCTGCGCATCGCGCTCGCCAGCCCCGCGCCTCGCCGGCTCCGCTTCCCCGGCCTCGGCCCGGCCAAACAACACGCCCTGGCCGCGCACGAGAGCCAGTTTTTGCCCAGCCCGCCCTGGCCCGACGCCGTCCAACCCCGGGATTTCGCAAACGCTTTCTCGACCGAGGAGGAATATTTCATCGAATACCACAGCCGATGACCTCCGCGCCGCCCATCTCCCTCATCGATCGGCTCTGGAGACGTCTGCGCTTTAAACTCTACGGCCGGCGCGCAGGCCTCGGTCAACCCGTGCCGGCCGAGGCCCTCGACCAGGAATACGCCTCGGGCGCCTGGGACCACTTTTTCGGCCCCGAGGAGCACGCGCGCCACGAAACCCTCGTCACGTTGATCAGGTCGCTGCACCCGCGTCCCCGCCTGCTCGACCTGGGCTGCGGATCGGGCCGTCTGGCCAGCATGCTGGACCCCACTTGGCCCGAGTCCTACCTCGGGGTCGACCTCTCCGACGAGGGCCTGAAACGCGCCCGCGCCCTGGACCTCCCCCCGCCGCTAAACCGGTTCGAACGGCGTGATTTCGAGACCTGGACGCCCGCGCCCGGCGCCTGCGATCTGATCACGTTCAACGAGTGCCTGGGCTACGCCGCCGACCCGCTCGCCACCGCCCGCCGTTTCGCCTCCACCCTGCCCGCCGGCGGACACCTGGTCGTCTCCCACTTCCGCTACGGCAACCACGCCGAGTTTTGGCGTCGCCTCGACCGGGCCTTCGAACGCCCCGAAAGTCGGGTCGCGACCAACGAACAGGGCAAAACCTGGGACATCCAGGTGCTCCGCCCCCGGCGCTGACCGGCTCCCGCCGCCCATGGCCAAGGTCCTTATCGTCAGCCCCCACTTTCCCCCGGTCAACGCGCCCGATATGCAGCGTGCCCGCCTCGCCCTGCCCCACCTGCGCGGCCTCGGTTGGGAGCCGGTGGTGCTCGCCGTCGATCCCGGCCTGGTCGAAGGCGCGGTCCTGGATCCGGTGTTGGAAAAGACCTACCCGCCCGACATCCCGGTTCTTCGGGTGGGCGGCGTGCCGCACCGGCTCACCCGCCGCCTTGGCTTCGGCTCGCTCTGGTGGCGATGCGGCGCCGCCCTGCGCCGAGCCGGGGATCGCCTGCTCGCGACGGAGAAGTTTGATCTGGTTTTTTTCACCACGACCCAGTTCGACGCCTTCACTCTCGGCCCGCGATGGCTGGCGCGTTTCGGGGTGCCCTACGCGCTCGATTATCAGGATCCTTGGGTGAACGATTATTACGCGCGCACCGGCACTCCGCCGCCGGGCGGTGCATACAAGTTCGCGCTTTCCCAATTCACCGCCCGCCGGCGCGAACCCGGCGCCGTCCGCGCCGCCGCCGCGATCGTCGCGGTTTCGCCGTCCTACGGGCCGGACCTGGTGCAACGTTATCCGGGCCTCGACGCCCGCCGTATCCATCACCTGCCCTTCGGCGCGGCCGCGACCGACTTTGAAATCGCACGGGCCCATGTGCCGGCCAAATCCTTGGTGCCCTTCGGCGACGGACATACCCACCTGGTCTACGCCGGACGCTGCGGACCGGACATGACCCGCTCGCTCACCCTGCTTTTCCGCGCTTACCGGCGCTACCTGGAAAGCCACCCGCGGGAGGCGGAAAAGATACGCTTTCATTTCATCGGAACCGACTACGCCCCGCCGCCGCTCGGGCGCTACTGGGC
>CAMCHD010000027.1 GCA_945874545.1 Akkermansia muciniphila | reverse complement strand
CACGAACTGAAGCTGATCTGCGATCTCATGTATGAAAAGGGCATCTCCGGGATGCGTTTCTCCATCTCCGAGACCGCCAAGTTCGGCGACATCACCCGCGGCCCCCGCGTCGTGAACGCCAAGACCAAGGCCGAGATGAAGAAGATCCTGAAGGAGATCCAGTCCGGCAAGTTCGTCAAAGAGTGGGTCGCCGAATACAAGGGCGGCCTGAAGAACTACAACAAGCTGCTCAAGGCCGGCGAAGCCCACCCGATCGAGAAGACCGGCGAACGCCTCCGCGGCCTCATGCCCTGGATGCCGAAGCGCAACATCGGCGGCGTGCAGGGCGCCTACGCCGGCTAAGCGCACCGCGCTTAGCCAGTTTAAGGTGCCAGTTTAAGGTTTAGGGCCTGATCGATCTCCGGATGGGTTTGGGCTCACTTAAACTTAAACTTTCTTCTTAATCTGATTTGGGCGGCCTCATAAGCCGCCCATTTTTATTTTCGCACCGATGCCGCCCAAACTCGTCCTCGCCACCCGCCAAAGTCCGCTCGCCCTGGCCCAGACCCGGCAGGTCGCGGCCCACCTCAGCGCCGCGCTCGGCGTCGAGACGGAGCTGCGAGGCATCGTCACCACCGGCGATCAGCGGGTCGAGTGGTCGCTCGAAAAACAGGGCGGCAAGGGACTGTTCACCAAGGAACTCGAGGAGGCGCTGCTGCGCGGCGAGGCGGACGTCGCGGTCCACAGCTGCAAGGACCTGCCGGGCGAACTGCCCCCCGGCCTCGCGGTCGCGGGTTACCTCCCGCGTGAGGACCCCCGCGACGTCCTCGTGGTGCGCGACGGGATCGAGACGCCCGCGCTCATCGCCACCAGCAGCCCGCGCCGCCGGCTCCAGCTCGCGATGTTGTTCCCCGACGCGAAATTCACCGAGATCCGGGGCAACGTGGATACACGCCTGCGCAAAATCGGTCAGGACCACGTCGCCGACGCCACCGTGCTCGCCGCCGCCGGCCTCCGTCGCCTCGGCATCGGCGGCTGGCAGGGCGTCACCTTCCACGCGCTCGGCTGCGAACACATGGTCCCCGCCGTCGGCCAGGCCGCCATCGCGCTGCAAACCCGCACCGGCGACGCGGAGCGACTTCGCGCCGTGCTCGACTCCCGCACCTATCGCGCGGTCAGCCTCGAGCGCGCCTTTCAGACCGCCCTCGGCGGCGGCTGCCAGACCGCCTTCGCCGCCCACGTGACGGCCGACACCCTCTGGTTCTACCACCACGAAATCGGCCTGCGCAGCCTGCCCTTGAGCGACGAGGAGATCGACGCGCCCGCCGACACCGCCCGCACCTTGCTCCGGCACTTCGGGTTTCCGGTCTAAAAACTCCCGAAAGCCCCGCGTGCGGACTTGCGGTCGGGCCGGCTTTGTATTGTAATTTTATGCAATTAAAATGACCCGCCCCCGTCCCTTGTCCTTCCCGAAAAACTTTGTCTGGGGCTTTGCCGCCGCCGCCCCGCAGATCGAGGGCGCCGCCTTCACCGACGGCAAAGGACCGTCGGTGTGGGATACCTTCGCGCGTGAGCCCGGCCGGGTGCTGAACGGCGACACCCTCGACACCGCGTGCGAACACTACACGCGCTACGCGGAGGATTTTAAACTCATGCGTTCCCTCGGGGCCCGCCACTACCGGCTCTCGCTCGCGTGGCCTCGCATCTACCCCGAGGGAGACGGCGCGTTGAACCAAAAGGGCCTCGATTTTTATCACCGGCTTTTGGATTCGATGGAGAAGCACGGCCTGACGCCTTGGGTGACGATGTTCCATTGGGATCTGCCCCAGGCGCTGGAGACGCGTTTCGGCGGCTGGCGCGATCGCCGCGTGGTCGACGCCTTCGCGACCTACGCCGACACCATCGTCAAGGCCTTCGGGGACCGGGTGAAAAACTGGATCACGCTGAACGAGGTCTTGTGCTTCACCCATTTCGGCTACGGCAACGGCCAGAAAGCCCCCGGTCTGAAACTCGGCGCCGGTGTGGTGAACCGGACCTACCATCACGCGCTGCTCTGCCACGGTCACGGCATGCGGGCGGTGCGTGAGCACGGCGGCCGCGGGGCCCGGGCGGGCATCACCGACAACTCCCACTGCCCCATCCCGGTCACCGAGACACCAAAGGATATCGCGGCGGCGCAAACCGCCTTTCGCCAGGGCAACTGGCGCGTGCTCGGCCCCATCTACCAGGGACGCTACGATCCGGCCTACCTGAAGGCGGCGGGCAAGGATAGGCCCGTGGTGGCCAGGGGAGACTTCGCCCTGATCGCGCAGCCGACCGATTTTCTCGGGATGAACATCTACACCGGCGAGTTTGTCCGGGCGGGGAAACGCGGCGCGGTCGAGAAACTCGCGTTTCCGCCGAGTTACCCCCGGGCGGACGCCGCCTGGCTGAAGATCGCGCCGCAGGCTCTCTACTGGGGACCACGCCTCGCGGCCGAGGTCTACGGGGTCAAAAAAATCTACATCACCGAAAACGGCTGCGGCTACGACGACGCGCCTCCGGTCGCGGGCGAGGTCCACGACCTGCACCGCCGGGATCTGGTGAGAAACTACCTCGGCGAGCTGCGCCGCGCGACGGTCGACGGCGTGCCCGTGGCCGGCTATTTCCTCTGGTCCTTCATGGACAACTACGAGTGGGAGGATGGCTACCAGCGCCGCTTCGGGGTGGTCTACTGCGACTTCAAAACCCAGAAACGCACGCCAAAGCTCAGCGCCCGCTGGTATTCGGAGGTGATGGCCCGCAACGCCCTGGTCTGAACCGCGCGGCGCGCCGTTCAGAAATTCTTTTCGTAGGTCCGACCGCGGGCGTCGGTGAAGACGAGCAGACCGGGAAGAACGCCGGTCAACTTCAACCCCAGCTCGCGGTCGACCACATCGTTCAGACGAAAGACCTTTTCGTTCATCAACACCCGCGCCTGGGCGGCTTGCCCCCGGACGCCGGCGACTCTCGCCTCGGCCAGAAAGGTCTGGATGCGGGGCGCGAGGTCCGGCGGCGCGGCCACCGGGGCGACCGGCGTGGGCGCAGGGGCCGTTTGCACCGCCACCGGGGCGGGCGTGGTCTTGGCGGGCTTGGCCGGCGCGGAAACGGGCGCCGGGGCGACGACCGGCTCGGGCCGGGGCGCCGGGGTCGAGGCCGCCGGCACCGCCGCTTCGGCAGGCACCGCCGCGGGGGGCGGCGGACCCAGCGGAGGCAGGGTGATCGCGGGCAGCGGCGCGACTTCGGGCGCACGAACCGGAGCCGCCGTAGCGGAGGCGTCCGCCGGGGCTGCGGGGGGCGGATTGGCCGACGGCGCGGCCGCCGCCAGGCGTGGTGCTCCGGCGGGCGCAAAGCCGTAGTGCATGACGAGCGCGGTGGCGCCGGCCCCTAGCGCGAGCAGTCCGAGGCCGAACCACAAGGGAGCGAGGGAGCGGCGGTGGCTCGCGGCACGGACATGGGTGGTGACGGCGGCGGCGGCCACGCCGCTGGGCGCGCGGGCCAGCGGCGCGGACTCCAGGGTGCGCTGGCGCTGGGCTTTTTTCAGGGCTTCGTTGATCAGGCTCATGGCGCGGGCGCGGACGGCGTTTGGGATTGCGGGAAGCGGGAGGGGCCGGGTCAGTCGGTGAGCCGCTTGAGATCCCGGATGGCGCGGCGCACGTCCCACCAGTTGACCTCGTCCGACTCGCGGATGAAGGCGGCCAGGATGGCCTTGTCGCAGAGGTTGTTCACCACCCGCGGCACGCCCTGGCTGTAGCGATGGATCGCGCGAAGGGCCCAGCGGCTGAAGTAGGGCCGTCCGGTGCCGCCGGCACGGGTGAGCCGATGCTGCACGTATTGCGTGAGCTCGGTGGGGGTGAGCGGATTCAACTCGTAATGGACCAGCACCCGTTGCCTCAGCTGGCGCAATTCGGGCTGGCGGAGCAGGTCCTTGAGCTCGGGCTGCCCCATCAGGACGATTTGCAGCAGCTTGTGTTTGTCCGTCTCGAGATTCGAGAGCAGGCGCACCTGCTCCAGCACGGCGTAGGACAGGTTCTGGGCCTCATCGATGATGAGCAGGATGTCGCGCCCGGCGGCGATGCGCTGCAGCAGCACGCGGTTGAGTTGACCGAGCAGGTCGGGCTGCGCGTCGTGTTGGGGCTGTTCACCCAGCTCGGTCAGGATGGCGCGCAGCATCTGGGCCTCGTTGACCGAAGGATTCAGGATCAGGGCGGTGTCGAAGCGGCCATCCTGCTCGAGGTCGTTCAAAAACTGGCGGCAGAGCGTGGTTTTGCCGCAGCCCACCTCGCCCACGATCACGATGAACCCCTTTTTCTCGAACACCCCGTATTTGAGGTGTTGCAGCGCCTCCTGGTGAGTCGGGCTGAGGTAGAGAAATTTGGGATCGGGCGTGATGTGGAAGGGAAGTTCCGACAGGCCGTAGTAGCTCTGATACATCGGGTCGAGTGGTAGCGGGCGCGGCGGGGGCAAGGCACGCCAAATCACACGCGCAAAAATTTCCGGCGCGCGATTTACACCGGCCCGCGTCTTCGTCACACCCTCGCAACGCCGTCCTCCATGCCCGCCTGGCTCCACCGACTCACCCTGACTCTCAGCGCCCTCGTCGCGCTCGGCGTCATCGCCGGCCTGGCGGTCGTGCTGGCCCAGACCCGGGCCGAATACGACCAGGTGCGGCAAGTGGAGGCGCGGACCCGCCTGCGCCTCAAGGAGGTCGAGACCAAGCTGGCGGAGCAGGAACTGGTCCTGGAACGCCTGCGCACCGATCCGGCCTATGTCGAACGGGTGATCCGACGCCGTCTCGGCTACGCCAAGCCGGACGAGTTTGTCTTTCGCTTCGACGAGTAGGCCGCGCCGGATCGTTGCGATAAAAGGCGTTGCGGGCGGGAGGGGCGCGCGCCTTCACTGAAGGCCTTTTTCCCATGGCTACGCACCCCCTCATCGCGGCGTTCCAGCAGGCCGGCCAAGGCCACGTGTTCGCGTTCTACGACCAACTCGACGAGGCCCGCCGGGCGGAGTTGCTCGCCGACGCGGCCGAGATCGACCTCGCCGAGGTCGCGGCGCTCGACCGCACGCTGGTCCAGGGCAACGCCGCCGCCGGGATCGACCTCTCCGACCTCAGCCCCGCGCCCTACCACGCGTTGCCCAAAAACGGCGGGGACGCCGCCGCCTGGGCCGAGGCCAAGAGGCTCGGCGAGGAGGCGCTGCGCGCCGGCCGGGTGGCCGCGTTTGTGGTCGCCGGCGGCCAGGGCACGCGCCTCGGCTACGACGGCCCCAAGGGCACCTACCCGGTCACCCCGGTGCGCCAAAAGACCCTTTTTCAGGTCTTCGCCGAAAAGATCCGCGCCGCCGGAGCGCGTTACGGCCGACCGATCCACTGGTTCATCATGACCAGCCACATCAACCACGCCGCCACCGAGGCGTTTTTCCGCGCCGAGGGCTTTTTTGGGCTCGCCGAGGCGCAGGTGCATTTTTTCCGCCAGGGGCGCATGCCGGCGGTCGGGCTGGACGGACGGATTTTGCTCGAGGACAAACACCGCATCGCGATGTCGCCCGACGGTCACGGCGGCTCGCTGCGGGCCCTCCAGCGCAGCGGCGCGGTGGACCTGATGGCCCGCGAAGGCATCGAAATCCTGAGCTACTTCCAGGTGGACAACCCCCTGGTGCGTTTCATCGACCCCGCCTTCGTCGGCTGGCACCTCCTCGCCGGCTCAGAGATGAGCAGCAAAATGGTCCCCAAGGCCTACGCGGGCGAAAAGGTCGGCCACTTCTGCGCCCAGCGCGGCAAGACCGTGGTGATCGAGTATTCCGACCTGCCCAAGGCGCGCCAGGAGGAGACGGACGCCTCCGGCCGGCTGCGTTTCATCGCCGGCTCCATCGCGATCCACCTGCTCGACCGCGAGTTCATCCGCCGCATGGCGACCGGCGCGGACGCCCTGCCCTTCCATCGCGCGGACAAAAAGATCCCCTGCCTCGACGCGACCGGCGCGCCGGTGAGGCCGGAAAAACCGAACGGGGTGAAGTTCGAGCTTTTTGTCTTCGACGCCCTGCCCTTCGCGAAAAACCCCGTGGTGATCGAGACCGACCGCGCCGACGACTTTTCGCCGGTCAAGAACGCCGAGGGCGTGGACTCGCCCAAGACCTGCGCGGAGGACCAGCTCCGCCAGTTCGTGCGCTGGGCCAACGCCCGGGGCGCCGCCGTGCCGGCGGACGCCACCGGCCTGCCGCCCTTCGCCTTCGAGGTGTCGCCACTCTTCGGATACGACGAGGACAGTTTCGCCGCCTCCTGGTCCGCCCTCGCCGCGCCACCCGTCATCGCCGCCGGCATCGTGCTCGAGTAAACCCCGATCTCCCCGTTTCCATGACCTCCACCGCCTCGCTCCAGGCCGCGCTCCAGGGCGCGGATCTCCTCCCGTCCACGCTCGCCAATCTGCAACGCTGGCTCGACGCCGGCCTGCCCGCCTGGGCCGTCGCCTCGCTTGAGGAGCTGGTCGCGGCCAGGGCCTGGGGGGAGTTGAACGATCGTTTTTATCGCGACCTCGAGTTCGGCACCGGCGGCATGCGCGGCCGCACCATCGGACGCGTCTCCACCGCCGCCGAGCAGGGCGCGGTCGGTCCGCTGGGCACGCCGGAGCACGCCGCGATCGGCAGCAACATCCTGAACGACTACACCCTGGTCCGCGCCACCATCGGACTCCACCGCTACACCGCCTCCGTGCTGGCCGCCGAGGGTGACGCCCGTCCCCCCGCGCTCGTGATCGCGCACGACGTGCGGCACTTCTCGCGGCATTTCTGCGAGCTGGCCGCCTCGGTGTGGTCCCGTCTCGGCGGCCAGGCCTACGTCTTCCCGGGGCCCCGCTCCACGCCGCAGCTCAGCTTCACCGTGCGCCACCTGCGCGCGCACTGCGGAGTCGTGATCACCGCCAGCCACAATCCGCCGCATGACAACGGCTTCAAGGCCTACTTCGGCGACGGCGCCCAGCTCGTCGCCCCGCACGACGCGGGCGTGGTGGCCGAGGTCGGCAAGGTTCCCCTCGGCGAACTGGCCGCCTTCCTCACCAAGGACCTCGGGCGCGTCGTCACGCTCGGCGAATCGGCCGACGCCGCCTACCGCGCCGCCGCCGCGACCGCCGTGATCGATCCCGCCGTTTTCACCGCCACCGGCCTGAAGGTCGCCTTCACGTCGATCCACGGCGTGGGCAACATCATGTCGGTGCCCCTGCTCCGGGCGGCCGGAGTCGAGCTGCACGAGGAGCCCGCCCAGGCCGTCCACGATCCGCGTTTCCCGACCGTGAAGTCGCCCAATCCCGAAAACGCCGAGGCGCTGTCCCTCGCGGTGAAGCTGGCGGAGGAAAACGGGCTCGATGTGGTCATGGCCACGGACCCGGATTGCGACCGCATGGGCTGCGCGGTGCGCGGACCCGACGGCAGGATGCACCTGCTGAGCGGCAACCAGATCGGCGCCCTCATGACCGACTACCGCCTCACCCGCTACAAGGAGCGCGGCGTCATCCCGGCGGGCGGCTCCGATCGCGTCGCGCTGGTGAAGACGTTTGTCACGACCTCGCTGCAGGACAAAATCGCGCAATCCCACGGCGTGAAGGTGGTCAACACCCTGACCGGCTTCAAATGGATCGCGGCCAAGATCCGCGGCTACGAGGAGGCCCTGAAGGCCGGTTACCTCGCGAAACACGGCGTCGCCATCGACTACGACGGCACACCCTTCGCGACCCGCGCGAGGTTGCTCCAGGAGTTCTCGACCTTTTATGCGTTCGGCTGCGAGGAGAGCTACGGCTACCTCGCGAACGACCTCGTGCGCGACAAGGACGGCAACTCCGCCTGCCTGATGCTGGCCGAAGTCTGCGCCCACGTGAAGGCGCGCGGCCTCACCGTCCCGGAGTATCTGGACGAGATCTACCTGCGCACCGGCTTTTTCCTCGAGGGCGTGATCAACCTTTACTACGAGGGCGCGACCGGCGCGGCGAAAATCAAACGCATCCTGTCGACCTACCGCGACACGCCGCCCACGGCGTTCGGGGACGTGGCGGTGACCAAGTTCGAGGACTTCGGCCGCATGGACATCCGCGACGCCGACGGCGAGTTGGTGCCAAAGCAGGACCTCTACCTGGTGACCCTGGCCAACGGCTATACCTTCGCGGCCCGCGGTTCGGGCACGGAGCCGAAGATGAAATTCTACGTCTTCGCCCAGGCGCCGGTGGAGGACGCCGCCGCGCTCCCCGGCGTGAAGGCCGCGGTGCAGGCCGAGCTCGACCGGGTGAAGGCCTTGATCGAGGCCGACGCCCAGGCTCGCGCCGAGGGTTGACCCCCGCCCTCCCCGCCGCCGTCCGCCGCGTCGCGGTTTGCCAGCGCGGGGAACGTGTGGCTTGATGCAGCGTCATGGTCGCGTTTAACCCCGCCTATCTCGCCACCCTGGCCGGCCCGGGCCGGCTGGGTTTCATCGCGACCAACGGCCTGCACGACAGGGTGGTGATCGAGGGCGTGCAGGAGGACGAGTATCGCCAACGGATCCGCGAGGGCTGGCGCGTGGCCGAGGTGCGGCCGATCTGCCGCAGCCTCCGACCGAAGCTCGTCCACTCGCGGACGGAGCTGGAGGGCGCGAAGGTATATTCTTACGTGCTTGTGATTCTGGAGCGCCCCAAGGCGGGCGCCGGCGTCCGGGCCTAGGCCTTCCCCGTGCCGCGCCCCGCCCGGCGAACGACGGTGGAACCCGCGAAGCTTTCCCTTGGCCCCTGGCGTGCATCCGCCCAAGTTGGACGGATACATGGACGACCTTACCCAGCTCTTCGCCCAAAACCGCACCTGGGCCGACACCATCACGCGTCGCGATCCGGAGTTTTTCGTCAAACTCTCCCGCCAGCAAAACCCCGAATACCTCTGGATCGGTTGCTCCGACAGCCGCGTGCCCGCCAACGAAATCATCGGCTTGCTGCCCGGCGAGGTCTTCGTGCACCGCAACATCGCCAACGTCGTCTGCCACACCGACCTCAACTGCCTCTCCGTGCTCCAATACGCCGTGGACGTGCTGAAGGTGAAACACGTGATGGTGGTCGGCCACTACGGCTGCGGCGGCGTGCGGGCCGCGTTGCGCTGCGACCGCGTCGGCCTGGCCGACAACTGGCTGCGCCACGTGCAGGACGTGAAGAGCCGCCACGAAGCGTGCATCCACACCCTGAACGGGGAGGACCCCCGCGCCAACCGCCTCTGCGAACTCAACGTCATCGAGCAGGTCTCGAACGTCTGCCAGACCACCATCGTGCGCGACGCCTGGGAACGTGGACAACCACTCGCCGTGCACGGCTGGATCTACGGCCTGAAAGACGGCCTCCTGCGCGATTTGCGCATCAGCGCCTCTTCGGTCGCCGAAGCCGACGCGGCCTACCGCGCCGCCGTCGCGGCCTTGAGCACCTGAACCCCGCCGGCCCCTCGTGGAGACGCAAAAAAGCCGGCCACCGCGCAGGTGACCGGCTCCCGTCACGGGCAAAACTCAGAGGCTCTGCGCGGCGGCGACGACCGCGTCGGTCGTGATCCCGAGCTCTTTCATCACCGTGCCGCCCGGGGCGCTGATGCCAAAACGATCGATGCCGATCACCTTGCCGTCGAGGCCCACGAATTGATACCAGAGCCCGGTCACGCCGGCCTCGATGGCGACGCGCTTGCGGCAGGCGGCGGGCAGCACGCTCTCGCGGTAACCGGCGCTCTGGCGCTTAAAGCGCTCGAACGACGGCATCGAGACCACGCGCACGCCCGCGCCGAGGACCTTGGCGGCGGCGACGGCGAGCGAGAGCTCGGTGCCGGTGGCGAGCAGGATGTGGCTCAGCTCGGCGGTCTCGCGGATGGCGACGTAGCCGCCGTGGAATACGCCGGAGCGTCGGGCCTCGACCGGGATGTCGTTGAGGATGGGCATGGCCTGGCGCGAGAGCGCGAGGAGCGTCGGGCCGTCGTTGCGGCTGAAGGCGGCGGCGAAAGCTCCGGCCGTCTCCTCGGGGTCGCCGGGGCGGATGACGTCAAGGCCGGGGATGACGCGCAGACCGGAGACGGTCTCGACCGGCTGGTGGGTGGGGCCGTCCTCGCCGACGCCGACGGAGTCGTGGGTGTAGATGTAGGTGACGGGCAGCTTGCAGAGCGCGGCCAGGCGCATGGCCGGGCGGGAGTAGTCGGCGAACACCAGGAAGGTGGCGATGGAGGGCTTGAAGATGCCGTCGTAGGCGATGCCGTTGGCCATGGCGGCCATGGCGTGCTCGCGGATGCCGAAACGGATGTTGCGGCCGGCGCGGTTGGCGGCGTCGAAATCCTTGTCGGCGGCGATGTAGTTGAGGGTCGAACCGTAGAGGTCGGCCGAGCCGCCGATGAGCAGGGGCAGCTTGGCGGCGAGGGGCTGGAGCACCTGCTGACCGGCGGCGCGGGAGGCGAGCTTCACGTCGGCGGCGAAGGTCGGGATGGCGGCGGCGAGTTCCTCGGCGGTCACCACGGCGGAGCGGCTCTCGAGCAGGGCGGCCTTCTCGGGGTTGGCGGCGGCCCACTCCTTGAACTGCTTCTTCCACTTCTTGTAGTTTCGCTCGGTCTTCTTCTTGAGCCCGTCGAAATGGGCGCGGACCTCGGGGCTGACGAAAAAATGCTGGTCGGCGGGCAGGCCCAGGCCGGCGCGCGCGGCGTCGATGAACTTCGCGCCGCCCTCGCCGTGGCCCTTGGAGGTGCCGGCGACCTCGGGGATGCCCTTGGCGATGGTGGTCTTGGCGACGATGAGGTTGGGGGCGCCGACGGCCTTCTTGGCCTTGGCGACGGCCTTGGCGACGGCGGCGATGTCGTGGCCGTCGATCAGCTGCACGTTCCAGCCGAGGGCCTTGAAACGCTTCACGAAGTCGTCGTCCTGCGACTTGTTGGCCATCGCGTCGAGGGTGACGTCGTTGCTGTCGAAGATGAGGATGAGGTTGTCCAGCTTCTGGTGGGCGGCAAAGGACACGGCCTCCAGCGCGACGCCTTCCTGCATGCAGCCGTCGCCGGCGAGGGCGATCACGTGGCTGTCGAAGATCGGGTGCGTCTCGGTGTTGAAACGGGCGGCGGCCATCTTGCCGGAGATCGCGAAGCCGACGGCGTTGGCGATGCCCTGGCCGAGGGGGCCGGTGGTGGCCTCGATGCCGGGGGTCTCGTGAAACTCGGGGTGGCCGGGGGTCTTGGAGTGGAGCTGGCGGAAGTTCTTCAGCTCATCGAGCGGGAGGTCGTAGCCGCTGAGGTGCAGCCAGGAGTAGATGAACATCGAGCCGTGGCCGGCGGAGAGCACGAAGCGGTCGCGGTTGAGCCAGCGGGGCGCGCTGGGGCAGTGCGAGAGCGCTCCGCCGAAAAGGGCGGCGCCGACTTCGGCGGCGCCGAGCGGCAGGCCGAGGTGGCCGGAGTTGCTCTTGTGCACGGCGTCCATGGCGAGGCCACGGGCTTGATTGGCGGCTTGGGCGAGGAGGGGGAGATCGAGGGCCATAGGGAAAAGGTGAAGACTGAAGTTGAAGGTTAAGGGAACGGCGGGGACGGACGTGAAAGGAGTTGAGTAGAAAGGCGGACGGCGGCGGGGGAAGCCCAAAGCCCATGAAAATGATCGCAGGCGGGGAAATGTCCGTCCGCGGGACGGGTCGGCGTTTGGACGGCGAACCAACGCGATGCGCCGGGACGCAAAAAAACCCCGGGGTAAACCGGGGTTCGGAAAAAGGAACGCTGGCCGAGGTGGCGGAATCAGGCCGAGGCGGCGGCAGCGGCGGCGGCCTTGGCGTCGTAGCGCTTGACGTTGACCTGCATGGCGGCCTTGCCCTTGAGGTCGCGGAGGTAATAGAGGCGGGCGCGGCCGATCTCGGCCTCGCGATCCACCTCGATCTTCTCGATGTTCGGGGAGTTGACCGGGAACACGCGCTCCACGCCCTCGCCGTAGCTGATGCGGCGGACGGTGAAGGTCTCGTGGATGCCGTGGCCCTTGCGGGCGATGACGATGCCGGCGAAGAGCTGGGTGCGCTCTTTGTCGCCCTCGCGGACTTTGGTGTGCACCTTCACGCCGTCGCCGACCTTGAAGGACGGAACGCTGCGGATTTGGGCGGAGGTGATCTCTTTGATGATCGGGTGGCTCATGGCGGTAAAGTGGTTAAGGTTTTTCGAGTAAATCGGGTCGGACGAGGCGGGTTTTTTCCACGCGCTGCTCGTGGCGCCATTTTTCGATTTCAGCGTGATTGCCCGAAAGGAGCACTTTCGGCACGGACTGACCTCGGAATTCGGCGGGACGCGTGTATTGCGGGAAGTCGAGAAACCGACCGGTGAAGGATTCGTGTGTCAACGACTTTTCATCGCCGAGCACGCCCGGGATAAAACGGGCGAGCGCGTCGATGACCACGGCGGCGGCCAGGGTGCCATTGGTCAGCACGTAGTCGCCGATGCTGATTTCCCGGTCGATGACGCTGTCGCGGATGCGTTGATCGATGCCCTCGTAATGCCCGCTGAGAAAAATCAGATGTCGCTCGCCGGAGAGTTCACGCGCGATCTTTTCCGTGAAAGGCACGCCGTCGGGCGTCAGGTAAACCCGGACGCAGCCGGGAGTCTGGAGTTGCTCGATGGCCGCGACCACCGGCTCGGGCTTCATCACCATGCCCGCGCCGCCGCCGAAGGGCCGGTCGTCGGCGTTGCGATGTTTGTCGGTGCACCAGGCGCGCACGTCGTGGACCGAGACGCCCAGCAGCTTCGCCTCGATCGCCTTGCCCAGGATGCTCTCGGCCAGAAAGCCGTCCAGCATGCGCGGGAACAGCGTCAGGACATCGATTTGCAGCGGCATGGGCGGAAACGAAAGCGCCCCGGACGACGAGTCCGGGGCGCGAAAGGCAGCGAGACGAAGCGCTTTAGGCGGCGGGGGTCTCGACGACGGCCGGTGCGGCGGCGGCGGCCTTGCGGGCGAGCTTGATCAAGCTGTGCGCGGTGTCGGTGGGCAGCGCGCCCTTGCTCAGCCAGTAGTCGGCGCGCTCGATACGGAGGATGAGACCGTCCTTTTTGGCGCGGGGATTGTAGGTGCCCAGCACCTCGGTGGAGGCGCCGTCACGACGGGAGCGGGCCTCGGCGACCACCACGTGATAGATGGGGTTGTGGGTCGAGCCGATGCGGGAGAGGCGGATTTTAAGGGCCATGGAGAATCGAGGGACGAAGGCTGGTGATTTGGAAAAGGGTGGAAAACACGGGTCGCGAACGCGCGTGTCAAGCCGCCTTTTGCCCGGAGCCTCCATTGACGTCGCCGGCGGCAGCAAACACGGGCAGGTCGAAAGCCGCGACCAAGTCCGGCCCGGGGCCCCGACCGGAGACATCAAGCCGCCACAGCACGCAGTCATCCGAGGGGTCCGGGTCCGCGCCAGGCTGATCCGGCGGCAACTCCGGGGCCCAGACGATAACCTGCCCGGCGTAAAACGGCCCGGGCGGCTCCTCTTTCGCGCTCCACAAGATCACCTCCTCCACACGGCGCTTTTTACCCACCCCGACCGTCCTCCGCCGAACGCATTTCAGCTCGATCGTCAGCACAAAATCCCTCGCCAGCGCGACCGCCGAGACCAGCCCGAGTCGCGCCGGGCCACCCGGCCGCAACGGCACATCGGCCAACACCACCCGCCAGTCGCGATGCCGACGCACCCGGATCAGCGTGCGCAGGGCCAACAGCGTGCCGCCGCCGACCACAACCAGCACGAGCGCGAACAACACCAGGGTCCAGCCCGCCTTGGCCCAGGCCTGCGGCCAACCGGTCCACAAGGGCAAGGTCGGGGCATGCAGCACGGCGAGACCGATCCAAGCGGCGGCCGCCTTGGCCGCGAAATCGGGTCGCGAAAATCCAGCCGCCCAGTCCGACCGCCATCGCCAGGGCTCCGCAGGATGCGCCACCCGCAGGCGCGCCCGCTCCCGACGCCCGCGACCGGCCAACACCGCGGCGGCGACCAAGGCCGCTCCGACTCCGCCAAAGACCAGCCCAAAGAACGCCTTGAAAAGGCCCATCTCGAGCCTCCACCAGGGCCACAAGACCGCTTCGGAAGGCATCGCCGGATTCACATAAACCGTCATGGGGTCGCCGGCGTTCCGGGCCCGGCGCATCTGGCGATGCAGGTTCTGGTGAAACCTGCCGATATTGTCAGCCCCGTCACTCAAGGTGATCTGCCGGGATGTAAAACTTCGACCGTGATACAGGTAACGATAGGTGCCCGTCACCTTGTAGGTCCTGCCGCCCTTGCTGCCGCGTCGCGACTCGAGTTCCACCCGCTCGATCACCGCCGGCACCGGCCGCCACTCGGCGAGGATTTCACGACTGCGCATCACGTCCCACCAAATCCAACCCGCCATCACCACGCCCACCGCCGCAAACGGCAGGGCGAAAAACGCCAACAGCAAACTGGGCGCCGGAGAGCTGGAGCGAGATACGGCCACGCCTCCACCCCAACAGACTTTTACGGCGGAAAAAGCCTGTATTTCACCGCCACGGGCAAAATTTCCACGGCACCCCCACCTGCCCTGAACTCGCCTCGGCGCCACCCCGCGCCCCGCCTCCGAAATAATCCCCTTAAACCCGATCTCCCGCGCGGGAATCGGGTTCCCCTTGCCCGGGCGATCGGTAGTTTCCCGGGATAAACCCGATGAACGACGCCCCCGCCTCCCGTCCGCGCTTCGTCGCGAGCGCCACCGCCGCGCACGAAAGCGGCGGCCGCACGTTTTTCCGCTCCGCCAACGCCCAATCCGACGTCAGCGAGGAGGCCGCCCGCTCCGCCGCCAAAGCGCTCGCCCGCGAACGCGCGGCCGCGGCCGCCGCCGGCCGCGCACCGTCGACCGCCCTGGGCCAATACCCCTACCCCGACCGCGCCATCGTCGAGCCCGTGCTCGAACGACTCGATGATCCCTCCGCCCCAGGCCGTGAACTCGCCCGCCTGACCCGCAACAGCTACCTCGCCACCGTGCTCAACGCCTACGACGTCATGTTCGTGGACGTCGACACCCACGCCGACACCTCCAACGCGCCCGAGGAAAAACCGGTGGCGGAGACCGAGGCGCTCGCCGCCTTGGACACGCTCTGCGCGGAACGCCCGGACCTGGTGTTTCGCGTCTACGCCACCCGGGGCGGGCTGCGTTATCTTTGCACCTCGCGCCGTTTCGCCCCCCGCTCGCCCGAAAGCGCGGACATCCTGCGCCGCCTCCGCTCCGATCCACGCTACGCCCGTCTATGCCGGGTGCAAAATTGTTACCGCGCCCGGCTGACGCCAAAATACTGGCGCTGCCACACCGCCGGCCCCCTCGGCACCGACCCCCGGCCCTGGTGGAAACGCCTGCTCAATCCCTCCCGCGCGCCCGCGATGCCCGACGAGAACGATTTCTCCACCTGCCGCTTTGTGCGCTCCTTCGGCGAGGAGAAGGTGACCGACGCCGGCATCGCCCTCGTGATCGCGCGCCACGACGCGACCACTCGCGCGCTGGAGGGCAAGCCCCTGGCCTGAGGGGGAGAGCATGGGCGCGAGCTTTTTGCCGCCCATCGGGCGCGATTCCTGCAGCGTTTGTCTTACGGCAACCCATTGCGCCCAGCCCACGGCTATAAAATGTCTTATGCGTAACTTAATCCTGGCGACCATCCTGCTCGCGACGCCCGTGCGCTCCGAGCCCGATTATGCGGCGGCCATCCGCGCGGACTACGACGCTTCCCTGGGCGCGCTCTTCGAACACTTTCACCGTAATCCCGAGCTTTCGTTCAAGGAGGTGAACACGGCGGCGCGCATGGCCGAGGAGTTGCGCGCCGTGCCCGGCATGGTGATCACCGAAAACGTGGGAGGCACCGGCGTCGTCGGCGTGCTGAAAAACGGGCCGGGTAAGACGATCCTTCTGCGCGCCGACATGGACGGCCTGCCGGTCGAGGAGAAAACCGGACTACCCTATGCGTCCACCGCGCGCCAGGTGGGCGTCGACGGAGTCGAGAGTCCCGTCATGCACGCCTGCGGCCATGACACACACATCACCGGCCTTATCGCGACGGCACGGCGAATTGCGGCCCTCAAGGACCGCTGGTCGGGCACGTTGGTGTTTGTTGTCCAACCCGCCGAGGAACGGCTCGGCGGCGCGAAAGCCATGATCGCGGACGGGCTTTATACCCGCTTCCCCAAACCCGATTACGCGCTCGGCTGGCACGTCGTGGCCGGCATCCGCACCGGTCTCCTGACCGGCTCCGATGGTGTTCAGTATTCCTCGGCGGACAGTGTCGACATTCGCGTCAACGGCGTGGCCACGCATGGTGCGGCGCCACATACGGGCAAAGACCCGGTCTACATCGCCTCGCAAATGGTGCAGGCCTTTCAGGGCATCATCGGCCGCGAACGCCCGCCGCTCGAGGCCGGTCTCATCACCGTCGGGGCGTTCCATGGCGGCACGAAACACAACATCATCGCCGACCACGCCGACCTGCAGGTGACGGTGCGTTCAAACGGACAGAAGACGCGCGATCTGTTGATCGCCGCGATCGAGCGGACGGCCATGGGCATCGCCGCCGCCAACGGCGCCCCTCCGCCCGTGGTCAAGGTCACGGAATCCACGCCAGTGACGGTGAATGATCACGCCCTCGCCCAGCGCATAAAATCTGCGTTTGTGCGCGAGCTTGGCGCCGCGGCGGTGACTCCGTGGGAGCAGGTGATGATGGGAGCGGAGGACTTCGCTTTTTATGTGAATACCGAACACAAGGTCCCCGGTTTCTTCTGGTCGGTCGGAGGCACGCCACCGGCCGACTTGGAGGCCGAAAAGGCGGGCGGTCCTCCGGTGGCCGATCATCATTCCGGTTTATTCAAAATCGACGGCAAGGCGGCGGTCGTGACCGGCGCCACCTCGATGACGGCCGCCGTCCTGGAGTTGCTGGGGTCTCGTTAGGCGCCCGAAACGGCGGCGGTCCCCGGGTGAGACAAACCTTGACCGCGTCCCGCCCGTGCTGGGACCGTGCCCGCTTATGAAAGCCGGAATCGTCGGTCTCCCCAACGTGGGCAAGTCCACCCTCTTCAACGCCCTTACCCGCTCCCGCAAGGCCGAGGCGGCGAACTACCCGTTCTGCACCATCGACCCCAACGTGGGCGTCGTCACCGTGCCCGATGACCGGGCCTACGTGCTCAAGGACATCGCCAAGACCAAGGTCGTGATCCCGGCCGTGATCGAGTTCGTCGACATCGCGGGCCTCGTCGCCGGCGCCAGCAAGGGCGAGGGCCTCGGCAACCAGTTCCTCGCCAACATCCGCGAGACCGACGCCATCGTGCACGTGGTGCGCTGCTTCGAGGACCCCGACGTCATCCACACCATGGGCTCGGTCGATCCGGTGCGTGATATCGAGGTCATCGTCACCGAACTCGTGCTTGCCGATCTCGAGTCGGTCGAAAAGCGCCTGACCAAGACCCAGAAGCTCGCCAAATCCGGCGACAAAGACGCCCAGGCCGAGCTCGCCATCCTGGAAAAACTCATCCCGCACCTGAACGAGGGCAAACCCGCCAACGTGCTCGATTGCACCGACGACGAGAAAAAACTGCTCCAGTTCTTCCAACTCCTTTCGGCCAAGCCCGTGCTCTACGCCTGCAACGTGGCCGAGGGCGACCTCGCCGACGCCGAGGCCAATCCCTTTGTGCAAAAGGTGGCCGCCTTCGTGAAGGCCCACCACGACGCCGCCTACGTGCCGATCAGCGCGCGCATCGAGGCGGAATTGATCGACCTCTCGCCCGAGGAGGCGAAGGAGTTTTTGAAGGACCTCGGCGTGACCGACTCGGGGGTGTCGAACCTGATCCGCGGCAGTTATTCGCTGCTCGGCTTGCAGACCTATTTCACCGCCGGCGAAAAGGAAGTCCGCTGCTGGACGATCAAGAAGGGTTGGAAGGCCCCGCAGGCCGCCGGCGTGATCCACACCGACTTCGAGAAAAACTTCATCAAGGCCGAGGTCGTGACCTACGAGGATCTCGTCCGTCTCGGCAGCACCGCCGCCGCGCGCGAAGCCGGCAAATACCGCCTCGAGGGCAAGGAATACGTCTTCCGCGACGGCGACGTGGCCCTCTTCAAGGTCGGCGCCTAAACCAAGACCCACCGGCGGAGCGCCCGCCCTCGGCGCGAACCCCGCCTCGGTGAGGGTTTGGCGCGGACCATCTCCGCCTTTAGCTCAGCTCTCCAAGGCGCGGGCGCGCTGGCTGGCGGCGGCGAGGAAGTAATTCTGGGCGGAAAAGGCGGGCGTGCCCTCGGCCCTCGGCATGGGCAGGTAGCCGCCCCCGGCGGAGAGCAGTCGGCCGCCCTCGTTGTCCTGCAGCTCCATCGCGAAAAGTTCGTCGACCATCCACTTGCGCAAGCTGGCGTCGAGGATGGGGAAGACCACCTCGATGCGGCGGAAAAAGTTGCGCGGCATCCAGTCGGCGCTGCCGGCGTAGATCGCGGCCTCGCCGCCGTCGTTGAGGAAATAGTAGGCGCGCACGTGTTCGAGGAACCGCCCCACCAGCGAGCGCACGCGGATGTTTTCGGAAAGACCCGGCACGCCGGGCACCAGGGAGCAGACGCCGCGGATGATGAGATCGACCTGCACGCCGGCGCGGGAGGCGGCGTAGAGGGCGTCGATGATGGCCTGGTCGACCAGCGAGTTCATCTTGGCCAGGATGCGGGCGGGGCGGCCGGCCGCGGCGTGGGCGGTCTCGCGGGCGATCAACTCCAGCACGCGGCGGTGCAGGGTGTAGGGCGCGACCAGCAACTGGTCGAACTCCGGCGCGCGGCCAAAACCGGTGAGCGCGTTGAAGAGGGTGGCCGCGTCGGCGGTCAGGTCGGCCCGCGACGTGAAACAGCTGAGATCGGTGTAGATCTTCGCGGTGCGCGGGTTGTAGTTGCCGGTGCCGAGATGGGCGTAGCGTCGCAGTTTGCCGTCCGCCTCGCGCCGCACCACCAGGGCGACCTTGCAGTGGGTCTTGTGGCCCACCAGGCCGTAGACGACGTGCACGCCGGCCTCCTCCAGCTGCCGGGCCCACTGGATGTTGTTGGCCTCGTCGAAACGGGCCTTCAGCTCGACCAGGGCGGTGACCTGCTTGCCGTTGCGCGAGGCCTCGATGAGGGCGCGCACAAAGGGGGAATCGCCCGAGGTGCGATAGAGCGTTTGTTTGATGGCGAGCACCCGCGGGTCGCGGGCGGCCTGCTCCACGAAGTCGACCACCGGCTGGAAGGAGTCGTAGGGGTGGTGCAACAACACGTCGCGATCGCGCAGGGTGTCGAAGATCAGGGCCGGCTCGCGCAGCGGGGACACGTTCACCGGGGTGAAGGCGGGATACTTCAGGTCCGGCCGGTCGATGTCCGCCAGGGCCATCAGGCGCAGATGGTTGATCGGGCCCTCGAGGCGGAAAACGTATTCGTGAGACAAGGACAGGTGATCGCAGAGGGTGGCGAAGATGGCGTCGTCCACGCCGTCCTCGATCTCCAGGCGCACGGCGGCGCCGCGGCGGAGGTTGCGCAGCTCCTCCTCGATCTTCTTGAGCAGGTTCTCCGCCTCCTCCTCGTCGATGTAGAGGTCGCTGTTGCGGGTGACCCGGAAGGCGTGCGCGCCGTCGATCTTGTAGCCCGGGAAAAAGTCGGCCGCGCAGAGCTTGATGATGTCGGAGAGGAAGATGAAGCGCCGGCCGCGTTTGTCGGTCTCGGTCGAGTCGATCGGGACGAGCCGGGGCAGCACCCGGGGAACGGGCAGGATGGCGAAGTGGCGGTCGGGCTCGGGCGTGGTGGGGTCGTCGAGGGAGACGACGATGTTCAGGGTCTTGTTGCCCAGCTGGGGAAAGGGGTGGGACTGGTCGATGGCCAGCGGGGTGAGGACGGGGAAAACCTGCTCCTCGAAATACGTGCGCACCCAGGCCAGCTCGCCGGGATTGAGCGCGGAGGCGGAGGCGAAGGTGATGCCCTCGGCGGCGAGGGCCGGGATGAGCTGCTCGCGCCAGCAGCGGTATTGATCGTCGACCAGCGAGGCCACGACGCTGTGGATGCGGCGCAACTGCTCGCGGGGTCCGAGGGAGTCCATCCCGCCGGACTCGACGACGTTGTTGTCGACCTGCTGGATCAGGCCGGCCACCCGGATCTCGAAAAACTCGTCGAGATTGCTGGAGACGATGGCGAGGAAACGCACGCGTTCGAGCAGGGGATGGCGAGGGTTCTGGGCCTGTTCGAGCACCCGGCGGTTAAAGGCCAGCCAGCTGAGTTCCCGGTTGAAGTAGGCGGCCTTGGTGGGCGCGCCGCCGAGTCGGATGGGCGCCGGCTGGTTGCGCGGCTGCAGGATCGTCTCGTCGTCCTTGTCGAGGGCGACCGGCGCGGGTGTCTGGGCGGGCGCGGGCTCTCCGGCGGCGGCGGGCGAGCCGGCGGCGTTCGGGGCGGAGGAGCGAGTGGTGCGGCGGCGCGGGGGGGCCATGCGTGAATGGGAAAGAGGACGAGCGCACCCCAAGGCGGGGCGGCAGACGAGGATATTACGGCGAGTCGCCTGGTTTTAACAACCGGGCTCAGCCGGTCCAAAGCGTCTTCGGGTTGGTGAAGGCCAGCAGCCCGGGACGACCGAGCTCGCGGCCGAGCCCGGACGCCTTGCTGCCGCCAAAAGGCACGGCGACATGGGAGCGCACGGAGTGGTTGATGAATACCATGCCGGCCTGGAGGCGGGGCGCGAGCTCGGCGCGGGCACGGCGGATGTCACGGGTAAAAATCGCCCCGCCAAGACCGTAAACCGACCGGTTGGCGGCGGCCAGCAGGGCGTCGTCATCGGCCCCGATTTCGAGCGCTGCGACCGGTCCGAAAAGCTCCTCGTCGGCGGCGGGCATGCCCGGACCGACCTCGGTCAGCAAGGTGGGCGGATAAAAGGCGCCGGGACCGGACGGGATGCGGCCGCCCAGGACCCGCCGGGCGCCCCGTCGGATCGAACGGGTCACCTGCGCATGCAGTTCATCCCGAAGATCCAGCCGGGCCAGCGGTCCGAGGCGGACGCCCGGCGCGAGGGGATCGCCGAAGGTGAAGGCGGCCAGTTCGGCGGCGAAGAGCCGGATAAACTCGTTCGCGACCGCCGCATGCACAAGAAACCGTTTGGCCGCGATGCAACTCTGGCCGTTGTTGACCAGACGGGCGGCGGCGCAGGCGCGGGCGGCGGCGGGCAGGTCGGCGTCGGCCAGGATCAGGCAGGGATCGCTGCCGCCGAGCTCCAGCACGGCGGGTTTCAGGGCCGCGCCGGCGAGGGCGGCGACCCGGCGGCCGACCGCGGTGCCGCCGGTGAAGGTGACCCCGCGCACGCGCGTGTCGGCAAGCAGGGGCTCGACCGCCGAACCCGGCGCAAGGAGGCACCCGAAGACGCCCTCCGGCAGGCCGGCGCGACAAAAGAGGTCCACGAGGGCCAGGGCCGCGCCGGTGACATTCCCGGCATGCTTGAGGAGCACGACGTTCCCCGCGACGAGGGCGGGCACGGCGGCCCGAACCACCTGCCACAACGGGTAGTTCCACGGCATGATGGCGAGGACGACGCCAAGCGGCTCGGGCACGACCGAGACCCCGCGGGGCGCATGCGGCGGGATTTCGGGACGGAGCAAGGCGGCGCCATGGCGGGCGTAGTGCCGGCAGCACTCCACGCACTTGGCGACCTCGGCCAGCGCGTCGGCGAGCGGTTTGCCCATCTCCGCGGTCACCAGCGCGGCCAAGGCGGCGCGTTCGCGGTGCAAGGCGGAAGCGAGGTCGCGCAGGTGGCCGGCGCGGACACGCACGGGCGTAGCGCGCCAAAGGTCGGCGGCCGCGTGGGCGACGGAAAGGCGCAGCTCGACCTCGCGGGCGCTATGAACGGGATGCCGGGCAAGGATTCGCCCGGTGGCGGGATTGACGGAAACGAGCTCCATGAGCAGCCCCCGACTCTGCCGGGCCGAGACGGAAGGCGGCAACTCAGAAGCGGGCCGCCGCCCCGAGACGCCGGGATCAATCGCGCAACCAGCCGGCGAGGGCGAGACGCAGCCTGGCCCGGGCCCGGGCCAGACGGGACTCGACCGCCTTTGCCGTGGCGCCCACCAAGGCGGCGATTTCGGCGTGCGGAAGATGCTCGTATTCGGCCAGCAGCACCACCTCCCGCAAATCGGCGGGCAAAGCGTCGAGGGCGGCGCGGACTGCGGCGCGCTCCTCGGCCTGGCGGGCGGCGACGGCGGGGGAAACCCCGGGATCGGCGAGGTCCGGCGGAGCGATCTCATCTAGGGAATCGGTGCGGCGGCGGGTCGTCTTGCGCGCGTGATCGCGGGCGAGGTTGAGGGCGATCTGAAACATCCAGGTGGTGAAACGGGCGCCGGGGCGGTAACGCTCCCGATATTGGTGGATGCGGACAAAGGTCTCCTGCGCGAGATCGCGGGCGTCGGCTTCGTTTTGCAGGCGTCTATGGAGGAAACCAAGCAGCGGCGCCTGCCAGCGCACCATGAGCTCGTCGAGCGCGGCGCTATCCCCGCCCGCGAGGGAAGCCATCAGGGACTCGTCGGAGGGTTCGGGAGCAGGCCCGGCGGAGGAACCGTTCATGGGCGACCGTCCAGAGCGGGGGCTCCGGAGCGCGTGTCCCCGTGTGCGATGTGAGGTTCCATCAGGGCGAGAAACCGGGCCCCCTCGGGCGGCGCCATGCACGCGGCGACGGCCTGCAGATGGGCGCGGGTCGCATCGGCGCAGACCTTTTTGAGCCGCTCGAGCTCGGCCAAGGCGGCCGCGCGAGCGACGCCATCGGGCGCGGCGTCGAGGTTCGCCCGCGCCTCGGTGATGGCGGCGCAGTGGGCCGCGCACACCGGCGCATATTCGGCCTTGAGCGCGTCGACACGCGCCACCTGTTCCGCATCCAGCCCAAATTCCTCCCGCAACCAGCGGTGGCGGGCCGCCTGATCGGTGGCGGGCTCCGGGAGAAAGTGCCGGGTCAAACCGTAACCGGCCAGTCCGGCAAAAACGATCAGGGCGAGAAAGAAAACAGGACGGCGGAGCACGGTCGAAAAGTCAGCGGGCCCCATCCGCGGCCGGCCCGTGCATCAGCCAGGGGTCGACGCTACGCGCGTAGGCGGCCGCCTGATAGGCGCTGCGCGAATCGCGCTGGCCGGCATAGGCCATGATCCCTCCGGTGGCGAAGGCCCCCATCAAGGCGAGGACGGCGGCAAAGGGCAGCCACTCAGGGCCAAAGGTGCCTCGAGCCGAGACGGGGCGGAGTGAATCCTTGGCTTCAGGGGTGTGGATCCGCCGGTGCACGGCGGCGGCAAACTCCGCCGCGTCCCGGGGCGCCAGCGAGCCCGCCGGATCGGCGCGGCGAAGAAGGGCGCGCAGAGCGGGATCGTGAGCGTCGTTCGAATGCGGCATGAGGGTGATACGCTCGGCGAAGGAAAATCCCTCCACAAGCGTCGAGCGATTACGCCTCCGGCGAGATCGGTGAACAATATCTCACCGAAGGTCCAAAAGTGGTGGCAAGACCCGGAATCGAACCGGGGACACGTTGATTTTCAGTCAACTGCTCTACCGACTGAGCTATCTTGCCGAGGTCGCAGCGAACTGCGGGAACGAGGAGCAAAGGGCGGGGGCAGGGTGCGTCAACGGGATTTTTGCCGGAACCAGACCAACCGGGCTTTGCCAAGCGTGGTCAACGCGCCAGCAGATCACGCAGATCGGCGAGGGTCAGCTTGGCGTTCACCGCGTCGCTCGCCTCGAAG
>CAMCHD010000026.1 GCA_945874545.1 Akkermansia muciniphila | reverse complement strand
CGATGACCCAATAGGTGTTGCCCAGGCGTTCGCGCAGGCCCTCGTCGGTGGCGATCACGATCAGCGCGACGGTGAGGCTCGCGGCGAGGCCGAGGATCATGACAGTCTGGCGGCGGATGGACAGCTGCATGGGGCGGGAGGTTTGGGTTTTTTATGGCGTGAGTCTAATACAAACGCCCGGCGAAAGTGGTTCGCGTCGGGTAAAAATCAGGCGTGGCGACCCTTGAAGGTCAGTTCTGCGACGCCGGACTTGTCGAGGTGGCCGAGGCCCAGGGCGGAGAGTTTCTCGAACTGGAGGCGGGTGGTGGCGGCGAGGGGCAGGTCGAGGCCGGCCTCGCAACCGAGGCGCCAGGCGATGGTGGAATCCTTGGCCGCGTGATCGGCGGAGAAAAAACAATCGTGGGCGCGGTTTTGCATATCCTCGCCGTCGGTCTCGAGCACCCGGGAGGCGGCGCCGGTGCGGGCAAAAACCTCGCGGAGCACGTCCAGATCGTGCCCGAGGGCATGGGCGAGACCGAGGCCCTCGGCGAGCGCGGCGGTGTGGATGTTCATGACCATGTTGACCAGCGCCTTCACCTCGGCGGCGCGGCCGGCCGGGCCAAGGTGGCGGAGGTCGGTGGAAATCTGGCGGAGCAGGGGTTCGAGGGCGGCGAACACCTCGGCCGGTCCGGCACACATGAGAAAAAGGGTGCCGGCACGGGCCTGCGGAATCGAGGAGGCCATGCAGGCTTCCAGGGTGGCTGCGCCGGCGGCGGCGGCGCGGCGGGCGCATTCGATGTGGGTGCGCGGTGCGAGGGTGGCGCAATTCACGAAGATCTTGCCGGAGACGCCGCCGGGCGTGGCGAGCAGCGAGTCTCCGCTCTCGGCGTAGATCGCGAGTTGGGCGGCGTCGTCCGTCACCACGGTGACCACGATTTCCGCCTCGGTCGCGACGTCCGCGAGGCGGGTGGCGACGCGGGCGCCGAGTTCGGAGCCGAGCGCGGTCGCGGAAGGGGTGTGGGTATCGTAAACCGCCACGATACGATGTCCGCACTCGGCGAGGCGGCGGGCGAGATTGGCGCCCATGCGGCCGACGCCGACAAAGGCGATGGCGCGGGCGGGGAGCGAGGCGAAGGGCGCGGTGGGCGTCGGCATGGGCGGACGGCGGAGGCGGGTTGGGCGGACGGAGGGGCGGGGGATCAGGCGGAGCGGTTGCGGCGGGATTTGAAGGCGCGGGCGCCGTCGCGGCCGGGTTTTGCCGATTTTGACGGTTTGGCGGGTGGGGTCGCCTTGCCGTTGGTGCGGCCGGCCTTGCCCGCCCGGGCGGGTTTGGGCAGGGCCACGGGTCGGGCGGGGGCGGCGTTGGCGTCGGCCTCGGCCTGGCTGGCCGGGGTCTCGGCGGGGGACGCGCCGACTTTTCCGGGGAGGGGCGGCAGGCGATCCGGGGCAAAAAACGGATTGTAACGGCGCTCGTGAGCGAGGGTGGTGAGGGGGCCATGACCGGGGCCGATCACGGTGTCTTTGGGCAGACTGAAGATGCGGGCGCGGGTGTTTTTGATCTGCGCGGCCAGTTGGGTGGGGCTGCCACCGACGGAGGCGGAGAACAACGAGTCGCCGCACAGGGCGAGGGGCCAGCTCAGGCCCTGCACATAGAAGGTGGTCTGTCCGGGGGAGTGTCCCGGGGTGGGCAGGGTCTTTATCGCGATGTTGCCGAGGTGAAAGTAGGCGTTGTCGGCGAAGGTGCGCGCGCCGGGCAAGGCGATCGGTTCGCGCTCGTGACTCCACACCTGGGCTCCGGTGGCGGCGATCAGTTCGGGCAGGGCGGCGATGTGATCGCTGTGGGTGTGGGTGATCAGAATCGCGACGACCCGGAGCTGCTGACTGGCGAGCACGTCGCGCAGATCGGTGGTATCGGTGCCGGTGTCGATCACGGCGGCCTCGCGGGTCTTCGGGTCCCAGACGAGGTAATTGTTCACCGTGATGTCGTCGTCCGGGGTGTTGAACATGGCGAAGCCGCGGGGAAAAATCGGGGCGCGGGGGTAGGCCTCCTTTTTGGCGAGCACCACGAGGGCGTCGGGCGAGAGTTTAAGGTGGCGCGCGAGGCGACGGAGGACCGGAAGCAGGGGCTGGCCGGCCTTCACCGCCGCGAGATCGGCGGGGTCGATCTCGGCGCGGGCGGCGAGGTCGGCGTCGGAGATACCATAGCCGCGCTGGGCTTTGGCGACGACGTCGTTGAAGTTATCCTCGATGGGAATGAGCGGCATGCGGGTGGGCGGTGGTGTTGGATGCGGGAAGGAGGGGCAAGTCAGGCGGGTCGAACAGGATGCCCGGTGCGGGCGGATTCGTAGACGGCCTGGATCAGGGCGACAGCCGCGCGGCCGTCGTGTCCGGAGACCGCCGGCCGGCGGTTTTCGCGGATCGCGGCGATGAAGTCGGCGAATTGTGCGCGGTGGGCGTCGCCCCACTTCCACCTGGTGTCTTCGCCGGCGGCGCGGGCGTTGTCGGCATGGTGGACGGCGGAGCGGGTGCCGCCGCCGGACACCTGGAGGGCGTGGGCGGACGCGGCGGTCCCGGTGATCGGTTCCCGGCCGCGGATCGCGAGCGTGTGCAATTCGTCGCCTTCGAGGATGGCGGTGCCTTCGGTGCCGTGAAGGGCGAGGCGCGCGGGGAAACCCGGGTAGGTGGCGGTGGATGCGAAAAGGGTGCCGAGGGCGCCGTTGGCGAAGGTCAGGGTGGCGCAGACCAAATCCTCGACCTCGATGCGTTCATGCGCGGCGGTGGCGGTGCGGGCGAAGACCTCGCTTACAGGGCCGGCGAGCCACAACATCAGGTCCACGGTGTGAATACCCTGGTTCATCAGGCAGCCGCCGCCATCCAGAGTCAGGGTCCCGCGCCAAGCGCCGGAATCATAGTATTCCTGGCTACGAAACCAAGGCACGCGGGCATCGACCGCAAATAAGCGGCCGAGCTCGTTATTCTGGATCGAGCGATGCACAGCCTGGCTGGCGGGGTCGAAGCGGTGTTGGGAAATCACCGCGAGCTGTCGTCCGGAGGAGGCTTGGGCGGCGAGCAGCGCGTCGCAGGCGGCCACGTTCACATCCATCGGTTTCTCGATCAATACATGCTTGCCGGCGGCCAGAGCCGCGGCGCCGAGCGGGCTGTGCAGGCCGCTCGGGGTGCAGAGCGTGAGCGCGTCGATCTCCGGGTGCCGGAGAACCTCTTCCCAGGGGATGGCGCTCAAGCCGAAGCGGTCGGCGAAGGCCCGGGCGAGGGTCGCATCGACGTCCGTGCAATGGGTAAGACATGCGAGCTCGGGGATTTCCCTCAACGCCTGAGCCTGCGTGGCGGCGATGGTGCCGCACCCCACCAGAGCAAAGCGCACGGGGGCAACGGAAGAGGCCGGGGACGGGCCGGCGGGAACGAAGGGGTCCATGGAGTATCGAATACAAACGCACGCTGAGGAATCCGGGTGGGCGCGCAAGCGATGACGACGGGGAAGGGCGGAAACTTGGCGGGTTTGGCACGTTCCGGACCCTTTTCCGGGTTCGGTCCGGGGCGCCGATCGGAGCAGCGTGCCTTCTCGCGCCGGCCGCCGCGGGGGCGGGCGCGAGGGGCTCCCGCTCATTGTTTCGCACGCAGGTCCCGGCGAACAACGGCGCCGCCAACGGCCCAAAACGAAGGGAGGATGAACCGCCGGGGTGTGCCGTCGCGTGACCGTGGCCGGAGTGTTTTTGGTGTTAACTTACAGAGTCTTATGCATCGCCAAGTCCGGGGAAAAAGGGCGGTGAAGAGCGGCCCGTCGCCGATGATCCGGCGGGGAGCGTGCCGTTTCGGGCGCGCTCTATCATGGGTGCAAGACGCGGTCGCCGGGGAAACCGGTGCGGTCGCGGACGCTTTGGTTTGGACCGGGCGCGGTTGTAGTATCGAAAATATTTTCGGATTTATACAATACAGGCTTGATAGACACGCCGTGTGGCATTTTTGTGACGGCGCAATGTTCAACGACCAACTCGCCAAACTCGAAAAAGCCAAAGCCGATCTCCTTCAACTGGAGTCCAAGATATCCGCCGAGCGCGTCGCCGCGCTGGCCAAGCTGCCGTCCGATTTCGGATATGCATCGCTCGACCTCTTTATTAAAGCGCTAAAAGAGGCGGCCAAAACCGGTGGCAAGACCAAGGGCAAGGGCGCCCGCGGCGCCAAGTCCGGCGCGGCCAAAGCCGCCAAGCCCGCCCCCGCCGCCAAAGCCGCCAAGGCTGGCAAGCGCGCAAAGATCACCGACGAGATCAAGGCCGAGGTGAAAGTGCTTTCCGAAGCCGGCAAGA
Source organism: Akkermansia muciniphila (assembly GCA_945874545.1). Taxonomy (GTDB): domain Bacteria; phylum Verrucomicrobiota; class Verrucomicrobiia; order Opitutales; family Opitutaceae; genus IMCC26134_A. The sequence goes on along the minus strand of CAMCHD010000026.1, from coordinate 19,639 downwards.
CCGGTCAGGAGATCGCCAAGGCGCTTGGTATCTCTGCTCCCAGCGTGCAGAATATCAAAAAGGCGCTGGGTCTGGTGAAGCCCCGCTCGGCGGTGGCGCCCGCGGCGGTCGAAGCGGTCGAGGCCGCTCCCGTGGCCGAGGTCGCGCCCACGGTCTAAACGACCCGCGTTTTCCGCTCTTTTTCCAAGCCCCCGGTTTTCCGGGGGCTTTTTTGTTTGGCCCGCGAGACGGCGCGGGCGAGGGTGACGGTCGGATTCGACTCCTATTTTATCATGTCTTCAGCGCCCTTTATCCAAGCCAATACCAACGGCCGTCTGCACTCCGCCGACGAGCCCTCCGTCTCCCCTCTGAATCGGGGTTACCTCTACGGTGACGCGATTTACGAGGTCTGGCGCACCTACGATCGGGTGCTTTTCGCCTGGTCCGAGCACTGGGCGCGGCTGGAGCGTTCGGCCGCCGCGTTGTATTTTCCTTCCCTGCCCGGGCCGGACGAAATGTTGGCGCAGATACGCCGCACCGCCGCCGCCTACCGCGACGCGGCGGGTTATGCCGGGGAGCTTTATATTCGTTTGCAATTGGCCCGCGGCGAGGGGGCCATCGGTCTGGATCCCGCGCTGGCCGGGGCGGCCCACTTTGTCATTCTGGCCCAGCCGTGTCCAAAACTGAGCGATGCCCAGCTGGAGCAGGGGCAGCGTCTTTCGGTGGCGCGCGCCTTACGCCGGAATCCGGCCGAGGCGTTGAACCCCGCGTGGAAAACCGGCAACTACCTCAATAATCTTTTGTGTTTGCGGGAGGCGAAACAACGCGGGGCGGATGAGGCGGTGATTCTTAATCTGGCGGGCGAAATCACGGAGGCGGCGGTTTGCAATATCGGCTTCGTGCGCGACGGCGTCGTGCTGACGCCTCCCTTGTCGGCCGGCATTCTCGCCGGGGTGACGCGTGGTCTGCTCCTGTCCGAGATCGCGGCGCGCGCGGGGGTGCCGGTCCGCGAGGAAACGGTAAGGCCGGAGGATTTGGATACGATGCAGGAGGTGTTTTTATTATCCTCGACCAAGGATTTGCAGCCGGTGGGGGAGATCGATGGGCATCATTACAAGACCGGTCCGGACACGGTCACCCGCCGGCTCAAGACGGCCTTCGCGGCTTACGCGGCCGAGCAGGCGGCGCGGTGGGCGGCGGAACGGACGGTGTAGGCGCGGGGTTTGGGGCGGGGCGACGCGAAAGTGCGGCCGGGGATTTTTGCAGGTTTACAAATACGGCTTTGCGACGGGAGCGGCCCGGGGTTTGGCTGGCGGGCCAATTTCATGAAAGTTCCTTTCCTTGATCTTTCCCTCCAGCACCGGGCCATCCGCGACCAAGCCCTCGCCGCCTTGGCCGCGACTTACGACGCCACGCGTTTTTGTCTCGGCAAGGATGTGGAGGACTTTGAGGCGGCCTTCGCGCGCAGCCTCGGTTACCCCCGGGCCTTGGGTTTAAACAGCGGCACCTCGCCCTTGCATCTCGCGGCGACACTGGCCGGCTGGGGGCCAGCAGACGAGGTAATCGCGCCCTCATTTACCTTCATATCAACGGTTTGGGGTATAAGTTATGTGGGCGCTAAACCGGTCTTTGTCGATATCGAAGCCGACACCTTCAACCTTGATCCGGCCAAGATCGAGGCGGCGATCACGCCGCGCACCAAAGGCATCGTGGTGGTGCACCTGTTTGGGCGTCCGGCGAAGCTCGATGCGATCATGGCCATCGCGCGTCGGCACGGGCTTTTTGTGGTCGAGGACTGCGCCCAAGCGGTCGGGGCGGCCTACAAAACTACTCCGGTCGGGCTGACGGGCGACGTGGGCACCTTTAGTTTTTATCCGACCAAAAATCTCGGCGGTTGCGGCGAGGGCGGGGCGCTGGTCTCGCGTCGGGAGGATCTCTTCGCCAAGGCCAAATTGCTGCGCGTGCATGGTTCCGGTCGGCGGTATCATCACGATCACGTGGGATTCAATTTTCGCATGGACGGTTTTCAGGGAGCGCTGCTGGGAGTAAAACTGCCCTTGCTCGCGGGCTGGACGGCGCGGCGGCGGGAAATCGCCGAGCGTTATCGCGCGGGTCTGCGTTTGACCGACCTCCAGGTGCCGGCGGGCGCAGGGCCGGAGGGCGAGAGTGTCTGGCATCAATTCACGGTTTTGCATCCGCGGCGGGACGCCCTCCGCGAACATCTGGCCGCCAGGGAGATCGGAACGGATCTGATCTATCCGGTGCCCCTGCACCGGCAGGCCTGCTATGCGGACCTGGGCCAGGCGGAGGGTTCTCTGCCGGTGGCGGAGCGGGCCTGCGCGATGTGCGTGAGCCTGCCGATTTTCCCCGAGCTCACCGACGCCCAGGTCGACCATGTGATCGCGGCGGTGAACGCGTTTTGATTTCTCCGCCCATCATGACCGGTCGTATCCAGTGGAAGGTGTGCGGGCTGCGTCGCGCGGAAGACGCGCGGGTGGCGGCGGAGTTGGGCGCGGACTTTTTGGCGGTCAATCTCTACGAAAAATCGCCCCGTTACCTCGCCTTGGCGGACTATGCGGCGACGGCGGTCGACTGGCCGAAAGGGCCGGGTCGCGTGGCGGTCTTGGTCGAGCCTTCGCCCGGGCGATTGGCGGAGGCCGTGGCGGCGGGCTTTGATCGGTTTCAAATCCACGCGCGTCACGATCTGGATGCCGCGCGTATGGCGGAGTGGTCGGCCCTGGTGGGGGCGAATCGGCTCTGGTTGGCGCCCAAGCTGCCGCCGGGGGCGCGGTTTCCGGAGCTCTGGGTGCCTCTGGCCGGCACTTTTTTGGCGGATACCTACCACGCCGAAGGTTTTGGTGGCTCGGGGCGCACCGGCGATTGGAGTGGTTTTGCCGCGTTGGAGGCGCTGCATCCGGAAAAACGCTGGATCCTCGCCGGGGGGCTGGGTCCGGAAAACGTCCTCGAGGCCTTGGCACGGAGCGGGGCGCGTTTCATCGACGTAAACAGCGGGGTGGAAACCGCCCCGGGGGTGAAGTCGGCCGAGCGCTTGCACGCGCTGGCGGAGCGCTTGGCGACGCTGCGGTAGCCGCATCGGGACACAAAAAAGCCCGGCCGATCAGGGCCGGGCGCGGGTGTATGGGCGCGGGGCCGGATCAGATCTTGGCCAGAAGCTTGGCCTTGAGGCTGTCCTTCGACTGCATGCCGACGAGGGTGTCGATGAGTTTGCCTTCCTTAAAGAGGAGCATGGTGGGGATGGCGCGGACCGAGTAGGTCTCGGCCAGGCCGCCGTGGTCGTCGACATTGACCTTGCCGATGGTCAGCTTGCCTTCGAGCTCCTTGGCGAGCTCGGCGAGGATGGGCGCGATGGCTTTGCAGGGGCCGCACCAGGGGGCCCAGAAGTCGACCAGCACGGGAGTGGGGCCGGCGATGGCGGACTTGAAGGTGGTTTCGTCGAAGTGGGCGAGAAGGTCGGACATGGTGGTGGGCTTATTGATTTTTCAGGAAGAGGAGAGCGGCAAAAGTGAGGGCGGCGGCGGCGGCGATACCGGAGAGGGCCACCACGGCCATGGGCGGCGCATCGTTATCGGAGGCGGCGACGGGTGGATCGAGTTTGGCGTCGGTGGGGTTGGCGACCGAGGGGTGGGGCGTGCCGGAGAGTTTCAGTGAAGGGCGGGTGACGCCGGGCTTGGCGGTGGCGAGGAGGCCGGCCGGGGTCGCGCTGCTGGAAGCCTGGAGCGCGGGGGCGGCGGGCGGGGCGGTCGGCTCGATCGCGGGCTCGGGGGCCGGACTGGGCGCGGGCGCGGCGACGGGCGCCTTGGGCGTGAGGCTGAGGCGGGGCTTGGGGGCCTCGGGGGCGGGGGTGGGACTGGGGGTGTCGCTCATGGTGATGGTTCGGACGGGGAAAGGTGGGAAACGGAAACGCGTTCAGCGCGGGGTGGATTTATGGATGATCTCGGCGAGTTCGCGGCGGTCGACAGTTTCGAGGCGTTTATCCCGGCGTTTGAGCTCCTCGAAGGTCTTCACCGTCGTCTCCGTCATACGTTCGTGGGTCTCGGCCGAGCCGCCGACGAGAACGAACTGTTCACCGGTGGTCACGCGTTTGTGGCCGTCGGCGTGGTCGAGGCCGACACCGAGCAGGCCGGCTACAGCGGCGGGTGCGGAGGTTTTGGCGGAGAGGGAACGAGGGCGCTTGCTCACGGCTTTACGGTGCTTTCTTCGGCCGGCGTTTCAAGCGACAACTCGAAATCCGGTGGTGTGGCGGGATTCGGCGCGGGCTCCGGGGCGGGCGGGGCGAGCAGGCCGGGCAGCTCGGCGGGGTCGTCCACCGCCTCGACGTGGATGTCGCCGTAGGCCTCGTCCTGGCGGACGCGGAGTTTGCGCAGGCGGGTGAGCTCGAGCACCGCGATGAAGGTGGCCACCAGCACCCGAACGGTCACGGGCCGGCCGTCAAAAAGCTCGGTGAAAAGAAATGCGCGGCGGGTCTGGATGAGGCGGAGCAGTTCCTCCATCTTATCCGAGACCGTCACCTCCTCGCCCTTGATTTCGCCGACCACGAGTTTTTCGGCGAGGCGGCGGAGCACGAGGTTAAACGCGTTCCACAGCTCTATGCGATCGACGGGTTTGAGCGGGCGGTCGCTCTCGGTGACGGCGACCTCGAGGACCTGACGGGGCAGGAGATCGCGCTGGAAGGCGGCGAGTTCGTCGAGCTTGGCGGCCGCCTCCTTGAATTTTTTATACTGCAGCAGCTGGTGAACGAGTTCCCAACGCGGGTCCAGCGGGTCCTCGTCGGCGGCGTCGTCCACCGCCGCCTGGCCGCGCGGCAGGAGCATGCGGCTTTTGATCTCCATCAACGAAGCGGCCATGACAAAAAACTCGCCGGCGACGTCGAGATCCCGCATCGAGCGCAGGACCTCGATGTATTGGCGGGTGACGGTCGCGATGGGGATGTCGTAGATATCCAACTCGTTTTTCCGAATGAGGAAAAGCAGCAGGTCGAGCGGGCCCTCGAAGACGGGCAGCTTGATGCGGAGTTCGGCGTCGGGAATCACGGTGGGTCCGGAGATGCTTGGCGGCCCGGTGTCTCGGGCAAGGGGAAATCCGCCGCGCGTGGGGCGGGCCGGCGGCGGAAGATCGCGAGGTAGAAACCGTCGTTGTCCCAGCGGCCCGGAGTGATCGCGAGACCGAGCGCCAGGCGGGGAAACCCCAGATCCAAGGCGGCGGGTTCGGACACGTAGTCGCCGCCGTGCGTGGCGAGAAAGGCGGCGGCGACCGCCTCGTTTTCGCGCCGGGCCACCGAGCAGGTCGCATAGACCAGCAGGCCGCCCGGGCGGACATGCGCGGCGGACTCGGCGAGGATGAGGGTTTGCAGGCGGGCGGCGGCGGCGATTTCGGCGTCGCCGGTGCAGGCCATGAGGTGGGGGGCGCGCCGCCAGGTGCCGCTGCCGGAGCAGGGCGCGTCGACCAGCACGCCGTCGTAGCGTTCCCCGGCGGCGGCGCGCGGCAGGGTGCGGATGCGGCCGCCGAGGCCGGCGCGGGCGGCGCGGGCGCGCAGTTCGGCCAGGGCGGCGGGGCGCACGTCGGCGGCGTCGATACGCGCGGCCGGGCCGAGCAGCGCGGCGAGTTGCAGGGTCTTGCCGCCGGCGCCGGCGCAGGCGTCGAGCCAGCGGGGACCCGGTCCGCGGGCCGGGAGATCGAGGGCGGCGAGCACCGCCTGGGAGCCGAGGTCCTGGATCTCGTAGTGGCCGCTCAGATACGCGGCGCAGGCGGAGACGTTGGTCTCGGGCGGCAGGCGGCGGGCGGCCGTCAGGACGGGGTGGGGGACGGCGGTCCAGCCGCGGGCATCCCATTCGGCCTGGGCGTGGTCGGCGCGGGCGGGGTCGACCCGCACCCAGACCGGGGCGCGGGCGAGCAAGGCGGCGGCGACCCCGGTGGCGGGGGCGCCGGCGTCGACCTCGGCGGCAAACCACGGCGGCGTGAGCTCGAGCGAATCGGGCGCGGGTGGAGGCGTGGCCGGGGCGAAGGCGCCGCGGAAGGCCTCGGTTTCGCGCGAAGCGGCGCAGGCGGCGGCGAGACGGGAGGCCCAGGCGACTTCGTCCTCACCGGGCGCGGCGGCCAACAGGCGGGCGTGGCGTAGAGCGGTGAAAAGCAGTTCGCGGTAGAGACGGCGGTCACGGGAGCCGAAACGGCGGTCGGCCAGCAGGCCTTGCAACCGGGTGGGAACCGAACGATCGAGCGGCTGGAGGCGTTTCCAGAGCTCGCGCACCACGCGCAGCTGGTTATGGGCGACGCTCACGCGCGGGGGGCGGCGACGGCGAACTGGTTAAAACCCTTCGCTCTCGATGCTGATCGCGAAGCCGAAGTCGTCCTCGCGGCGCGGGCCGTCGTAGGCGGTGAACTGGTAGGTCAGGGTCCAGAAGCGGGACAGCCGCTGGCTGAGGGTGAGGGCCTGTTCGGTCAGGTCGCCGGTGCGGGAATCGAAGCGGACGCGGGCGAGGATGGAGTAGATCTCGCTCAAGCGCAGGCCGTAGGCGGCGGTGTATTCCTGGATCTCGCGAGCCGAGAGCGCGTCGGCGAGGTAGTGGGTGCCGACGCGGAGGGTCCAGACGTCGGCGTCGCGGAGGGTCAGACCGGTGGTGAGCTCCTGCATGGTGCCGGTCTGCACGGTCTGGCGCTCGTAGAGGTCAAAACGCAGCCAACGCGCGGGGTGGAGCGCGGCGAAGGTGTGCACGTCGGTGCGATCGCGGCGGTGGCCGTCGGTCGAGGCGGCCTCGGGGTCGGCGTATTGGTCGAGGGCGAAATCCAGGCGGGCGAGGTCACGCGAGCCGTGGGTCTTGTCGCGGGTTTGGAGGGTGTTGGCCAGGCCGAGGCGCAAGGTGTTAAGCGCGGGCAGGCGGTCGATGTCCCGACGGTCGGCGAGACCGAGCGGGCGCAGGTAGGTGTTGAAAGGATCGTCGTCGATGCGGGGGATGGAGCCGCGGCCGATGTCGGCGGTCGGGCTGAGCCGGTAGGCCACGGTGGGCGTCGCGATGTGGCGCAGGCCGTCGATGGCCCAGCGCTGGTTCTTGTAGTCCCAGGTCGCGCTGGTCTCGAAGACCTTGGCGTCGAAGCCGATCTCGCCGAGGGCGCGGGTGTATTGCCCGTCCTGCGCGCCGGCGTTGGTGCGTTGATAATGGGTGACGCGTCCGCCGACCAGCGGAGTGAGCGTGAACCACTCGCGCGGGGAGAAGGGGCGGTAGGCGCCGTAATAGAGGTCGGCGCGCTGGCTGCGGGTGGTGACGTCGGTCACGGGATCGTCCTCTTTCAGGATGGCGACGCCGGCGTTGATCCGGTGGTAGATGCCGGCGCCGATCTCGACCGGCAGGCCGTCGAAACGCAGTTCGGGCAGACGTTCCTGGACGAGGGAGAAGTCGTTGACCCGGATGCGGGTGAACAAAGACACGACGAAGTTGTCGCCCACCTTGGTCGCCTCGAACCAGGTGTCGGGGGTCTGGACGTGGGTGAAGGCGTCGGTGCGGAAATCCCGCGTGACAAAGGAATCCGACCAGTAATTGACCTGCCCGGCCAGATCGAGGCCGGGGGCAAGGGCCTGGCGGTGTTGCCACTCCACGTAGCCGCGATCGGCGCGGATCGCCTCGCCGCGGATATCGGTATCCGGATCGCCTTGATCCCGGATGTAGCCGGTGCGGAAGCGGCCCTTGGCGCCGAGGCCGTCGGCGCCGACGCTGTCGTAGTCGCCGATCGGGCCGAGCAGAACGCCGCGTTTGGTAAACAGCCCGAGGTCGCCGCCTAGGCGGAGGGTGGGGGTGACGGCGGTGGTGACGCCCAGGCTCAGTTCGCCGCCGAGATTCCCGCTGTAGCCGGCCTGGGCCTCGACCCCGGCGATGGCGGGGTTGCGGGGTGTTTCGGAAAGGGTGGGGAGGGGGATCAGATCGGTCGAGCCGATGCCCAGTCGGGCGCCTTCGACCCGGGCGACCGACTCGTCGGGATTTTCCGCCTCGGTGTAGCTGAAGGTGGCGGCGCGGATGGTGGGGCTGAGCGGGTCGGGTTCGCCGTAGGTGACGGCGGCGTTGTTGACCACCAGGTTCTTCGGCGTGCCTTCGGCGCGCGCGCCGGAGGCGTAGAGGTCGCCCTGCCCGGCGCGGAAGCGGCCGACGGTGAAGGTCTGGTCGGCGAGGTGGTAGGTGATCTCGTCGGTGACCAGTCGCTGGACCCCGCGGATAAAAATCACGTTGCCACGCGCGACCACGACCTGGTCCTGGTTGCGGTAGACGACTTCGTCCGCGTAGAGCACCACATCCCGATGGGCCAGGCGGGCTTCGCCGCTGAAGATCGACTCGCCCTCGGTGATGCGGGTGCTCTTGGCGGTGAGCTGGGGCAGGACGATCGGCTCGGCGGCCGCGAGGCGGGAAAAGGCGAGGGACAGGACGGCGACAAGAGGGGCGAAGCGGAGGGTCACAGGCGCGCGAGCAAAGCGCGCCATCCGGGGCAGGCAAGCCCGTTGCGGGGCGGTCCGGCGCGGTCCGGCGGGCTTTGGCCCACTTTTCGCTTCCCGCTCCCGGCGCGGCGGGCCAAGGTCCGCGCGCCCACTCCCCACCTTTTACAAATCCATGGCCCGTAAAGCCTCGCCACCCACCGCCTCCACCGCACTCAAAGAACTCACCCAGCTCCGCGCCGAAGTGCGCGCGCTGGGCTCGGCGCTTGGCCGGGTCATCACCCGGCTGGAAGGGCCGGAAACCCTCGCCCGGGTCGAGCAGCTCCGCCGTCTCGCCAAAGCGGCCCGCGCGGGCGACGCGGCGGCGGCGCGGGAGCTCACCCACGCGGTGGCGGCCCTGACGCCGGCGGAGGCCTTCAGCCAGGCGATGGCGTTCACCCTGTATTTCGAGTTGGTCAATCTGGCGGAGGAAAATTTCCGTATCCTGCTGCTGCGCCGTCGGCGGGCCGGGATCGCGCGGTCCGAGGCGTCCGCCCCGCCGCTGCGCGAGTCGATCGAGTCGGCGGTGGCCGAGTTGAAGGCGCGCGGCACCACGGCGGAGGCGATGCAGGCGCTGGTCGACCGCATGGCGATCGAATTGGTTTTCACCGCCCATCCGACGGAATCGAAGCGCCGCACCCTGCTCACCAAGCTGCGGCGTCTGGCCCATTTGCTCCAGCGCGACGTCGGCCAGGCCCCGGGCCAGCTGGGCGATCCGGCGGCGGTCGAGCGGGAGATCGCCTCGCTCTGGCTGACCGACCGCAGCCGGGTGGAACGCCCGCTCGTGACCGACGAGGCCAAGACCGGCCTGTGGTATTTTGACACCACGCTCTACGAGGCCCTGCCGCGTCTGCAGCACGACCTCCGCACCGCCCTGGCCCGGCACTACCCGACGGTGCGCCCGCCGGCCCGCTGGCTCACCTTCGGCTCCTGGATCGGCGGCGACCGGGACGGCAACCCCAACGTGACCGCCGCCGTGACCCAGGAGGTGCTCGAGCTCCATCGGCTGCTGGCGATGCAAAAACTGGCCTGCGACGTGCGGGAACTCGGGCGCAGCCTGACCGTGTCCGACCGCCGCGAGGCCATCACCCCGGAGATGAAAAAACTCCTGCGCGAGAACCGGCACCTCTCCAAGCGGGTAGAGCTGCTGGCCAAGCGGTATCCACACGAGCCCTACCGCCTGGTCCTGGCCGGCCTGCGCGAACGCCTGGAGACCGCCCAGCGCCGCGTGCCCGGGATCGTGACCCTGCCGGAGTCGAGCCTGGAGGAGCCCATGCTCCGCACCGACGACGCCCGCGAGATCCTTGAGGTGCTGGGCCGGAGCCTCGCCGCCGGTCGCGGGGCCATCCTGGCCGGCGGCGAGCTGCGCGACGGCCTCGCGCGGCTCGACGTCTTCGGTCTGCACACCGCCCGGCTCGACCTGCGCCAGCACTCGGGGCCGCACGAGGCGGCGGTCACCGAGCTGCTCGGGCGTTCCGACTACCCGAAGCTGCCCGAGCCCGAGCGGCGCGCCCTGCTCGCGGACGCGTTGCCCCGGGTCAAGGTGTTGCCGCCCGACGTGCTGGCCTCCTTCTCCGCCGCCACCCGCCACGTGGTCGAACCGTTGGTCCTCGCCGGCAAGGCCCGCGCCCGTCTCGGGCCGGATTGCCTCGGCGTTTACATCATCAGCATGACGACCGACGTCTCCGACCTGCTGGAGGTCGCGTTGCTCATGCGCCTGGCCGGGGTCGAGCTGCCGATCTCGCCGCTTTTCGAGACACTCGAGGACTTGGACAACGCCCCGCGCGTGCTGGCGGAGTTGTTCACGCACCCGTCCTATGCGCCGATCCTCGCCGCGCAGGCAGGCCACCAGCACGTCATGCTGGGCTACTCGGATTCCAACAAGGACTGCGGCTACCTCACCGCCAACTGGGCGCTCTACAAGGCCCAGGCGGCCATCGCGGGCGTGTGCCAGGAGCATGGCGTGCGCGTGACGCTTTTCCACGGGCGCGGCGGCTCCATCGCGCGCGGCGGCGGCCCGGCGGCCAAGGCCATCCTGGCCCAGCCGGTCGCGCTGCGCGACGGCGGCATTCGCGTGACCGAGCAGGGCGAGGTGCTTTCGACCCGTTACCACGATCCGGAATTGGCCCACCGCATCCTCGAGCAGATGACCTACGGCGTGATGCTCGGCATCCAGGCGGCGGAGAAACCCGCGCCGGTGAAGCCGGAGTGGCTGGATGCCATGGAAAGCATGAGCGCGGACGGCTTCGCGGCCTACAAAAAGCTGGTGCACGACGAGCCGGACTTCATCGCCTTTTGGAAACAGGCCACGCCGATCGACGAGATCAGCAACCTGAAGCTCGGTTCGCGCCCCACCTTCCGCCGCGCCACCCAGAGCGTGGCCGACCTCCGGGCCATCCCGTGGGTTTTTTCCTGGATGCAGAGCCGTTTTAATTTCCCCGGCTGGTATGGGCTCGGCTCGGCCCTCGAGCCGCTGCTCAAACGCGGTCGCGCCGGTTGCGATCTCCTGCGCGAGATGCACGCCGAATGGCCGTTTTTCCAGACCCTGATCGACAACGCCCAGCTCACCATGCGCAAGGCCGACATGGGCATCGCCCGGCTTTACGCCTCACTGGTCGAGGATGCGAAGATCCGCGCCCGCATGCTCGGCATCCTCGAGGCCGAGTTCGCCCGGGCCGAGGCGGCCATCCTCGCCATCACCGGCCAGCGGCGTCTGCTGGCCCGCGAGCCGGTGCTGCTCAAGTCGGTCGAACTGCGCAATCCCTACATCGATCCGCTCAATTATCTCCAGGTCGAGATGCTCCGTCGCCTGCGCGCCGGCGGCCTCGAGCCCGAGGCCGAGCACGCCACCCGGCGGGTGGTCGAGCTGACTATCAACGGCATCTCCGGCGGCCTCAAGAACACCGGCTGAGCGCGGAGCCGTCCGACCAGCGCCGGAACTTCGGCGGCCCCCGCTTCCAGTCTCGCCCCGGGCCGCCGGGCCGGTAGAGTGGCCGGGCCTCTCGTCGCAACCCTTCACGTCCCGACTCGTCCGCCATGCTTCTCTCCGCCGCCGAACTCGCCCTCTTCACCTCCGCGACCTGCGCCCACCCCCACGGCTTGCTCGGCATGCACGCCGCGAAAGCGGGTCGCACCCCGGGCCTGGTGGTGCGGGCCTTTTTGCGCGACGCGGTCGCGTGCGACGTGGTCGAGCCGGGCGCCGAGCCCGGTGACGAGACCCGGCACGCGATGGAGCGCATCGACGAGTCGGGCCTGTTCGAGGTCTTCCTGCCCCGACGGAAAGTCCACTTTCCCTACCAGCTCCGCGCCACCCGCACCAACGGCGAGCTGCGCCAGTTTCACGATCCCTACCGTTTCCTGCCCACCCTCGGCGACCAGGACCTCTACCTCTTCAACGAGGGCAACGAACACCGCATCTACGAAAAACTCGGCGCGCATCCCCGGGTGATCGACGGCGTCGCGGGCGTCGCGTTCGCGGTCTGGGCCCCGGGCGCGGCGCGCGTCTCGGTGGTGGGCAACTTCAACGGCTGGGACGGGCGTTATTTCCCCATGCGTCCGCTCGGGGCCTCGGGCGTGTGGGAGTTGTTCATCCCCGGGCTCGGCGAGGGCGAACTGTATAAATACGAGCTGCGCACCCAACCCGGCGCCATCCTGCTCAAGACCGACCCCTACGGCACCGCCTTCGAGGCGCCGCCCGGAAACGCCTCCATCGTCTGCAATCCGCGGAAACATGTGTGGGGCGACGCCGCGTGGCTCGCGCGCCGCACCGCCGAGGCGGGCCGCAACGACCGGCCGATTTCGGTCTACGAGGTTCACCTCGGCTCGTGGAAACGCCGGCGGGACGACGGCGACCGCCCGCTCACCTACCGCGAACTCGCCCCGGCTCTGGCCGACTACTGCATCGAGCTCGGCTTCACCCACATCGAGATCATGCCGGTGGCGGAGCATCCCTTCGACGGCAGCTGGGGTTACCAGGTCACCGGTTTTTTCGCTCCGACCCACCGTTTCGGCCGGCCGGAGGATTTTGCCTGGTTTGTCGACCACCTGCACCAGCGCGGCATCGGCGTGATCCTCGACTGGGTGCCGGCGCATTTCCCGCGCGACAGCTTCGCCCTCGCCGAATTCGACGGCACCCACCTCTACGAACACGCCGATCCGCGCCAGGGAGCGCACATGGACTGGGGCACGCTCATTTTTAACTACGGTCGCCACGAGGTCCGCTGTTTCCTCGTGGCCAACGCCCTCGCCTGGCTCGATCTCTACCACCTCGACGGACTCCGGGTGGATGCCGTCGCCTCGATGCTCTACCTCGATTACTCGCGCAAGGAGGGCGAGTGGATCCCCAACCGCCACGGCGGTCGGGAAAACCTCGAGGCCATCGCGTTCCTGAGGGAGACCAACCGGCTGGTAAAACACTACCACCCCGGGGTTCTGATGATCGCGGAGGAATCGACCGCTTTCGCCGGCATCTCCAAACCGGTGGCGGAGGGCGGCGTCGGTTTCGACTTCAAGTGGAACATGGGCTGGATGCACGACACCCTGAAGTTTTTCCAAAAGGAACCGGTGCACCGGAAGTGGCACCTCAACGACTTCACCTTTGGCGCGCTTTACCAGTGGTCGGAGAATTTTATCACCGTCTTCAGCCACGACGAGGTGGTGCACGGCAAGGGCTCGATGCTGATGAAGATGCCCGCGTTGGAGATCCGCGATCGCGCCGCGCACCTGCGTTCGCTCTATGGGCACATGTGGGCCTGGCCGGGGAAAAAACTGCTCTTTATGGGCGCCGAGTTCGGGCAGTCCCGCGAGTGGGCCTACGCCGGTCAGCTCGACTGGCACCTGCTGCAATACCTCGACCACGAGGGCATCCGCCTGCTGGTGCGCGACCTCAACCGGGTGTATCGCGAGGAAAAGGTCCTCGGCGGCAACGACCTTGATGGGCGCACCTTCCGCTGGATCAACTGCAACGACGGCGACATCACCGCGATCAGCTACCTGCGCCATGATCTCGAACAGAAGACCTTCATCGCCACGGTCGGCCATTACACGCCGCTGAAACGGGAAAACTACCGCGTCGGCGTGCCGCGCGCCGGCTGGTGGCGCGAGTTGATCAACACCGACAGCCACTATTACGGCGGCAGCGGCGCGGGCAACGGCGGCGGCGTGCACACCGAAAACGTCCCCAGCGACGGCTTCGCCCAGAGCCTGCGCCTCGTGCTGCCGCCGCTCTCGACCACCTTGTTCAAGTGGACCGAGGCGGAGGCGTGAATTTTCCTCCGCCGGCGGGAAACTTCCGCCGCCTCGCGTAAACCCTTATCCTATCCCTACCATGACTTCTCCCGCTGCCACGATCTCGTTTTGTCGTTCCGCCGCGCTCGCGGCTTTTGTCACCCTGGTTTGCGCCGCCTCGGCCGCGCCTTCTTCCGCTTCCGGCTCGTCGGGCGCGGCGATCTCGCCGCCGGAGGTCAACGTGACCGTGCGCGCCGAGGGCGAGGCGCTGGCCCGTGGCTTTGAGGAGGCCTTCCGGTCCTTCTCCTCCGCGCCGGTCTTCGTGACCTACGCCCGGGAGGACAAAGGGTTTGTCACCCTCGCCGGCATTCGCTCGCTGCGTGCGTTTGGCTCGGTGGTGTTTGTCACCCTCGAACGCGGCCCGAGCCTCGCCTTGCCGGCGCGCTCCATCGTGGTCGTGACCGACGAGCGCCCCGCCACGCCCTGAGCAGGGGGAGTCTTTATCCCAAATCCCCCGCGCCATTGGATTTTAACCACGGATAGTCACGGATGGACACGGACAGGGGCGGGGTGGTTTCCGATCCCAGTTTATCCGTGCCCATCCGTGCCCATCGGTGGTCGGCTTGTTCTTCTCAAGGCAGCGCCTAGAGCGTTTCAAATGGAGTTGTAGCCAATGGAAACGGAGAATTGCCGCAAAAAGGCGCAAAAGATCCCATCGCGCATCAAGCATCACAGGCGCCTATAGGCGCGCGGAAGTGCTTCACCGGAGGAAGAGAAATTTTGTGACTCTTTGCGGCTATAACTTCATTTGAAAGGCTCTAGCCCAAACCCATCGGGTCACCGGGATCAGGCCCACTCGGGCGGGTTTTGCAGGTGGGGTTTGAGCACGCCGATGCAGGGAAGATTCCGGTAGCGCTCGGCGAAATCCAGGCCGTAGCCGACGACAAATTTGTCCGGGATCTGGAAGCCCACGAAGTCGGCCTCAAACTCGACTTCGCGCCGGCCGCGTTTGTCCAGCAGCACGCAGGTGCGCACGCTGGCGGGATGGAGTTTCTGGATCATCGAGACGATGAGCGAGAGGGTTTTGCCGGTGTCCAGGATGTCGTCGATCAGCAGGACGTGACGGTTGGAGAGGTCGAGCGAGAGGTTGCCCAGGACCTGGGGCTTTTCGGTCGAGCGGGTCTCGTTGCGGTAGCTCGAGATGCGGATGCAATCGAGCCGGATGGGGTTGTCGATGTGGCGCAGCAGGTCGGCGGTGAAGAGGATGGCGCCGTTGATCACCGCGATGGCGGTGATCTCCTGCTCGCCGTAGAGCTCCATGATCTCGGCCCCGAGTTTTTTGAGGCGCTTTTTGATGTCCGCCTCGGTGACGAGGATGGACTCGAGCGCGGCGTGGTTGGACGGAACGGCTTTCGCGATGGTGGGCGGCATGGTGCTGGGATTTGGGCAAGTTGAGCGGCGCATCCGCCCGGGGCAAGGCCCGGCGTGGTGACGGTGGCGTAACGTTGGCGCTTCGGCCCGGCCCGGCCCCGGCAAACGCTTTGACTCAGGGGAGGCGCGGCGCTTGCTGGAGACCTCCGCCGCCCCTTCGCATGATTTCGATCCAGATTTCGCAGCTCACCAAACGTTTCGGCTCCACCACCGCGCTGCACGGGCTCGACCTCGTCATCGAGGCCGGCGAGCTGTTTTTCCTGCTCGGCCCCAGCGGCTGCGGCAAAACCACCCTGCTGCGCAGCATCGCCGGTTTCTACATACCCGAGGCCGGATCGATCCGCTTCGGCGAGGAGGATGTCACCCGGCTCGAACCCCACAAGCGCAACACCGGCATGATGTTCCAGAGCTACGCGCTCTGGCCGCACCTGAGCGTGGCGGAGAACGTGGCCTTCGGGTTGGTGGAGCGTAAGGTCGCCAAGGCCGAGATCACCCGCCGGGTGCGCGAGGCCCTCGCCTCGGTGCGCATGGAGACCTACGCCGACCGCAAGCCCAACCAGCTTTCCGGCGGGCAACAACAACGCGTGGCGCTGGCCCGCGCCCTGGTGATCCGCCCGCGCTGCCTGCTGCTCGACGAGCCGCTGAGCAACCTCGACGCCAAGCTCCGCCTCGAGATGCGCACCGAGATCCGCCGGGTGTGCAAAGAGTTTCAACTCACCACCGTCTACGTCACCCACGACCAGAAGGAGGCCCTCTCCATCGCCGACCGCATGGCCATCCTCGACGGCGGCCACATCCTGCAGGTCGGCGCACCCCGCGAGGTCTACGGCCGGCCGGTGTGCAAGACGGTCGCGAACTTTATCGGCGAGACGGATTTTATCGAGGGCGTGCTGGTGTCGCGTCAGGGACGCGAGGCCGAGGTCGACACCGCGATCGGGCGTTTTGTCGGGGTGCTCGGCGACGCCGCCGCCACGCCGGCGCCGGGCGCGGCGGTGGCGGTTTCGGTGCGGCCGGAGTGCTGGGCGCTGCGCGAGCGCGGTGAGGCGGTCAACAGCGTGCGGGGCCGGATCGGCGAGGCCGTCTACCTCGGCGAGGTGGCCCAATACGGCTTCGTCACCGCCGGCGGCCCGGCCCGCACCCTCAAGGTCTACGAGCTCAATCCCCGCGAGATCGCCTCGGCCTCGGCCGGCGATTTGCACGCGGTCGTCGCGGCGCGGGACGTCGTGGTGCTGGAGCGCTGACCCGGCGCGCCGGCGACTTTCCCCGACGATGAGCAAAAACATCGGACTCCTGCTGCTCCTGGCCCTCGTCCTGGCCCTGCCGTTCGCCCTGCGCCCGAAGGCGGAGTTCGCGGGCCGGGCCGACGACACCGTGGTGATCATCTCACCGCACAACGAAGCCATCCGCCATGAGTTCGAGGCGGCCTTTCGCGAGGCCTACCACCGTCGCACCGGCCGCTCCGTCGCGCTCGACTGGCGCCTGATCGGCGGCACCAGCGAGATCACCCGGTATCTCGAAGGCGAATACGTCGCCTCCTTCCAGAACCACTGGACCCGCACGCTGGGCAAACCCTGGAGCGCGACGGTGCAGGCCGCGTTTTCCGACGGCCGCATGGCCAAGGACGCCCCGGAGGAGGCCCGGGCGGCGCGCGAGGCGTTCCTCGAGTCCGCGGTGGGCTGCGGCATCGACGTGTTTTTCGGCGGCGGCGCCTACGATTTTATCTCCCAGGCCAGGGCCGGCCGGCTGGTCCCGCTCTACCGCGAGGACGAGCCCAAGCCGGACTGGATGGACGAGTCGGTGGTGCCGGTGAAACACGCCGGCGACGATTTTCGCGATCCCCAGGGCCGCTGGACCGGCACGGTGCTGAGTTCCTTCGGCATCGTCTACAACCGCGACGCCCTCGCGCGCCTCGGCCTGCCCGACCCGCTGCGTTGGGCGGATCTGCGGGATCCGCGCTACCTCGGGCAGGTCGCCCTGGCCGATCCGACCAAGAGCGGCTCGATGAACAAAGCCTTCGAAAACGTGCTTCAGGAAAAAATCCACGAGGTGGTGCGGGCGCGGGTCGAGTCGGCCCGGTTCGCCGGCGAGGAGGCCAGGCGGGCGGCCGAGGCGGCGGCGGTGGCGGAGGGGTGGAGCGAGGGCCTGCGCCTGCTCCAGGCCATCTCGGCCAATTCGCGCTACTTCACCGACAGCGCCCAGAAAGTGCCGATCGATGTCGCCGCCGGCAACTGCGCAGCGGGCATGTGCATCGATTTTTACGGACGCCAGCAGGTCGAGGCGCTTTCCCGCCGCGCCGGCAGCGACCGGGTCTCCTACGTCTCGCCGCCCGGCGGCACGGTGTTTTCGGTCGACCCGATCGGTTTGCTCAAGGGCGCGCCGAGCCCCGGCCCGGCGCGGGATTTTATCGAGTTTGTGATGTCGCCCGACGGCCAGCGCCTCTGGAACCAAAAACCGGGAACGCCGGGCGGGCCGGTCCGCTATGCGTTGCGCCGCCTCCCGGTGCGGCGGGATGCCTATGGGCTTCCGGGCGAGGCCGAGGTGCGCAGTGATCCCCACGAGGCGCCCTACGCCATCGCCGAGCCGCTGGTCTACCGTCCCGAGTGGACCGCGGGGCTGTTTTCCGAGCTGCGCTTCATCATGCGAGTGATGTGCCTCGACGCCCACCCGGAGTTGGTTTCGGCCTGGCGCGAAGTGGCGGCGGCCGGCGAGCCTCCCGAGGCCAGCGCCGCCCTGCGCGATGTCTCCGCGGTGGACTACGCGGCGGCCTCCGGGAGGATCAAACAAGCGCTCCGAGCCAAGGATAAGGTGGCCGAATTGGAATTGGCGCGTGAGCTGGGCGGACGTTTTCGCGCCCAATACGCCCGCGCCGCCGAACTGGCCCGCGCCGGGCGTTGAGGGCGGCGGTTCTTGGCAGGTTGGGGCATTTACGACCGCCGCCTGCCCGCCGAGGGCGCACCCCCGAGATTCAGGCGTGTGTTTCTCTGCTCCGAGTTCCTTTTTGTGGTGCGTCGGGGAAAGGGAAACGGCAGGCCAAGGGGGACGGCTCCGTCGCGTAAACCGGCCCTTAATGCCCGCCCCTTTTTTCACCCTCCACTCCCCAAGCGTTCACTCCACACCCATGAAAGCAGTTCTCCTGGCCGGCGGTCTCGGCACTCGCATCAGCGAGGAAACCCACCTCAAGCCCAAGCCCATGATCGAGATCGGCGGCAAACCGCTGCTCTGGCATGTGATGAAGATCTACTCGGCCAGCGGCATAAACGATTTTGTTATCTGCGCCGGGTATAAGGGATACGTAATCAAGGAATACTTCGCGAATTATTTTCTGCACATGTCGGATGTGACCTTTGATATGCAGAAAAACTGCATGGAGGTGCACCACCGCCGTTCCGAGCCGTGGCGCGTGACCATTGTGGACACCGGGGAGGCGACCATGACCGGCGGACGCCTGAAGCGGGTCCGGGAGTATCTTGGCGAAGAGACCTTTTGTTTCACCTATGGCGATGGGCTCAGTGATATAGATATCTCCGCCTTGGTGGCATTTCACAAAAACGAGGGGCGTCGGGCGACGCTGACCGGCGTGCAACCTCCCGGTCGATACGGGGCCTTGGGGATACGCGGCAGCAGTATCGAGAGTTTTCAGGAAAAGCCGGCGGGCGATGGCGGCTGGATCAACGGCGGGTTTTTTGTGCTCGAACCTTCGGTCATGGACCTGATCGCCGGAGACGCCACGATGTGGGAACGCGAGCCCCTCGAAACACTCGCCGCCGCCGCCCAGCTCGGCGTTTATAAACACCATGGTTTTTGGCAGCCGATGGACACGCTGCGCGAAAAAATCCTCCTCGAAGAGCTTTGGGCCTCCGGAAAAGCCCCGTGGAAGGTCTGGGCGTGAAGCGGCGTTTCACTTCAGTTCAAGTTACCAGTTCAATTTCCAGCTGCATTTCAAGTTCCAGCTAAAGTTTAAGAAATTCGTTTATCTCTCGAATGAGTAAAAGTTTTGAAGATCTCGAGGTTTGGAGTCGCAGCCGGGCGCTGGCGGTCGCGGTATGTCGCGAGTTTAAGGATTGTCGTGATTTTGGACTTAAGGATCAGATCACGCGGTCGGCAATTTCTGTGCCTTCCAATATTGCCGAAGGAGCAGAACGTAATACAAAGGGAGCGTTTGTGCAGTTTCCGGGCTACGCTAAAGGTTCGCTGGCTGAACTGCGCACGCAGCTTTCCATCGCACAAGAACTTGGATATTTGGGACAGGCGAACGCACCGGCTATGTTGTCGGAAGCCGAGCAACTCTCCCGCATGCTTTTTCGCCTTTCTCAATCGCAACAGGCTTCCTCTCCTTGAACTCGAATCTTGAACTTAAACTCCCCTTCGGCGGGTGCTACCGAGGCAAACGGGTATTCCTGACCGGCCACACCGGGTTCAAGGGAGCGTGGTTGGCCGAATGGTTGCTCGCGCTGGGCGCCGAGGTGACCGGCTTCGCCCTGCCGCCGCCGACCACGCCCTCGCTTTTCGAGCAGCTCGGTCTGGCTTCCC
>CAMCHD010000025.1 GCA_945874545.1 Akkermansia muciniphila | reverse complement strand
AACACGGATTCAAACAAACCCATCCTTATCCGTGTCCATCCGTGTTTATCCGTGGTTAAAATCTAAAAGTTGGGGGGATATGGTATTAATCTATCTCCACCTCACGCCTCGCTCCGCGCGCGTCCCGGCCAAGTCTGCGGACGCGTCCAGAAAGCATCCGCGCGCCCGCCATAGTAGTCGGCCAGCACCGCGTCCATCACCACCGAGGTGCGCCGCGCGCTCTCGCCCGTGCTCGGGCACACGCCATGTCCGGTCAGGTCGTCCACCACGCTCTGGATCAAAGGCAACTGCACGTGCGCCGGATGCGGCGGGTCAAACACCTCCGTGCCCCGGTTCGTCTCCAGCCGCACCGGGTCGGCCCCGAACACGCCGAAACGAATCACGCCCTCGCTGCCTTCCAGCATGATGCTGTCCGCCGCCTGCGCCGCCGTAAAATCCCAGCACCCCGTGCCCGGCACGCCCGCCCCAACGACAAAGGTCATACTCACCCGGTTCTCCACCGGCAGCGGCGAACCCGCCCCGCTGGCCTCGCCCGTCACCTCTTGCAGCGGGCCGAGCAGATGATCGAGCAGGTCGAGCATGTGCGACCCGAGGTCGAGAAACAGCCCGCCGCCGGAATTCGCCGCATCCAGCCGCCAGGGCGGATTCGCCGCATCCGGCACGGCCGGCGGCGGCGCGCTGAGCGAACACGTCACGCGGTTCAGCCGACCGATGGCCTGCGCCGCGAGCAGCTCCTGCACCTTCACAAAGCGCGGCAGAAAACGCCGGTAGTAGGCCACATAGACCGGCACCCCGGCCCGGCCAAAAGCTTCGAGGATGGCGTCGCACTCGGGCGTATGGCGGGCCATGGGTTTCTCTATGTAGGCGGGTTTGCCCGCGCGCGCCGCGAGCAGCGCGCCCTCGAGATGGGCTCCGGGCGGAGTGGCCACGTAGATGGCGTCTACCTCGGGATCGGCCACGAGTTGCTCCGCGTCGGCATACCAGCGGGGCACGCCATGACGCCGCGCGTAGTCGGCCGCCTTGGCCGCATCTCGCCGCATCACCGCGACCAGCTCGGACCGCTCCGCGAGCCGAAAAGCGGGCCCGCTTTTCACCTCGGTCACATCCCCGCAACCCAAGATGCCCCACCGCACGCGCGGCAGGAGTTTGAAGGAAACAGTTGTATGCATCGCGCGACGCTAGTCCGCCCCTTTTCCCTCGCGCAAGCCGCCCAACCCGCCCCACCCCGCCGACGCTGTCGTCAAAAATGAGGTTACCCAACCCGCCCCGCGTTTTGCGCGCAGCCGCTACGAAATTCGTTAAACCCAGCGGGGCTCAGCGCGGCACAGGGACGGTGCGGACGTAGCCGGCGGCGGTGTTGTCGCGGCCGTCGGGGGGCAAGGCGAAGACGCGGGCCTTCACTGAACCGGCGGGCACGGGGAGCTTGCGGGCTTCGTCGTGGACGTAGGTCTCGGCTCCGGCGGCATCCACGAAGATCACGCGTTTCCAGTAGGACTCGCCGAGGTCGAGGAGGGTTTGGCCGGCCGCGAGGCTCAGCTCCAGGCCGAGGGAATCACTGGACGAGGTCCAGCGCAGTTCGACGGTCTTGGCTTCGGCGGACACGGTGCCGGCGGGGGCGAGCTTGGGGCGGAACTCGTCCCAGCCGAGCACGCGTTGATAGAGGTCGGTGACGATGTTCGGGTAGAGGTTCTCCAGGTCGCCGTAGGCTTCCTGCCGATACAGGCCGAGGCCGCCGAGGTCGGTGAGTTCGTAGAAGGTCACGCTGCCGATGACCTGCGGATTGCGACGCACCCAGGCGTAGCATTCGTAGAGGAGGTGGGCGCGGATTTCAGGGCCGTGGATGTCTTCATCAAAGTCGAGTTCGCCGAGGTCGATGCGGGTGGGCACGCCGCGTTTGTTTTCGATAAACTGCTGGAAGGGGCGGATGACCATCTCGCAGAGGTCGGCGCTGGTGAGGGAGAAGCTCTGGTGGTCGCCGTGGTTGACGCCGTCGATCACCGGGGCGTTCTCGATGGTGTGACCGGGCCAGCCGTAGTGGAGGGAGCCATACTGGTCGAGCGAGACGAGGGTGTCGGGGTTTTTATACATGAGCCCGAGTTCGTCGTCGCCGAGGTGGGGCATCTCGCCGGGGGCGAGTTCGCCTTTGAGGGTGCGTTCGCCGGGACCGTTGTAGCAGCCGACGAGGTGGACCTCGGGCGCGGCGGCGCGAATGACGCGTTCGGCGCGGATGAAGAACTGGCTGATGGCGTGGTAGAGGGCGACCTGCTCGGGGCCTTTTTTCTCGCCGGCGTTTTTGGCGAAGCGGAACCAGTTGTTGCCGTTGGCTTCGTGATTGAGGCGGAGTTCGACGCGGCCGAAGGGTTTGAGGGTCTCGGCGATGCGGCGGAGGTCTTCGTCGGTGGTCTCGATGTCGGCGGTGAGGGTGAGGCGCACGTCCTGACCGTGGCGGCGCACGTCTTCCATTTGCTGGACGACGACGTTGCGGGGGTCGTCGAGGTCGAGGTTGTAGTAGCCGTCGGTCCAGTCGTTGAGCGCGCCCATCTTGGCGGTGGGGGTCTCGTCCTTGGGGGCGTGGCGGTAGTGCTGGACGTCGGGGTGGAAGAGGCGGCGCTCGGGCCAGAAGGTCTGCTTCGGGTAATAGCAGGCCATGAGGTTGATGCCGGCGTGCGGGCGGCCGAGGAGAGCGAGGGCGCGAGCCTGGGGGAGGTAGTCGGAGCGCTCGCTGCCGTCGGAGAGGAAGAGGCGGATGAGCGGCTCGGTTTGGTGGACGAGAGTGGGCGCAGTGGCGGACATGGCGGGAAAGGATATCGGGGAAAATTGCACGACCACGGACTTCGACGGGCCGGGCGCCGTGGTGCTGCGCCCGGGGTGTGGTCCGTCTCCGTCCGTGGTCGGTAAGGGATAATCGGCGCTTTAGCCGAGGGTGGCGACGATCTGCGCGCCGTCGCGCAGGGCGGACACCGGGATGACTTCGCCGGTGATCGGCGTGCCGTCCACGGTGAGGGAGGCGAGGCCGCGCGAGACGCCGGAGGGGTTTTTCACCGTGATCGTCACGTTCAGGCCGCGGAACTTGCGGCGCATGGTGAAGCCGGGCCAGGCCTTCGGGATGCAGGGCGCGATGCGCAGGCCTTCGACTTCGGGGCGGATGCCGAGCACCCAGTGGGTGGCGCTGTAGTAGGCCCACGAGGCCGTGCCGGAGAGCCAGGGCACGCGGGAGGCACCTTCGTTGGCGTTGTAGCGCGAGTAGGTGGTCTGGCAGTGGACGTAGGGCTCGACCTCGCGCAGCTCGGCGCGGTCGTTGTAGGTCGAGGGCATAAAGGCGCGGTAATACTCGTAGGCCTGGTCGCCGTTGCCCTGCATGACTTCGGCGATCACGCCCCAGCTCTGGGTGTGGGAGAAGATGCCGGCGTTTTCCTTGATGCCCGCGTTGAAGAGGGTGGCCTTCATGATCTCGGGGTCGGCCTTGATGAAGGGCGGGGCGCAGAGCATGACGCCGTAGGGCGTGGCGAGCTGGTCCTTCATGGTCTGGAGGCAGCGCGTGGCCTGGGCGGGCGTGGCGGCGCCGGACATGACGGCCCAGACTTGGGTGTTCATGTAAACCTGGCCTTCGGAGAAGTTCTTCGTGCCGTAGATGTCGCCGTTCTGGCCGATGGCCCAGATGAACCAGTCGCCGTCCCAGCACACTTTTTGGATCTTGGCGTCGAGGTCGGCGAGTTGCGCGCGGGCCCAGGCGGCTTCGGTGGGGAGGCCAAGTTTGTCGGCGATGCCGGCGTAGACGTCGAGGCCGAGGCGGACCTGGAAGGCGACGAACACGCTCTCGCCGTGGTAGCCGAGGCGGATGCAGTCGTTCCAGTCGGCGGCGAGGCCGCAGGGCAGTCCGTTGCGGCCGGTGCGCTCGAGGTTGAATTCGAGGGCGCGGCGGAGGTGGCCGAAGACGGTGGCTTCGCCGGAGTCGGCGTAGGGGAGAACTTTGTTGTAGAAGTCGAAATCACCGGTCTCGGCGACGAAGGCGGGGATGGCGTTGAAGAACCAGAGGCAGTCGTCGGAGCGGTATTCGTGGTCGGGCGGAGGCGGCTCCTTGCCGGGGACGTGGGAGAAGGGCTTGATGACCGGGATGGCGCCGCCGTTGGCGAGCTGGCCGGTGAGCATGAGCTCGAGGCGGGGTTGCACGGCCTGGCCGATGAGGGGGATGGCGCCGAGCATGTCCTGCACCGTGTCGCGGAAGCCGAGGCCGTCGCGCTCGCCGTTGTAAACGAGGGAGGCGGAGCGGGACCAGGCGTAGGTGATGAGGGCGTTGTAGGCGTTCCAGACGTTGACCATGTGGTCGAAGTTGGCGTCGGGGGTCTCGATCTGGAGGGATTCGAGGGGGGCGTGCCAGGCGGTCTTGAGTTTCTGGAACTCGGCCTCGCAGCGGGCGGCGTTGCCAAACTCGGCGACGGTCTTTTTGCCGTGGGAGGAGACGGTGCCGAGGCCGAGCAAAACGATGATCTCGCGGGTTTCGCCCGGGGCGAGGTCGAGATCGGCCTGCTGGCCGCCGACGACGTTGTCGCCCTCGGCGAGGAAGTTGGAGCACTTGCCCTTGGCGACGACATCGGGGGCGGCGTAGCCGCCGTAGGAGCCGAGGAAACGCTCGCGCACGGTCTCGACGCCGGCGAGCGGGGCGCCGGCGAGGGCCATCCAGGTGCGGTTGCAGCCGGTGAGGTCCTTGCCGTCGAAGTCGTAGTTCGGGTTGCAGGTCACGCCGAGGATGCCGTCCTCAAGGGTGGCGCGCGTAATGAAAAGTGAATACTGGAGGTTGGTGAGGTCCTGGAAGGTGTGCCAGAGGTTGGCGAACTCGCAGTAGGTGAAGAGGGAGAGTTTGCGGGCGCGGTCGGAGGTGTTGGTCACCTTCATGCGCCAGTATTCGAAGGTCTGGCCGAGTGGGACGAAGTAGGTGGCCTCGGTCTGGATGCCGGTGTAGCGGCTCTCGATGATGGTGTAGGCCATGCCGTGGCGGCAGGTGGACTCGTATTGGTC
This sequence comes from Akkermansia muciniphila, assembly GCA_945874545.1. Classification (GTDB taxonomy): domain Bacteria; phylum Verrucomicrobiota; class Verrucomicrobiia; order Opitutales; family Opitutaceae; genus IMCC26134_A. The sequence continues at coordinate 18,981 of CAMCHD010000025.1, read as the reverse complement.
GAGGGGCTTGCCCACGGGCTGCCAGGAGCCGGACCAGAAGTCGCCGGAGTCGCGGTCGCGCACGTAGAAGAGGCGGCCGGGCTGGTCCATGGGCACGCCGTTGAAGCGCATGCGCAGGAAACGGCCGGTGGCGCCGCTCTTGTAGAAGGAGTAGCCGCCGGCGTGATTGGTGATAATCGCGCCATACTCGGTCGAGCCGAGGTAGTTGGACCAGGGCCGAGGGGTGTCGGGCCGGGTGATAACGTATTCGCGGGCTTGGTCGTCGAAGTGTCCGTATTGCATGGAAAAGAGGGTGAGACAGGGGCCGGAGATCGTCGTGGAAGCCCAAGCCTAAATCAGCCGGATTCCCCCGACCGGTTGTCCTCAAGTTTAGCGACACCCCAGCTCACCTGGTCGCTCGTCGTGTGCGAACCGCCGGCAAACCTGATCCACGCCGGTAACGCGTCTCATTTGCGCTCCATTGCACCGGCGCCCTTTCCCTCCCCAAGCTTCGCCTCTCCGTGTCCGCATCGCTAATAGAAGTCCCTCCCGTCTCGATCACCTTGCCAGAGCCCGGGGTTCATCTGCTCGACTTCGGTCGTGTGGCCTTCGGCAACCTTGTCTTTCACCTGCCCAATCTGAAAGCCAGCAGCACCCTCCTCGTGCGCTTTGGCGAACTACTGGACAAAACCGGCCGCATCGACCGCCATCCGCCCGGCTGTTTCCGTCACGAGTTGATCCGCCTTTCGCCCCGTTCCGGCGTGCCCGTCGCCCCCGAAGCCGATCCGCGCAACACCACCCCGCCCGCCCTGCTGTTACCCGCAGACTGGGGGCCCCTCCTGCCCTTCCGTTGGGTCGAGATCGAGGACTGGCCCGGCGACCTCCGCCCTGGCCAGGTCCGCCTTCGCACCCCCGTGCTCACCGCCTGGAACCCCGAGGCCTCCGCCTTTGCCTGCTCCGAGCCGCGTCTCGACGCGCTCTGGGCCCTCTGCCGCCACACCCTGCACGCCACGACCTTTGCCGGTGTCTACTTCGACGGCGACCGCGAACGCGTCGCCTACGAGATCGACGCCTACCTCTCCCAGTTGATCCATCAGGCCATCGACCCCGGTTCCTCGATCGCCCGTGCCACCTTCACCCACCTCCTGAAGAACCGCACCTGGCCCACCGAGGCGGCCTTTTATCTGATCGCAATGGCCCACGCCGACTGGTGGCACACCGGCGACCGCGCCTGGCTGGCGGCGAATTTTGATCAACTCCCCCCGCTGCTGCTCCTCGAGCGCGCCGCCCCCGACGGACTCCTGCGCAGCACCCACCCACAACAAACCCGCGACGACCACGTCGACTGGCCCCCCGGCGAGCGTGACGGCTTTCGCTTCACCCCGGTCAACACCGTCATCAACGCCCTTCACATCCAGGCCCTAGCCCGCCTCGCCGAAATCGCCCGCGCCCTCGGCCGCGACGCCTACGCAGCCGAGCTGATCGCCCGCCGCGAACACGCCATTCGCGCTTTCGACGCCCTGCTCTACGACCGCGCCGCCGGCCTTTACCGCGACGGCGTCGATACCTCGCACCACTCCCTCCACTCCAACCTCTTCCCCCTTGCCTGCGACATCGTGCCCCCCGAGCGCGTGCCCGCCCTGCTGGCCTACCTCCGTCCCCGCGGCATGGCTTGCTCCACCTACGTCGCCCACCCGCTGCTCGAGGCCCTTTTTAATCACGACGCCGGCGACCACGCCCACGCTCTCCTCGCCGCCCCCGGCGAGCGCGGCTGGCAGCACATGCTCGACCTCGGCGCCACCGTCACCTGGGAAGCCTGGGACCCCGTCTTCAAACCCAACCTCGACGGCAGCCACCTCCGCTCCGCCCACCCCGCCCACCACCTCTCCCGCCACGTGCTCGGCGTCGGCCCCGCCGCGCCCGGCTGGGCCGCCGTGCGGTTCCGCCCCCACCCCGGCCCGCTCCTCAATGCCTCCGGCCGCGTGCCCACCCCGCGCGGCCCCGTCGAAGTGAGTTGGCAACATGAGCCCGGCCGCTGCTTCCGCGCCGAAATCACCTTGCCAACCGACACACCCGTCCACCTGCACTTGCCCGCCTGCACAGAGGCCTCCGGCGTCTGGATCAACGGCAAACTCCGCTCCGACGCCACCGCGCGTGACGGCCGCTGGCATTTGCCCGCTCCGGTGGCCGGGCCGGTCGTTATCGAGATTCGTTAACCCTTTTTCCCCATCATGCGCCGCTGCACCACCACCCTGGGTCTGCTCACCCTGCTTCTTCCGGCCTGGCTCCCGGCCCAAACTCCCGCGCCCGCCCCCGCCGCCCCGCCCGCCGCCGTGCTACCTGCCTCCCTAGTCACCCCCGAAAACCTGCTCGCCTGGTGCATCGTCCCCTACGACTCGCCCCCCCGCTCCCCCGCCGCGCGTCTCGCCATGCTACGCCGCCTCGGCCTCACCCAATACGTCTGGGACTGGCGCGCCGAGCACCTCGCCTCCCTCCCCGAGGAAATCGTCCTCGCCCGCGAGGCCGGCATCCGCCTGCGCGGCGTCTGGCTCTGGATCGACGCGAACAACGACGCCCCCGGCCGCCTCGGCCCCTCCAACCGCGCCGTGCTCGACGCCGTATTCGCCGCCGGCCTACGTTGCGAATTCTGGGTCGGTTTCAACGCCAACGTCTTCGCCTCCGCGCCCGACGACGCCGCCCGCGTCGGCGCCGGCGTCGCCCACCTCGGCCCCCTGCTCACCGAACTTCGCGCCCACGGCGGCGTGCTCGGCCTCTACAACCACGGCGACTGGTTCGGCGAGCCACCCAACCAGCTCCGCATCCTCGCCGCCCTCGGCGACCCCGCCGACGCCGGCCTCGTCTACAACTTCCACCACGCCCACGACCAGCTCGCGCGCTTCGGCTCCTTCCTGCCCGCCATGGTGCCCCGCCTGCTCGCGGTCAACGTCTCCGGCGTCCACCCCGGCGGCCCCAAGATCCTGCCGATCGGCGAAGGCACGGTGGAGACCGCCCTGCTCGATGCCCTCGTCCGCTCCGGTTATCGCGGCCCCCTTGGCGTGCTCGGCCACGTCGAGGACGCCGACGTCGAGCCCGTCCTCGCCCGCAACCTCGCCGGCCTCCGCCAACTGGCCGCCCCCGCCACACCCTAAACTCCCCCGGCACGCCCCACCCGCCGGTCAGCCCCCACCCGCCCTACGCCACTTTCGTCCCCATGCGCTTCCTCGCCCCCCTCCTCGCTCTCGCCGCCACCCTCGCGCCCGCCCTCGCCGCCCCCGCCCCCGATCTCGCCGCCGCCTTCCTCAACCCGCCGCCCTCCGCCCGCCCCTACGTCTGGTGGCACTGGATGGGCCCCAACTTCTCCAAGGCAGGCATCACCAAAGATCTCGAAGCTATGGCCGCCTCCGGCATCGGCGGCGCCACCATTTTTAATCTCACCTCCGCCGTCCAGGAAACCCAGGCCCCCACCCAAAACAACCCCTGGCCCGACCAAACCTACCGCAGCCCCGCCTACTGGGACGCCCTCCGCCACGCCGCCGCCGAGGGCCGCCGCCTCGGCCTCGAGATCGGCCTGCACAACACCGTCGGCTACTCCACCACCGGCGGCCCCTGGATCGACGAGGAACGCGGCATCCAGAAACTCGTCTGGCGCGCCATCGAGGCCGACGCCCCCGCCTCCGCCCCCCTCCGCATCCACCTCCCCCTCCCCGACGCCCCCAAATACTCCGGCTACGGCAGCATGGGCCAGATCGCCAAACACTACCGCGACATCGCCATCCTCGCCCTCCCCGCCGGCACCGACCCCGTCCCGCCCCAACAAGTCCACGACGTCACCGCCCACCTCGGCCCGGACGACCAGCTCACCTGGACCCCGCCCACCCCCGGCCGTTGGCAATTCCTGCGCTTCGGCCACGCCCCCACCGGCTACGCCCCCCACCCGGTGCCCGACGATCTCATCGGCAAGGTCCTCGAAGCCGACAAACTCTCCCTCGCCCAGACCCGCCACCACTGGGAAAACGTGCTCGCCCCCCTCGCCGCCGAGCTCGGCGCCCCCGTCGGCCAACACCTCCGCCACTTCCTCATCGATAGCTACGAGGCCGGCCACCAAAGCTGGACCCCCGGCCTGCGCGAAACCTTCCGCCAACGCTACGGCTACGACCCCGTCCGCTGGCTCCCCACCCTCGGCCAGCCCCTCCGCGGTGGAGACCCCAAAAAGACCACCCCCCTCCGCCTCCTCGGCGACGCGACCCTCACCGCCCGCTTCGAGCACGACTACCGCACCCTCGTATCCGATCTCTACTACGAAAACGGCTGGCGCCCCGCCGCCGAGCTGATCCGCGCCGCCGGCGCCACCCTCCAGTTCGAGCCCTACACCGGCCCCTTCGACACCTACGAGGGCACCGCCCTCGCCGACTTCCCGATGGGCGAGTTCTGGACCGGCGGCAAAGGCGGCATCGACCACCGCATCATCGCCTCCGCTCGCGCGGCCGGCCGCACCCTCGTCGGCGCCGAGGCCTTCACCGGCCGCCCCGAGATCAGCCAGTGGACCGAGACCCCCGCCTTCCTCAAACTCTCCGCCGACGGCACCTTCGCCTCCGGCGTCAACCGCCTCGTCCTCCACCACTGGGTCCACCAACCCTTCGACGACCGCCACCAACCCGGCATGGGCATGGGCTGGTGGGGCACCCACTTCGGCCGCCACCAGACCTGGTTCGAGCCCGGCCAGGCTTTCTTCCGCTACCTCGGCCGCGTCCAAGCCCTCCTCCAACGCGGCGAGACGCCCGCCGAACACCTCTCCGTCGCCGCCGCCGAAAACAACGGCGACGCCATCGCCTGGCGCGGTTTCCGCCACGATCTCACCGTGCGCGACGGACTCATCCACACCCCCGCCGGCCGCGCCTACCGCCTCCTCCACGTCCCCCACTCCGGTGCCCTTGCCCCAGCCGATATCCGCCGTCTCGGCGAACTCATCCGCGCCGGCGCCACCGTCGTATCGCCCCGCCCCATCCGCGCCCCCGGCCTCGCCAACTACCCCGCCTGCGACACCGAGGTCGCCGCCCTCGCCACCGAGCTCTGGGGCCCCGACGCCTCCTCTCAAATTTCAAATTCCAAATCTGAAATCGCGTCGCCCCGCGACGCCGCCCCCGCCGACGACGCGGTCCGCAGCCTCGGCGAGGGCCGCCTCTTCACCTCCGGCAAACTCCCTGCCGCCCGCCGCGCCCTCGGCCTGCGCGACTTCGTAGGCCTCGCCAACGACGCCTGGAAACACATCCGCACCCACCAACGCCGCGAAGCCACCCCCACCGGCCCCGCCGACTTCGTCTTCCTCGCCAACCTCTCCGACCAGCCCCAGTCCTTCACCGCCTATTTCGGCCTCGCCGACCGCGCCCCCGAGCTCTGGGACGCCGAGACCGGCACGCGCACCGCCGCCGCGTCCTCCGCCTGGCGCGTCACCGACGGTCGCACCGAACTCCAGCTCACCCTCGGCGCGGTCAAATCCGTCTTCGTCGTTTTCCCCCCGCGCCCCACCCCCGGCCTCGCCCCCGCCCCGGCCCCGCTGCCTCCCGCCACCCTCCAAACCCTCGCCGGCCCCTGGCAGGTGGAGTTCGCCTCCCCGGTGGACCGCGTCGCCCCGGTCCAACTACCGACCCTCGCCAGCCTCTCCACGCACACCACGCCCGCCGTTCGCTACTTCGCCGGCACCGCCACCTACCGCCTGCGTTTTCCCGCCCCCGCCGCCAACGCCGCCGCCGGCGAACGCGTTTTCCTCGACCTCGGCAAAGTCGAGTGTATCGCCCGTGTGACCCTCAACGGCCGCGATCTCGGCGTGCTCTGGCACCCGCCCTTCCGTATCGAAATCACCGATACACTGCGTTCAGGCGACAACGAACTCGCCATCGCCGTGAGCACCACCTGGCACAACCGCCTCGTCGGCGACGAGCAGGAACCCGCCGACTTCGAGTGGGGCAAGGACCGCGGCCCCACCATGGGCCGCGCCCTCGGGGCCTACCCCGAGTGGTTCCTCAAAAACCAGCCCCGCCCGTCGACCGGTCGTAAAGCCTTCGTCACGTGGTTCTACCACCGCCCCGACACGGCCCTGCGCCCCTCCGGCCTGCTCGGCCCGGTCGAGCTCCACCGCCACCCCGCCCTCAAAAACTAAGGGGCCCGCTCCCCCCTTTTTTCCTCCTTCCCAAATGCAAACGCTCCCCCGCCTCCTCGCCCTCGCCGCCCTCGCCTGTCCGGCCTTCACCGTCTCCGCCGCCACCGCCGCCCCGCAAACCGCCCACGCCCACGTGCCCCCGAAATTTTCCACCCCCCTGCCCGTCACCCCCGTCTCCGCCCGCGGCGAGACCTTCCAGAACCCCGTCATCCCGGGCTTCTCCCCCGACCCCAGCATCGTGCGCGTCGGCGAGGATTTTTACCTCGTTTGCAGCACCTTCGAATATTTCCCCGGCGTGCCCATCTACCACAGCCGCGACCTCGTCAACTGGCAGCTCATCGGCCACTGCCTCACCCGCCCCGAACAGCTCCCGCTCGGCACCTGCGGACCCTCCTCCGGCATCTACGCGCCCACCCTCCGCCACCACAAGGGCGTGTTCACCATGATCACGACCAACTACGCCTCCAGGGGCGTCTTCTACGTCACCGCCACCGATCCTCGCGGCCCCTGGTCCGATCCCGTCTGGCTGGGCAACACCAACGTCGATCCCTCCCTCCTCTTCGACGACGACGGCAAAACCTACCTCGTCCACCCCGACGGCGGTCGCTATGGCCTCATCTACCTCATGGAGATGGATATGGCCAACGGCCGCTACGCCGAGGGCCAGCAACTCCCCGGCAAGTTCCTCTGGGCCGGCACCGGCGGCGAATACCCCGAGGGGCCGCACCTCTACAAAATCAACGACTACTACTACCTCATGATCGCCGAGGGCGGCACCGGCCAACAGCACCGCCAGACCATCGCCCGCTCCAAGTCCCCCTGGGGCCCCTTCTGGCCGTGGGAAAACAACCCCATCCTCACCCACCGCGACGACCCCGCCCACCCCATCTCCGCCACCGGCCACGCCGACCTCGTGCAGCTCGCCGACGGCTCCTGGTGGTCCGTCTTCCTCGGCATCCGCCCCAAACACGGCCAGAGCCACCTCGGCCGCGAGACCTTCCTCGCCCCGGTCGAGTGGACGCGCGACGCGAAGGACGCCTTCAACGACGCCTGGCCCATCATCGGCGGCGACCGCCGCGCCCGCCTCTCCGGCCCCGGCCCCGCCCTCCCCCGCTACCACTTCCCCGCCGCGCCCGTGCGCGACGATTTCGACGCCCCCGCCCCCGGCCTCGAATGGGTTTACCTGCGCAACCCCTTCACCGAAAACTACTCCCTCTCCGCCGTCCCCGGCACGCTCCGCCTCCTCGGCTCCGCCGTCACCCTCGACGAACGCGCCTCGCCCACCGCCCTCCTGCGCCGCCAGCGCCACTTCGACCTCGCCCTCGCCACCCGTATCGACTTTTCCCCTACGCGCGACGGCGACGAGGCCGGCCTCACCCTGCGGCTAAACGAGGCCCTCCACGCCGAGCTCTGCCTGCGCCGCGTGGACGGCCGGACCCGCCTCCACCTCAGCCGCACCGACCGCGCGGAGAAGATCCTCCTCCACGACGTCGTCCTGCCCGCCGCCGGCCCGCTCGAGCTCCACGTCACCGCCGACCGCGACACCTTCACCTTCGCCTACGTCCTGGCCGACGGCACCCGCCACCCCGCCGGCCAACTCGCCACCGCCGACCTCGCGGTCGAGGCCTCCTGGCAACGCGGCATCACCTGTTTCACCGGCCTGATGGTCGGCGTCTACGCCACCGGCAACGGCCAGCCCGCCTCCGCCCCCGCCGACTTCGCCTGGTTCGACTACCGCCCCGGCAATCCGTAGAGCGTTCGCTCGCGAAAGCCGCTCCGCCCGTCCGCCTCCCTCATAGCAGGGCGTTCGCTTGCGAATGCCGTCCGGCCGGCCCCCGCTGGCGCGTTTGTTCCCAAAAATCCAACGCGACGCCCCCCGCTGTTGGAGTGACTTTTCACGACGGATTTCCCGCCCGCCCCGCTCGCCAAACCCCGCCCCGTTCGGACCGAGTTACATCACCCGTCTGCAACCTCCTTCCTACCGCCCGCCCCCCCCCTTTTCCCCTATGCGCCGCCTCTCCGCCCTGCTCGCCGCCCTCATCCTCGCCCCCGTGCTCGCCTTCGCCGCACCCGACCCGCGCCCCGCCCTCCCGCGCATCGCCGCCTTCGAACAAGCCTGGCCCGCCCCCGCGCCCGCCTCCGCCGCGCTCAACGTCCGCGACTTCGGCGCCAAGGGCGACGGCACCACCCTCGACCACCCCGCCATCCAGCGCGCCATCGACGCCGCCCACGAACGCGGCGGCGCCGTCGTCCACCTCCCCGCCGGCACCTACCTCAGCGGCACCATCGAGCTGCGCTCCAACGTCACCCTCGACTTCGCCGCCGACGCCGTCCTCCTCGGCAGCGGCAACCTCGCCGACTACCGCCGCGGCAACTGGCCCGCCCTCATCCTCGCCAAAGACCAGACCCGCATCGCCATCACCGGCCTCGGCGCCATCGACGGCAACTCCCCCGTCCTCGTCCCCACCTTCGACGAGATCAAAAAATCCGGCGACGGCCTCCGCTTCGTCCCCAACCTCCCCACTGGCGAGATCCTCAAATTCATCGGCCCCACCGGCGTCCTCTCCACCCTCGACGCCCACGCCCTCCAAGCCCAGGGCAAACTTATCGAGCACCTCTACGGCCCCCACACCCGCCCCTACGAATACGTCCGCCCCCAGATCATCGAGTTCTGGAACTGCCGCGAAATCATCCTGCGCGATATCACCCTCCGCAACGCCGCCAACTGGGTCCAGACCTACCGCGACTGCGAAGACCTCCTCTTCGAACGCATAAAAGTCCGCAGCAAACAATACTGGAACAACGACGGCATCGACCTCGTGGACTGCAAACGCGTCCGCCTGCTCGACTCCGACATCGACTCCGCCGACGACGCCCTCTGCCTGAAGTCCGATCCCCTCGGCACCGGCTGCGAGGACATCCTCGTGCGCAACTGCAAACTCGCCTCCCGCGCCTCCGCCGTGAAGTTCGGCACCGCTTCCCACAGCGCCTTCCGCCGTATCCATATCTCGGATGTCACCGTCCGCGACACCTACCGCTCCGTCATCGCCCTCCAGACCGTGGACGGCGCCACCATCGAGGACGTCCTCTTCGAGCGCGCCAAGGCCACCGACACCGGCAACGCCTTTTTCCTCCGCATCGGCCACCGCACCCAGCGCAAAGACCCCGGCATCCTCCGCCGCGTCATCATCCGCGACCTGGACGTGCAGGTCCCCCCCCTCGGTAAGAACTACCACCGCGAAACCGGCGAGAACCACAACCTCCTGCCGTCCTCCATCGTTGGCCTGCCCACCCACCCCGTTACCGACGTCCTGCTGGAAAACATCACCGTCCGCTACGGCGGCAACGCCGACCGCACCCACGCCGAGGTCCCTCTGGACCAGATCGACGCGATGGAGGAACGCGCCCGCGACTACCCCGAATTCTCGCAATGGGGCGAACTCCCCGCCTGGGGCGCCTTCATCCGCAACACCCGCGACGTCACCCTGCGCAACGTGCGCTTCACCCTCGACAAGCCCGACTTCCGCTCCGCCCTCGTCGCCACCCTCAGCCCAGGCCTGGCGGTCGAGCGCCTGCACGTCGGCCCCGGCGGCGGCGAGCCCCTCGTCTTTATCAAAAACAGCCCCGGCGCCACCGCCACCCTCGCCGAGTCCCCCGCCGGCGTGACGGAGCCCGTGCGCATCCTGCCCGCCCCGTAAGGCCCCGCCCGGACCAGGGCCGTCAACACTTGCGCCAGATCCCCGCCCGCGCGCCCTTCCCCATGAAAATCGCCCGGCTCCCGCGGCTGCTCTGCCTCGTCGCCGCTGCAGCCTTCGCCGCCCAGCCCGCGCCCGGCAGCCTCACCTGGGGCGGCCACACCTGGACACACGGCCCGTCCGCCTACGGCAACGCCTCCGCCTTCCACGTCGCGGACGACACCCTCGTCGCCGCCGAGACCGCTACCGGCGAAGGCGGTATCCTCTGGCTCGTCGGCGAACACCCGGCCTTCACGCTCACCGTCAAAGTCCGGGCCGAGCAACCCGCCGACGGCGGCATCTACGTCTGCGCCGACGCACGCGAACGCGGCTACCAAGTCCGCGTCGACCACTGGCAGAGCCACGGCAACATCGGCGGCATCTACTGCGACGGCGTGCCCGGCGGCATCATCGCCGGCACCGGCTGTTTCGCCGAACCCTGGCGCCCGGACGCGTGGAACGACCTCAAGATAACCGTCAGCCGCCTGCCCATCCCCGCCGGCGAAGCCGCCGCCTCCGCCACCCGCATCGAGGTCTGGGTCAACGGCACCCAAGTCACCATCTTCGACACCCCTTCCACCCCCGGCGCCCGCGTCGGCCTCCAGCTCCACAGCAACATCCAGCACGACCACCACACCCCCGGCAAAAAGATCTTCTTCAAAGACTTCTCGCTGGTGAAAACGGACTAGCCGCCTGTTTGACGGTGCGCTCGGGCCGCATAAATCTCCGCCATGCCGCACCTCATGATTACGCCGCCGATGCCCGGAGCCGAGCGGCGCTTTCAACCCTTTGTGAACTTCGTCCACGCCCAGGGCTGGAGCACCGAGTTTGTGCGGATCGATTGGAACGGCACGCAACCCGCCTTCGGCCGGCGGGAGGTCATCGAGCAGGTCGGCCCGCAGACCATCGGCCAGGTCGTCATGGGGTTCTCCCTCGGTGCCTTGTATTCGCACCTCGGAGCTCTCCAGGCCCGCCACCTCATCCTCGGTTCCATCTCGCCGTTTTTTGCGGAGGACGATGACGAGCCCGAGCGCTGGCCCATCTCCTACAAAGCCGGCAACGCCGCCATTCCGGCCGATGTCTTGGTCGGCGCCGAAGAGGATGCCCAGATGCACCGGCGCGCGGAAGCGGTCCGCGACTTCTACGCCAAAGCCACCTACACTGTCGTGCCTGGCGCGGAACACGAACTCTGGCACCCAAACTACCTCGAAGCCATCGCGACGGCGCTGAGGCGGGTGAGTTCACCGGCGCGGTGATTCAGGTTCGTCGGCGTCGGCGAGCGGGCGCGGTCGTCGGCGAGCGACGACCCTACGGGAGGGCGTAAAGTATTCGTGGTCTTCGTAGGGCGTTCGCTTGCGAATGCCGGATCGTCTCCGTCCTAGGTTTTTCCGACCTTACCCTTCGCCGGGGCTTTGCGCTCGGCTTCACGGAGGGGACGATACCAGTCCAAGCCCCGGCTCTCTCCCCGCCCACCTGCCTGTTCCCTCGCCTACCCCACCACGCCGGCGCGCCACTTATTTTCCCGGTAACTTTCCCGCCACTTTGTGTTAACGACCCTTGTGCCCCCTCCCGCCCCGGACTCCGTGCCCACCCACTTCGCCACCACCCAGTGGACCCTCATCCACGAGGCCGCGCGCGGGGGCGACACCGCCGCCGTCGCCGCCCTCGGCGCTTTGTTCGAAACTTATTGGCCCCCGCTCTACCGCTACGTCCGCCGCCAAGGCCACTCCGCCGCCGACACCGAGGATCTGGTGCAAGGCTTCTTCGCCCACCTGCTCCGCCTCGACGGCCTCCGCCTCGCAGATCCGGATCGCGGCCGCTTCCGGGCCTTTCTCCTGGGAAGCCTCAAGCACTACCTCGCCAACCAGTGGCACCGCGAACATCGCCTGAAGCGTGGCGGCCATGACCTGGTGCTCTCCCTCGATTGGCAAAACGCCGAGACCGGCCTCGGCCTCGATCCCGCCGACTCCGCCTCCGGTCCCGACGCACTCTTTGACCGCGAGTGGGCCCTCGCCCTGCTCGAAAAAGTCCTTGCCGATCTCGCCGCCTCGGAGGGCGACCTGGATTTCGCCCGCTGGAAACCGTTTCTGAGCGTCGGCAGCGAACGCCTCCCCTACGCCGCCATCGCCGCCGAGTTTCATCTCACCGAGGGTGCCGCGCGTGTCGCCGTGCATCGCCTCCGCAAACGCTACCGCCAGCGCCTGCGCGACGAGATCGCCCGCACCCTCGCCGATCCCCGCCTCGTCGAGGAGGAGTTGCGCTCGCTCTTCACCGCCTTGTCCGAATAATTTTTGGTAACATCCGCCGGCCGCCGCGTAAGAGGACCGCACGTATGAATCACCCCGCCTCCTCTTCGGTTCCCTGCCCCGAATGCGGCAAGCCCCTTCCCATCGCCACCGCCGGTCAACCCCGCCCGGTCTGCCCCGCCTGCCTGCTCGCCCAGGCCCTCGTCTCGGGCACCGCCTTCGACCCCGCTGCGACGCCCTCTTCGGCCACCGCCAATCCGCCCCCTCCGCCGCCCACCCCGGAGCAGATCGCGGACAAGTTTCCCCAGTTCGAGATTCTCGCCTGCCTCGGGCGCGGCGGCATGGGCGTGGTATACAAGGCCCGCCAAAAATCCCTCAACCGCCTCGTCGCCCTAAAAATCCTCGCCCCCGAGCGCGAACGCGACGCCCGCTTCGCCGAACGCTTTGCCCGCGAGGCCGAGCTGCTGGCCAAGCTCTCCCACCCGCACATCGTCACCATCCACGACTTCGGCGAGACCGCCGGCCTCTTCTACATCGTCATGGAGTTCGTGGACGGCGTGAACCTGCGCGACCTCATCCGCGAAGGGAAACTCGAAGCCAGGCAAGCCCTCGCCATCGTCCCGCCCATCTGCGAAGCCCTGCAATACGCCCACGAAAAAGGCGTCGTCCACCGCGACATCAAACCCGAGAACCTCCTCCTCGACCGCGAGGGCCGCGTCAAAATCGCCGACTTCGGCATCGCCGCCCTCGTCGGCACCGGCGACGGCGCGGGCGAACGCGCCGGCACCCCGCCCTACATGGCCCCCGAGCAGGGCGACGCGCGCCGCGAAGTGGACCACCGAGCCGACATCTACGCGCTCGGCGTCGTGCTCTACGAAATGCTCACCGGCGAACGCCCGGCCAAGGATCTCGTCGCCCCCTCGCGCAAGGTCCAGATCGACGTGCGGCTCGACGAGATCGTGCTGCGCGCGCTCGAAAAATCCCCGTCCCTCCGCTACCAGACCGCCGGCGAATTCCGCACCCAGGTCGAGGCCACCCTCACCGCTCCGCCCGTCAACCCACCCGACCGCGCCGACCGCGCCCCGTCCTCCGCCGCCGCCTCCCGCACGCCACCACCGCCCGCGCCCGCCCTCATCAAATCGACCGCCGCCCGCGTCGCCTGGGCCGCTCCCGCCACCGCAGCCGGCACCCGCGCCGAGAGCGCCCCGCTCATCACCCCCTCAGTGGGCAGCGTCGTGCTTCACACCTACGGCCTCATCGTCCGCTCCGGCGCCGAGACACGCGAAGTCCCCCTCGCCGCCCTCACCGCCTGCGGCGAGGCCCTGCCGCCCGCCTGGGCCTCGCCCGCCCGCCACCGCTACGTCGGCGTCGAGTTCACCGATCCGGCCACGGGCCAGCGCCAGCGCCTCGTCTTCCAGCCCGGCACGCCCCTTTTTATCCTGCCCGGCACCACTGCGCCGCGCGCCGCCGAGTGGCTCGCCGCCCTCCGCGCCGCGCACCAAGCTGCCACCGGCCGCGAACTCCCGGTCTGGCCCGCCCCGTGGGTCTTCCCGCTTCGCGGCGCTCCGAGACTCCTCCCCTTTATTCTGTTCGCGACGCTAAGCTGCCTGCTCGTGCTCCTTCTTTTCACACACGGCACCCTTGGCCTCGCCGAAATCGCGCTGCTGGTCTTCCTCAACCCCTTGACCTTCGCCCTCGCGTGCGTCGGCGGCTTGCTCGCCTTTCGGGCTCGGTGCCTGCGCCACCGCAGCCCCGAGGCACCGCTTCCTCCGGATGGCCGCGAACTCCCCAATGTCCGTTCAAAAGTCGCCGCGCCCGCCTTTGCGATGGCCGTGGTCGGCGGGATGGATTTGTTGGGGGCAGTCATCGGTCTGCTCGCGTTTGGGCTGATGGCGTTTGGGCTGATTCCGCCCATCCCGGGCGGGGTCGGGACGGAGGGGCTGAGCGATGTGCCGCTGCTGGTCTCGTTGCCAACACGCGTCATGACTGCGGCCATTTTCGGATGGATGCTCCTTTGGATGGGAACGTGTGTATTCGTCCTCGTCTCCGCGCTGCGTATGCAACGACTGCGAAGCCGCGGCGGAGCGATCGCGAGCGCGGTGATCCTCATGGTCCAAGGCTCGGTCGGTTTCGCATTCGCGAACGGTCCCACGCCTTGGGTTACGGTTGGCTGGTCGGTGATCGAACTCGGTGCAGGCATCTGGGCACTCGTAGTGCTTTTGCGCCGCGACGTGCGCGGGGCGTTTAAAAAGGCACCGCAGGTTCCTGGGGCGTAGGTTCCGGGTGAGGTGGCGGATCCCGATATCATGGCATCGAGCCACAACGGTGCCCGTGGGCAAGTCGCCCCGCCCCCACGCCTCTCTCGCCTCGCCGTCTTTGCCGCCTTGCTCGCCCTCCTCCCCCCGCTCTGCGTCTCGCTCTCGGTGGCACTCGCCGAGCTGCTTCCGCCCGTTCCTTACCCGGAAAGCACAGGATATCTCCATCCATCCGGGTGCGCCGATCTCACGGTAGCGCCACCGCCTCCAGCGAGGTCAACTCCGGCCCGCCGCCCCGCCGCCCGCTGCCCGAAGCGATCCACAGTTTGCCCCCCCACACCGCCACGCCCGTGCCGTGCCGCCCCGCCACCAGCGGCGGCATCGTCTTCCAGCTTCCCCGCGCCGGATCATACACCTCTACCTCCGAGTGTGCCTCGCCTTGGGTGTGCGATTCTCCGCCCACCACCCACAGCCACCCGTTCGCCGCCACCGCCGCGTTGCCCGCCCGCGGCGTCGGCAAGGGCTCCGGCAAACTCGCCCATTTCGCCACCCGGATGTCGTAAACATCCACCGGCGCCACCAGCAGCGAGAACAACTCCCCCGTCGCGTGCGAGGTTGTCCGCCCGCCCGCCGCGTAGATGCGCCCGCCAATCTCCACCGCGCTGAAATGATCCCGCGCATGCGGCGCGTCCGGCAGCACCGTCCACTCCCCCGTCACCAGATTCACCCGGTCCAGCCACGGCACAAAGCCCCCCATGTGTCCGTCCACGATGCCCGCCACCACATACAGATCGTCGCCCACCACCACCGCGCCGGCCCCGCCCCGCCTCCGCCCCTCCGGCACCTCCGGACCACGCGACCAGGTCTCCGTCGCCGGATCATACACCGGAATGTGGTCCAAGGGCTTTTCCCGGGGGAAACCGCCCGTCATCGCCCCCGGCAGGTAAATGCGCTCCCGCCACACCACCGCCTGGAAATGATGGATCTCCATCGGTGCCTCCGCCGCACGCCGCCAGGTGGAGGTCTTCGGATCAAAAGTGTCCACCGGCTTGCGCCCCCGCCCGCCCAGCAGATGCAAATGATCGCCGCAGGCCACGAAGCCCGCCTCGTGCCGCGCCGAGGGAACCCCGTTGCACGTCACCTCCGCCCACTCCGCCGCCCGCGCCGGCTGTATCACCCCGCCCACTACACAGGCCAGCGCCACCGCCCAGCCGGCCCGCTTGCGGCGCCCTGCGTCACGTGCCGGCACATTCGATTCGTTGCGACAGAGGAGGGTTTTCATGACCGAAAACAGAAACCATCCCGTCCCGTTTTCAATCCGCGTCCCCCGCCAAAATTCACGACACCGGAGTCCCCCCTCACCCCACCCGCACCTTCACCCCCGCCACCCGCAGCGCCGCCGCCAGCGCCCGCGCCGGCTTCGCGTCGCACACCACTTCGTCCACCTCCTCCAGTCCCAGCACCGGCAGGGTCGAGCGCCGGCCAAACTTCTCCGCGTCGATCAACAAAACCACCTTCGCCGCCCGCTTGCACAAGGCCCGCTTCACCTCGATCTCCAACGGATTCGGATCCATCAACCCGTCCTCCGCGTCCAGCCCCGTCGCCGAGACGAACGCCACATCCGCCCGGTGCTCCGCGAAAAACCGCAGCGCCTGCGGCCCCACAAAGGTCCCCGACACCTCACGGTAAAGGCCCCCCGAGCACGCCACCGCCACCCCCGCCGGCGTCTGCCGCACGATCTCCAGCGAATTGGTCAACAAGGTCAGCCCCGCGTCCGTCGGCAAAAACGGCATCAAGGCCGCCACCGTCGAGCCGCCGTCCAACGCCAGCGTCATGCCCGGACGCACCCACGCCGCCAGGGCCGCCCGCGCGATCCGCTGCTTCGCAGACCCCGCCCGCGTCGCCTTCGCCGCAAAACTCGGCTCCGGCCCCGCCCCGTCTTCCAACGGCACCGCCCCGCCATGCACCCGCCGCAACACGCCGTCCCGCTCCAGCGCCCCGAGGTCGCGCCACACCGTCATCATCGAGACGCCCAGCGTCTCCTGAAGCTCCGCCGTGCTCACCCCCGCCGAGCCGTGAAGCTGGCGACGGATGTAGGCGCGACGCTGTTCTCCGTTCATCGACATGGGCCGGTTCAGACCTTTTCCGCCCCCGGACGCAAATCCGCGTCCAACCGCGAGTTTTTCACGATGCGCGTCAATCGTTGGTGCCAGGCCACGTCGCGCCACATCCCGGCGAATTGCGGCCCGCAAAAATTGCTCGTCGCCACCACCGACCACCGCCCCGTCGCCGCCGCCGTCTCCACCCCGAGCGCGCAGAGATGCTTCACCCAGTCCCAGTTGAGCAGCGGCCAGTCCTTGTAGTCCACCACGCCCCAGCACTCGGTGGTCGCCAGCGGCAGACCCGCCACCCGTGACGCCGCCGCGAGACTGCCGATCCGGGTCGTCAACAGGTTCTCCCAATAGGCCGGCCGCTCCCGGTAGAGCCGCTCGCCCCGCTCGGCCAGGTTGATGTAGCCCTGCGGCGAAAAGCGCCCGTAATCATAGCCCGCAGCCTTGGCGAACTCCCCGTCGTTCTCCTTCGCCATCCAGCAATGGTGCTCGATCAGGTCAAAACCCGCGCCCTTCAAGTCGCGGGTGTGGTAAAACGAGTCGTCCATCCCGTCGAACGAGTAGCACAGCGGCACGCCGGGAAACTCCGCCCGCACCCGCGCCAGCGATTCGCGTATCCATTTCATGGACACTTCGGTGTGCCACCCGCCCCAGGTCAGCTCCGGCGGGTCGTTGCGAAAATACGGCGCCCAGATGTCGCCCGGCCACTCGTTGCACAGGTCCACCCACAGCAGCGTGTCAAGCAACCCGTCGCGCGCCACCGAGCGCAGCGTCTTCAGCCAGATCTCCGCCATGGCCTCCGCCGAGGTGATCTTCATGCGCGTGTTGTCCGCGTCCTCGCGAAACCAGGACGACAA
Organism: Akkermansia muciniphila; assembly: GCA_945874545.1. GTDB lineage: Bacteria > Verrucomicrobiota > Verrucomicrobiia > Opitutales > Opitutaceae > IMCC26134_A. The sequence goes on along the minus strand of CAMCHD010000025.1, from coordinate 1,642 downwards.
CGCCACCTTGATCCCGCGCTCCCGGCACTTGGCCAAAAACTCGTTCAAGGCCGGCTGCACCCGCACGCGATTCACCGCCGCGCTGCCCCAGACCTGTTGATCCCAGACCGGCTTCAGCGTCCACTCGCGCGTCTCGTCCGCCGCCAGCAAGTGCGGGTAGGCGTCGATGCGGATGGCGTCGTAGCCGCGCACCAGCAGCCCGTCGAGCGGCTCGTCCCAGTTCTCGTAGCCGGCGCCCGGCCAGCGGCGCTCCAGCCAGGAAAAATCCCACATCGTGATGGTCAGAGGTCGGTCAAGTAAGAGCATGGTGAATAAGAAAAAAGTGTCGTCTTCGTTTCCGGCCGCGCGGTCGATCCGGTCAAACCGCCTCCAACGCAAACTCCGCCCCGAGGTGATGGCTCATCGCCGGCGCCAGCGCCACCGCGACCTGCGGGATGTTCGCGTTCTCCACGCAGATAAAGCGCGGCCACTCCTCGCCCACGTCGCCCATCGTGGCGGCCGTCTTGTCCCACGGATTCCACACCACGGTCGCACCCGCCCCGCTGCCGCGCACCGTGATCACCCGCCCCCACGCCTCGTCCACCAGGCGCACCTCGCCTCCGCCCAGATAAAAATTCGCCGCCTCGGTCGTCAGCCGCACCGGCCCGAGACCGCTGCGCCGCCGCACCCCGCCCGCCGTGTAGTCCACATAGTCGCGCTCGGAAAGCCCGTCCACCCAGACGCCCCGCACGTCGCTCACCGCGAAGTAGGTGTGCAGCGCCCCCGAGAGCAGGAATGGCGTGTCGCCCGTGTTCCGCACCGTCAACTCCACCGCCAGCGTCGCGCCCAGCGTCACCGCGAACGTCGCCTGCGCCGTGTGGGTCCAGCCCTTTTCCTTCTCCGCCGGCAAGGCCAGGGCAAACTCCGCCCGCAGCCCGAAGCCCGCGCCCACCGTCACCGCCTCGACCCGCGTCAGCGCCCACGCCCGGGTGCGCATCAGCCCATGCATCGGCGCGCCCGCCACCGTCGCGTGCGGGCCAAACCAGGGCCCGCAGAGCGGCACGCCACCACGGATAGCCTTGCCCTCGGACGCCGCCGCTTTGGACGAAACCCACAACAGGTCCCGCTCCGCCCCCGCCGGCCGATACGAAAGCACCGTCGCCCCGTGCAAGGCCACCTCCGCCACCGCACCCCCGACTCGCAAAGTAAGCACGGCCCCGAGGGACGCATGCTCGCTCCACTCCGCTCCCAAAGGCAGGGCCAAGGCCGTCGTTTTCATGCCCCCGAGCCCCGCGCAAAGCCGCCACCAAAGCAACAATTCTTATCACTACTTGTTATGATTTGATATTTTTAAACCAACCCGTCTCGCTCCCCTCCGACGATGGACACCTTTCTCGGCTTCGATGGCGGCGGCACCCACACCCGCGCCTGGCTCCTGGACGCCTCCGGCCGCCTGCTCGGCGCCGGCGAAGCCTCGTCGTCCAACCCCAACAACCTCGGCACGCCTGCGGCCGTTGCCGCTATCTCCGCCGCCGCCGCCTCCGCCTGGGCCGCCGCCGGCCTCGCCCCGCGCCCCGCCACCACCGCCTTCGCCGCCTGCGCCGGCCTCAAGACCACGGCCGACGGCGACGCCTTCGCCGCCGCCCTGCTCGCCGCCGGCCTC
>CAMCHD010000024.1 GCA_945874545.1 Akkermansia muciniphila | reverse complement strand
GAGGCAGGGAAACCCAAACGTGATCGCGGCGGTCAGCGCGAGCGTGCCGCGATCGCGGAGAAACAGGCGCCAGCGGCGGGCGAACAGGGTGGCGAACTGCGAGGCAAAACCGGGCCGCCGGTCTGGCGGAGTCGGTGGGGTGGGGGAGGCGGGAACGGGCGTGGCGGGGGCGGACGGGCGGCGGGCGAGCCAGGCGGCGACGGGCTCCTCGGCCAGGCGGTCGTAAAGGGCGAGGGCGTCGTCCACCGCGAAGTGGGCGAGCAGGGCGGGGGGCGGGCCCTGGAAAACCACCGCGCCCTCGTGCACGACGGTGACCACGTCGAAGCGGTCGAGCTTGGCCAGGTTGTGGATCACGCAGACCACGGTGCGGCCCTGCTCGGCGACCAGCCGGCGCAGCACGGCGAGGATCTGGTCCTCGGCGCGGGGGTCGAGCCCGCTGGTGGCCTCGTCGCAAAGCAGGCAGGCCGGCTCGGTGGCCAGTTCCAGGGCCAGCCCGAGGCGACGGAGCTGGCCGCCGGAGAGTTTTTCCACCGCCGTGCCGGCGCGATCGGCCAGACCCACCAGGGCGAGCAGGGCGGCGAGGCGGGCGGCGCGCGCGTCGGCGTCGGGGTTTTCCCGATACAGGCGCAGGGCGGCGTCGAGGGCCTCGGCGGCGGTGAGTTTGCCGTGGGCGATGCTGAACTGGGGGGCGAACGCGACCTCGCGGCGCAGGGCGTCGCGGTCGGGCGCGGGCGCGCCGCGCAGGAGGATTTGCCCCCGGGTGGGCAGGATGCCGAGCAGACCCTTGAGCAGGGTGGTCTTGCCGCAGCCGGAGGGCCCGATGACGGCGTGCAGGCGGCCGGCGGCGAAGTCGGCGTCGGCCGCCCGCACGAGGGGCGCGGCCCCGGGGCGGGGGAGGACGTCGAGCGAACGGCAGGCGAGCATCGCGGAGCACAAAGAGCGGGGCCGGCGCGGCTGGCGAGCTTTTGGACCGGGGGCGGGCGGGCGGCGAAAAACCCGTTGCGCCGCGCGAGGCTTTGCGCGTCCATGCGCGTTCCCGTCCCGTTCCTTGCCGGCCGCACGCGCGGCGTTTGTTTCCCGCTTCGTTTCCCGTTTTTCCCCTCCGTTTCCAGCCTTCCACATTCCCTTCGCCGTTCCCCCTTTCCCACATCGCACCATGGACCGCATCGCCTCCGCCTTTGCCCGCGCCCGCGCTGAAAACCGCGCCGCCTTCGTCGCCTACCTCTGCGCCGGCGACCCCGATTTCGGCACGTCCCTCGACGCCTGTCGCGCGCTGCTGCGGAACGGGGTGGACGTCCTGGAGATCGGGGTGCCGTTCTCGGATCCGCTGGCGGACGGCCTGACCAACCAGCTGGCGGCCCAACGCGCGCTGGAGGGCGGCATGACGATGGCGCGGGTCAACGATCTGGTGCGCGCCCTGCGGGCCGAGTTTCCCGCCGTGCCGCTGGTGTTCTACACCTACTACAACCTGGTTTTCTCCAATGGGATCGACGCCTATGTCACCGACGCCGCGGCGGCCGGTCTGGACGGCGTGCTGGTGCTGGATCTTCCGCCGGAGGAGTCGGCCGATGTGGCGGCGGCGTGCGAGCGGGCGGGGTTGAAAAGCGTCTTCATCGTGGCCCCGACCACGCCGGCGGCGCGTCTGCCGAGGATCGCGGCGGCGGCGACGGGTTTTATCTACTACGTTTCACGCGAGGGCGTCACCGGGGTGCGCGACGCGGTGGCGGGCGGCATCCCCGAGGCGGTGGCGGCGATCCGGCGCTGCACCGCCCTGCCGGTGGTGGTGGGCTTCGGCATCGGCACCCGGGCGCACGTGGCCGAGGTGGCGCGCCACGCCGACGGGGTGGTGGTGGGCAGCGCGCTGGTGAACGTGATCCGAGATCACCTCGCGGATCGCCCCGCGATCGCCGCGGCGATGGCGGCGAAGGCGGCGGACCTCACCGCCGGCACGGCGCGAGGCTGAAGGGGACGATCCGCGCGTCTCCCGGCCGCCGGCCCAAGGCGGTCCGCCGGGATTAGCGGCGCGCTCCGCATTTTTTGTCATGCTTCTATGTTTTCACCCCGGCGAGAGTTCCATGGAGTTTTGGTTTTACTTTGGAATCTCCCGCCCTTCAGGTGCGCGGCGACTTTAACCCAATTCCGACACACGTGAGCATCCAACATACGCGAAAGACGTTTTTCGCCAAGGCCCTCGCCGGCTTGGCGGGCCTGGGCCTGCTGGGTGGCGCCCGGCTCGCGGCCAAGCCCGCCGCCGGAGCCGTCTCCCCCTCCGCCGCCGGCGCCCGGACCCCCTTCCGTATCGAGCCCGATTCCCGCTCCATCGCCCGCGAGGCGAACTCCCTTTAACCGCCCGCGCGCTCGCAGCCGCCAATCCTCTGGATCATGTCCAACCTGTTTCCCAAGTCGGCCAACAAACTCCCGCTCCAGATCCTGATCTTCATCGGGCTCACCACTGGAATCGTCCTCGCCGGCGTCACCTACTACGCGACGCCCAAATACACCCGGGTCGGTTACGCCCCGACCCAGCCGGTGCCCTTCAGCCATGCGCTGCACGCCGGCCAGCTGGGCATGGATTGCCGTTACTGCCACAGTAACGTCGAGAAGTCCGGCCACTCCAACGTGCCGACCGCCCAGACCTGCATGAACTGTCACAACCAGATCAAGGTCGACAGCCCCTTGCTCGCCCCGGTGCGCGAGAGCTACGCGTCGGGCAACCCGGTGCCCTGGGCCAAGATTCACCAGGCCCCCGACTACGTCTATTTTAACCACGCCGTGCACGTCGCCCGCGGCGTGTCCTGCGTCAGCTGCCACGGCCAGATCAACGAGATGGAAGTCGTGCACCACGCCAAGCCGCTCTCGATGGGCTGGTGTTTGGAATGTCACCGCGAGCCCGAGAAATTTATCCGTGATCCCAAACTCGTGACGAACCTGGACTGGAAGCACCCCGGCGGCGACGCCGGCCAGCTCGAACAGGGCAAAAAATTCGTCCACGACTGGAATGTCCAACCTCCCCAGAGCTGCTCCGGCTGCCACCGCTGATCGCCCTACCAGACGATGAAACGCAAATTTGACCACTCCGCGCCTGCCAATTCCGAGTCCCTCGCGACCGGTCCGCGTTACTGGCGCAGTCTCGACGATCTCGCCGCCGATCCCGCGGTGAAGGCCCGCCTGGAGCGCGAATTCCCCGAGGGTGCGGACAACCTGAACGGCGTCGACCGCCGCAAGTTTTTCAAGCTGATGGCGGCCTCCTTTGCGCTGGGTGGCGTCGGTCTGGCCACCGGCTGCCGGCGGCCCGAGGCCCATATCCTGGCCTACGGCAAATCGGTCGAGCATAGCATCCCCGGCCTGCCGCTTTACTACGCGAGTGCCTTCCCCCTGCGCCGCAACGCGATCCCGGTGCTGGCCGAGACCCATCAGGGCCGCCCGACCAAGCTCGAGGGCAATCCGACCTTCACCCCCTACGGCGGCGCCACCAACGCGCTCGTCCAGGCCTCGGTGCTCGATCTTTACGATGTGGATCGTGCGACGACCCACACCGTCAAGGGCTCGTCCGCCAGCGCCGCGCAGATCAACGACCTCCTGGCCAAGATCGGCGCCGACGCCGGCTCCACCCAAGGCGAAGGCCTGGTGTTCCTGGCCGAGTCGTCCGGCTCGCCGACCCGCGCCCGCCTCGTGAAGAAGCTGCGTTCCGCCCTGCCCAAGGCGGTCTGGGCCGAATATGAGCCCGTGCCCGACGAGCCCCCGGTCGCCGCCGTCGCCGCCGCTTTTGGTCGCTCCGACGTCAAACCGGTCTACCGCTTCGCCAAGGCCAAACGCATCCTTTCGCTGGACGCCGACTTTTTCGCCGCCGAAGCCGGCGCCCTCGCCTACGCCCGGGATTTCGCCAAGGGTCGTAAAGCCCTCACCAAGGAAGCCGACCTCAACCGCCTCTACGCGGTGGAGAGCACCTTCACCTTGACCGGCTCGATGGCCGACCATCGTCTCCGCCTCGCCAGCAGTCATCTTTTGGCCTTCGCCGCCGCCTTGGCCGGCCGGGTCACGGGCATGGATATCTTCTCCGGCCTGGCGCAAGGGCTTGATTTTAAAGACAAAGACAAGTGGCTCGCCGCCGCTGCGGCCGATTTGCTGGCCCACAAGGGTGAGAGCCTGGTGGTCGCCGGCGCCCATCTGCCGGCCGAGGTGCATGCGGTGGTCCACGCCCTCAACGTGGCGCTCGGCGCGGTCGGCCACACGGTCGACTTTGTCGAGGTTCCGGTCTCGGTCGCCACCGACCTCACCGAAGTGTGCAAGCTGCTCCAGTCCGGCGCGGTGAAGACCTTGGTCGTCCTCGGCGGCAATCCGGCCTTTAACGCTCCCGCCGATCTCGGTTTCGCGGCCGCCCTCGCCAAGGCGGGGCAGGTGATCCGCCTCGGTTATCACGTGGACGAAACCGCCGCCGCCGCTCCGTCCGGAGTCTTTTTGGCCGCCGCCCACTACCTCGAGTCGTGGGGCGACGCCCGCACCTCGGATGGCACCATCGTCCCGATTCAACCGATGATTCTTCCGCTCTTTGGCGGAGTCACCGAGATCGAGGTCCTCGCCCGCATCCTCGGCGAGGCCAAGGCCGACGGCTATTCCCTCGTGCACGAGACCATCACCGGCCTGCCCGGGGTGGATGGCGAAAAGGGCTTCCGGCAGTTCCTGCACGACGGACTCCTGGCTGAATCGGCCTACCCGAAGGCGACGGTCACGCTCTCCGCGCGCGGCGTGAGCAAGCTCCTGTCCGCCGCCCCCGCGCCCGCGGTGGTGAGCGAGGAAAGCCTCGAGGTCCGTTTTGTCTTTGATGGCAAGGTCGATGACGGCCGTTTCGCCAACAATGGCTGGCTCCAGGAATGTCCCGACCCGATCACCAAGATCGCCTGGGACAACTCGATCCTCGTTTCCCCTCGCTTGGCCAAAAAGCTCGGCATCGAGCCCGGTGGTTCGATGATCCAGGTGGCCCGCAAGGAGAACGCCAACTATTTCCAAGGCAAAGAGAAGGCCTTCATCGGCGAGTTGGTGATCGGCGGACGCAAGGTGCGCGGCCCGATCCACATCCAGCCGGGTCTGTCCAACTGGACGGTGGCGGTCACCCTCGGCTACGGCCGCAAGGTGGTGGGTCGGGTGGGTCAGGATGTCGGTTTTGACGGTTACGCCCTCCGCGGCACCGACGGTTTGAACGTCGCCACCGGGGCCAAGCTCAGCGTCGTTCCCGGCGAATTTTATCTGTTGGCCAATACCCAGGAGCACTGGTCGATGGAAGGCCGCGACATCGTGCGCGAAGCCAATGTCGAGGAATTCCGCGCCAATCCCGGTTTCGTGGCCGGGATGGGTATGGAAGCGCATGCTCCGGCGACCTACGGCGATCTGAGGCCCGAGGAGTTCGCCAAGCTTTCCCGCGAGGAACGCGCCAAGATCACCGCCGAGCGTGCAAGCACCACCCCGCGGGGCGGTTCCTTGATGGAAACTCCGGATTTTTCCGGTCCCAAGGCCTTCCTCGACGGCGTGCACCAGTGGGGCATGTCGATCGACCTCAACACCTGCATCGGTTGCAGTGCGTGCGTGATCGCCTGTCAGGCGGAGAACAACATTCCGATCGTCGGCAAGGACCAGGTCCTGCGCGGCCGCGAAATGCACTGGATCCGTTTGGATCGTTATTACTCCGACGGCAAGATCGAGGCCGGCGCGTTTGGCGGCGAGGGCAACGCGGAGCTGCCCGAGGATCCCCAGGTTTCGCTGCAACCGGTGGCCTGCATGCACTGCGAGCTCGCCCCCTGCGAAACGGTTTGCCCGGTCAACGCCACCGTCCACGACCAGGAAGGCCTCAACACGATGGCCTACAACCGTTGCATCGGCACCCGTTACTGCGCGAACAATTGCCCATATAAGGTGCGGCGCTTCAACTTCTTCGACTACAATCAACGGCAGCTCGACAGCCTCTATATGGGGCCCCTGGGCAAGCAGGGCATGCCCGAGCTGGTCAAGATGGTGAAGAATCCCGACGTGACCGTGCGTATGCGCGGCGTGATGGAGAAGTGCACCTACTGCGTGCAGCGCATCCAGCAGGCCAAGATCAAACAAAAGGTCGCCGCCGGCGCCTCGGCCAATGTCGAGATCCCCGATGGTTCGTTCAAGGTGGCCTGCCAACAGGTTTGCCCGGTCGAGGCCATCGAGTTCGGCAACGTCAAGGACGTGAACAGCCGCGTATCGCAGGCCAAGGCCCGGGAACAGGATTATCAGTTGCTCGGTTATCTTAACATCCGTCCCCGCACCACCTTCCTGGGCAAATTACGCAACCCGAATCCCGAGATGCCCGATTACGCCACCCAGCCCCTGAGTCGTCAGGAATACGAAAAGAAGAACCATCCCGCCGGGATGGATCACGGGACCGGACACTCGGAGCATGGCGACGGCCACGCTCCCGCCCACGAGGCGCACGGCGAGGCCAAACCGCACGCCGCCCTCGGCAAACTCTCCTTCGGAGGTAACAGCTAATGGCCCACGCCCACACCGATCATCCCGCCCCGGCCATCCTGGCCGAGGTCAAGCCGGTCGCATTCCCGCGTGCGACCTTGGTTGAAAACAACCGCAGCTTCAGCTGGGTCACCGAAAAGATCTGCGGCATCATCGAGGGCCCGACCCCGCGCTGGTGGTGGATCGCGTTCGCGGTGTCCGGCTTCCTCGCGAGCTTCACCGTCGCCGGTATCATCTACCTCGTGTCCACCGGCGTCGGTGTCTGGGGCCACGCCAACCCGGTCAACTGGGCGTGGGATATCGTCAACTTCGTGTTCTGGATCGGCATCGGCCACGCCGGAACGCTCATCTCGGCGATCTTGTGCCTCTTGCGGCAGAAGTGGCGCACCTCGATCAACCGCGCCGCGGAGGCGATGACCATCTTCGCCGTGGTCTGCGCCGGTATCTTCCCGGTCTTCCACGTCGGTCGTGTGTGGTTCGCGGTCCTGCCGGGCTACCTGTTCCCGTTCCCCAACGCCAACGCGATCTGGCCCAACTTCCGTTCGCCGTTGGAGTGGGACGTGTTCGCGGTCTCGACCTACGGAACGGTCTCCGTGTTGTTTTGGTATATCGGCCTCATTCCCGACCTCGCCATCCTTCGCGACCGCTTCTACCGGAGCGGGGACAAGATCCGGTCCGCCCTTTACGGACTGTTCGCCATGGGTTGGCGCGGGAGCAACCGCCACTGGAGCAACTACGAGATGGCTTATCTCGTGTTGGCCGGCATTTCGACGCCGCTGGTGTTGTCGGTGCACACCATCGTTTCGTTCGACTTCGCGGTGTCGTTGCTGCCCGGCTGGCACACCACGATCTTCCCTCCCTACTTCGTCGCCGGCGCGATTTTCTCCGGTTTCGGCATGGTCTTGACCCTCATGCTGCCGCTGCGGGCGATCTTCCGTTTGGAGGATCTCATCACGCAGTATCACATCGACTGCATGTGTAAGATCATTTTGGCCACCGGCACCATCGTCGGCTACGCCTACGGCATGGAGTTCTTCATCGCGTGGTATGGCTCCAATCCCTACGAGGGCTTCGCCTTTATCAACCGCGCCTTCGGGCACTACGCCTGGGCCTACTGGATCATGATCACCTGCAACGTGGTCACTCCCCAGTTCTTCTGGTTCAAGAGCATCCGCCGCAACATCGCGCTGGTCTGGATCCTGTCGATCTTCGTCAACGTGGGCATGTGGTTCGAGCGCTTCGTGATCATCGTCACCTCGCTGGCCCGCGACTTCCTGCCCAGCTCCTGGGGTTACTACAGTCCCTCGGCGGTCGAGATCTTCACCTTCTTCGGCACCTTTGGTGTGTTCGGCGTCCTTTTCCTCCTCTTCATCCGCTTCCTCCCCATCATGCCGATGGCCGAGATCAAGGCCGTCATGCCCCAGGCGGACGTCCATGGCGGCCACGACAAGCACTAAGCACCCTTCCCGACTACGAACATGGCTGCCACCTTCTACGGCCTGATGGCCCGCTTCGACACCGCGCCGGACATCTACCACGCGGCGCAACAAGTGCGCGACGCAGGCTACAAAAACTGGGACTGCATAACGCCCTTCCCCGTGCACGGACTCGACGGGGCCATGGGCTTGCGTCGCTCCAATGTGCCCAAGTTCTCCCTTCTCGGCGGCCTGACCGGCTTCACCACCGGCATGTCGATGATCTGGTTTACCGGCGCCTTCGATTATCCTCTGATTGTCGGCGGCAAACCGTATTTCAGCCCGCTCTTCGCCTTTCCCATCGCCTACGAATTGACCATTTTGTTCACCGCGTTCGCCACCATCGCCGGAATGTTTATCCTCAACTGGCTGCCGCAGCACTATCATCCGGTGTTGAAGTCGAAGGAGATCCTCCGGGGCTTGGACGACGCCTTTTATGTGGTCATCGAGGCCCGCGACCCGAAGTTCGACCTGAACCGCGCCAAGGCCCTCTTGAATGAGGCCGGGGCCAAGGAAATTTCCGAATTGGAGGCCTAAGACCATGCGATACGCCTACCTTACATTGTTGTTTGTGGTGGTTTCCGCCGTCTCCGTGCTCGGCTTTCGCGGTTCACTCACCCAGCGAACCCCGCTCGAGGTGTTTCCGGATATGGACCGGCAGCCGAAATATAAACCGCAGGCCGAGTCCGCCTTTTTTGCGGATGGTCGCTCGGATCGCCCCACGCCGGCGGGGGCCGTGGCCTTCGGTCGCACCTCCCTGGCTGGCGAACCCAAGTTTCTTGCCGCGGACGATCACTTTTATCGTGGTATGAATGCCGATGGCAAACCGGCCCGCGGTTATCCTTCCGAGATTACCGTCGACGCCAAGCTGCTGGAGCGCGGCGAGCTCAAATACACCATCTATTGCGCGCCCTGCCATGGCGCGGTGGGCGATGGCAACGGCATCACCAAACAATACGGCATGGGCGCGACCCCGACCTACCACGATGATCGTCTGCGCGGCACGCCCGAGGGAGATCTTTACAACACCATCACCGTCGGTAAGGGCAACATGTTGTCCTACGCCGACAAACTGGAGCCGGCGGATCGTTGGGCGGTCGTCGCCTACGTTCGTGCCCTGCAACGCGCCCAAGTCGGCACTCCTGCCGACGTCGCCCCCGCCTTTAAATCCGAGCTTGGTCTGAAATGAGCACCCACGTCGCCACCATCTCCCCCTCCGTGGGCAGCGCCTCCGCTGCTTCCTCCGCCTCCGCTGTCGGTGCCTCCGCCAACAAGGCTTTGGTGCTCGGCCTGGTCGGTCTCGCCCTGACCGGCGCGGGCGTCTTTGTCTCCGGCAAAGCCGCCGCCTTTTCTTACCTGACCGGTCTGGTCTTCTGGGTGGCCGTCGCCCTCGGTGCGCTCTTTTTGATCATGATCCACCACGTCTTCGACGCCGGTTGGTCGACCGTGCTCCGTCGCCAGTATGAAAACTGGGTGACCTGTCTGCCCTGGCTGGGCTTGCTTTTTGCCCCTCTGCTTATTTCGGCCGTCGTCGCTCCGGGTGTCATTTGGAAATGGACCGATCCTTCCTACGATTTGAGCCAGGTCGGCGGTCACGGCACGGTCGCCCAAGACGTGCTCTGGGTGAAAAAATCCGGCCTCTTGAGCACCATGACGCTCATCATCGCGAGCTTCGTCGGGTTTGGCGGATGGACCCTCATCGCCAGCCGCCTGCGTGCTCACTCGGTGGCGCAGGATACCGATGGGGATATCGCCCACACCCACGCGAACCGGTTTTGGACCGCGGTGGGTCTGCCCTTCACCGCGCTGTCGATGACCCTTTGTGTGATCCTTTGGGTGAAGGCGCTCGATTACCACTGGTATTCGACCATGTTCGGCGTGTGGTTTTTCGCCGGCGCGGTTCGTGCGGCGCTCTCGCTGGGGATCATATTGACCATCTGGCTCTGGGCGCGGGGTGATTACAAAGGCATCCTGAACAACAATCACATGCACTCCATCGGCATGTTGATGTTCGCCTTCACCGTTTTCTGGGCCTATATAACGTTCTCCCAGTATTTCCTCATCTACATGGCCAACATCCCGGAGGAGACCTTCTGGTATAGTCTGCGCGAAATCAATTCCGACGGGGTTTTTAATACCTGGGGCTACGTCGGTATGTTTCTGCTCTTCGGTCACTTTTTCGCTCCGTTTCTCACCTTGATCCATTATCCGGTGAAGCTCTCCAAGACCTGGCTGCCGCGGGTGGGTGCGTTCATCGCCACGGTCGTGCTGGTCGACATGATTTACAATGTCATGCCGTCCCTGAAGAATTCGGCCGGCGACGCCTACCCTTTCGTGAGCCTGAATCTCCTTTGGATCGCCACCTCCGTGGTCGGAGTGGGCGGGGTGTGTGTCTGGGCTTACCTGAACAGCTTTGCCAAGACCAAACTCATCCCGATCCGCGATCCGCGCATTGTCGAGTCCTTGACCCACCATGAGTGACGCCGCCTCCGAATCCCAAGGCTCCTTCACCGCCACGTTGCTCGCGGCGGTCGGGGGTTTTTCCATCTTTGTGATCATTCTTGTGGTCGCTTATTTGCCCAACAAGGTCGAGCCGGCCGGCGACGGGGTGAAGACTCCCGCCGAGCGCAAGGCCGCCCTGGCCGAGTTGCGGGGCAAGGAACAAACCGCCGCCACCACGTATGGCTGGGTGGACAAAGACAAGGGCGTCGTCCGCCTTCCCCTTGAGCGCGCGGTCGAGCTCACCATCCAGGAGGCCAAGAAGTAAGGCCACGGTTATACTCCGGTTCCCTGCTCTTTGCTCCGCCCCCCGCTCTGATGCCTGAATGGTTTCTCTATTTTGTCGCTCTGCCCGTGGCCCTGCTCGTTGTCGCGAGCGCGGTGTATGGTCTTTACTGGGCTAGCAAACGTGGGCAGCTCCAGGATCTCGAGGAGGGGGCCAAGGTGATTTTTGACGATGAAGAACCGATCGGCCGCGCCACCGATCAGACATTAAATCAACCCAAGTCCGTCCGTCCTCGTAATCCCTAGCGATTCCCGGGTCGCGGATGACGCGTTTCCCTACTACCTTAACGATTTACCAATGGCCTCCAGTCTCACCGCATCCCTAAACCCGGCGAGTTCGCCCGACATGGCGAAACGCGCGGAGCTTAGCGCGATCGACGCCTCCACGCGGGCGCCGGCACTGTATTTTCTTGGGTCGTCCGTGCTCTGGCTGTTGGTGGGAACGCTTTTTGCCCTCATCGCCTCCTATAAGCTGCACACGCCGGAGTTTCTTGGTGATGTCGAGTGGTTGACCTTCGGGCGGGCGCGCACCCTCCACCTCAACGCGGTGATCTACGGCTGGGCGAGCAACGCGGCGTTCGCGGTGGCGCTTTGGCTGATGGCGAGATTGGCCCGGGCGGAATTGCGTCACGTCGGGCTTTTATTTATCGCCGCCGCGTTTTGGAACCTTGGCGTGACGGTCGGTATGGTCGGGATTGCGATCGGTGATTCGACCTCGATCGAGTGGCTGGAATTTCCCACCTACGCCACCCCCATTCTTTTCGTGGCCTACGCGCTCGTCGGCGCCTGGGCGATGATCACGTTTCGTTTTGGCCGGGCCAAACACATCTACGTGTCGCAATGGTATCTTCTGGCGGCGCTCTTTTGGTTTCCCTGGCTCTACTCCGTCGCGCAGATCATGCTCTTGTTCGAACCCACCCGGGGCACGGTCCAGGGCTTGGTGAACTGGTGGTTCGCGCACAACGTGCTGGGCCTGTGGTTCACCCCCATCGGGTTGGCGGCGATTTATTATTTTCTGCCCAAGGTTTTGGGCAAACCGGTGCACAGTTATTATCTTTCGGTGCTGGGTTTCTGGTCGCTGGCGATTTTTTATAACTGGGCTGGCGTCCACCACCTGATCGGCGGCCCGGTGCCGGTGTGGGTGCAGACGGCGGGTATCGCCGCGTCGTTCATGATGGTCGTGCCGGTGATCGTGACCGGCTTGAACCAACACCTTACCCTGGTGGGCGCCGCGGCGGCCTTGAAGTATTCGCCGACCCTGCGCTTTATCGTCTTTGGTGGTGTCAACTACACCCTCACCTCCATCGCGGGCTCCCTGATGGCGATGCGGTCCTGGGCGGAGATCACCCACTTCACCCACTACACCGTGGCGCACGCGCACCACGGCATGTATGCTTTTTTCACCATGGTGATGTTCGGCAGCGTGTATTATATCCTGCCCCGTATTCTTCTGAAGGAATGGCCCTCGGCCAAATTGATCAGCCTGCATTTCTGGGCGACCGCGGGTGGCATCACGCTCTACGTGATCGCGATGTCGGTCGCGGGAATCGCCCAGGGTTTGGCGATGAACACCTTGCCCGCCGGCGCCGACGGTCAACCGGGGTCTCCGGTGGCGTTTATGGTCATCGTGGCTGACATGATCAAGTATCTCGAAATTCGCACGATCGCGGGCGTGATCATCTCCATCGGCCATATCGCTTTCGCGGTGAATTTCACCTGGATGCTGGTTCAACCGCGCAAGGCGGGTGCCACCGAACCCACCCTTTTCCGCAACGCTCCCGATCTGGAGGCCGCCCGATGAATCGCGCACCGCTTATTTTTCTAGGCATTTTCTTCGCCCTCGCCTTCAGCTGGACGGGGATCATCCTGACCAACCACCTTAGCTACGCCAAGTTGCAGCCGGTCTTTGATGAGACGGAGGGCAAGGCCTTCCCGCAAAAACTGCCGGGCAACGCCGAACGCGGCAAAGAAGTGTATCGCGATCTGGGCTGCGTGTATTGCCACACCCAGCAGGTTCGCCAGCCGGGATACGGCACGGATATCGAACGCGGTTGGGGAGAGCGCGGTAGCGTCGCCCGTGATTATATTCACGAAAAGCGGGTTTACCTCGGCACCATGCGCACCGGTCCGGACTTGCGCAATGTCGGGGCCCGGTTTGTGGGCGACGCCGGGCGGGATTGGCATATCCAGCATTTTTATGATCCCCAGATCACCTCCAAGGGATCTGTCATGCCTCCTTTCCGTTTTCTTTTCGAGACTCGGGCGGTGATCGGGGAGCCCTCGCCCCGGGCGGTGCAGGCCAAGTTGCCCCCGCAGTATCAACCGCCCGCCGGCCACGAGATCGTGCTGACGCAACGCGGGGAAGATCTGATTTCCTACCTTTTGGCGCTAAAGGATCCCGCGCTTTATCCCGAAGAGGCCGCCCGTCTCTACGTGCCGAAGGCGGAGCCCGCCAAAGCTCCTGATCAATCCGCCCAGCCGGAGGCCGCCCCATGAGCAGCGACAAATCAAACCTTCCGCCCCATGTTCCGGCGGAAAAGCATCAACGCGCGGAGCAGGCCGGCGCCAACGACGAGAGCATCCAGAAGGTTCACGCCATTTTGCTGCGTGAGAAATCGGAGCCGTCGGAGGGCTTTACCCCGATGCCCCTCTTCCTCCTGGGCTTCATCTCGGCGATGATTTTTGTGTGTTCGGTCTACGTCGTGCATTACCGGGGAGATTTTGACCCGCTCGTTTATGACGAACGTTTCGATGCCGAAGCGGCCAAGTCGGCCGCCTCGGGTCCGAAAGAACTCACGCCGGAGCAAATCCTAGCCTCGGGCAAGCGGCTGTATCAAACCTGCGCGGCCTGCCACCAGGCCACCGGCTTGGGCGTGGCGGGTGTTTATCCCCCTTTGGCCGCCTCGGAGTGGGTGACCGGCAGCGAGGAGCGCCTCATTCGCGTGCTGATTCACGGTCTTGGTGGTCCTATCCAGGTCAAGGGCAACACCTACAACGGCGCCATGCCGGCCTTCGGCAAAATCCCGGGTGGCGGCTATAACTGGAGCGAGGAAAAGATCGCCCACGTGCTGAGCTACATCCGCCACGATTGGGGCAACGACGCTTCTTTTATTACCAAGGAAAAAGTTACCGAGGTGCTTAAAGCCGAAGGCGGCCGGGCCAAGGCCTGGACGCAGGACGAGTTGGCACCCTTTGCCCAGTGATCGGCCGGTTCGCCCTCCGATTGAGGGTGCGTGCCGGAGCTCCTGACTGTCACGACTCTCGCCGGGCCGAGGCGTCCGTCGGCGGACCATCGGTGGGTTGATTCCAATTCCAGAGCAACTCCGCCTCGCCCGGGGGCAGTGCGGAGCTTTGCACGAGTCCAAGCCTGACTAGGTCGGCGATAAGGGTTTGCAGGGTGAGGCGACCGTCGGCGAGGGCTTGCTCAAACCAAACCGAGGCGGCGCGCGGGTAGAAGGCGCACAAGGGTTCCGCGCCGTTTCGGCTGACCGGGACGTAACCCGTGTTGATCGGCGCCCGGGCACGCCACGCGGTGAGGATTTCCGGAGTCACACCCGGAAGGTCGACCGCGAGCACCAGCAGTCTCGGATGCCGGGCTGCGGCGAGGGCGGTGGCGATGCCGGCCATCGGTCCACGCGTGCCGTCGTCGAACAGCCGGGTGACTGTCGCGGGCACGAGGGGATAGTCGGTTCCCGATCGCAGGGATAAAAACAGCTCCGCCGCTCCCGCCGCGCGCAGGGTGTCGAGTTGGTGGAGGATAAGCGGACGCCCGGAGACGGGGTGGGGGAGGAGGGCCTTGTCGCGACCCATCCGCACGGATCGGCCGCCGGCGAGCAGGACGGCGCTGAAGGCGTGATCC
Organism: Akkermansia muciniphila; assembly: GCA_945874545.1. GTDB lineage: Bacteria > Verrucomicrobiota > Verrucomicrobiia > Opitutales > Opitutaceae > IMCC26134_A. The sequence goes on along the minus strand of CAMCHD010000024.1, from coordinate 11,184 downwards.
CGTTCAGGCGACGACGGGTGCATCGACGCGCAGGATTCCGTCGGTGAGGATGCGCGCGCGCAGGCCGCCCCGCCCTTCCAAGGCCAGGCGGGCCCCGGGTGCGAAGCCGACGTCCATCCATTCGCAGGGAGAACACTCCGCGGTGCCGAGGAAACGCACGTTTTGAATGGTGAACTCCACGCCGATGAGGCGGTTCAGGTCCACGCCGCGGGTGATGACATTACGGCGGAAGGCCCACGGCTCGCGTTCGTGGGCGTCGAGTGTGTCGCGGAGCTCGTCGTAGATCTCCGCCGCGAAAAAGGTCACCTGGCCCTTGTAGTCGGCTTTGTAATCGAAAAACCGGTCGCCGCGCAGGCCGCGCCCGGCCACGCATTCGACCTCGGACACCGCGATCATCGGGTGGTCGGCGGGGCCCTGGCCGTGCTGGCCGAAGTAGGCGTGGCCCGGGGAGAGGTAGATATGTTCGATGCGGATCATGGCGTGAACGGGGGCGGTGGGTGAAAACGCGCCGCGCGACGGTCTACTCGCCGCGCAGGTGGCGCAGGCATTCGCGGATGGCGGGCACGAGGGGCGGCAGGCATTCGCCGATGGCGCGGGGGTTGCCCGGGAGGTTGATGAGCAGGGTTTGGCCGCGGGTGCCGGCGGTGGCCCGGGAAAGGATGGCGGTGGGCACGAGCGGAAAGCTGGTCGCGCGCATGATCTCGCCAAAACCGGGCAGCTCGCGCTCGAGCACGGCTCGGGTGGCCTCGGGCGTGAGGTCGCGCGGCGCCGGGCCGGTGCCGCCGGTGGTGACCACCAGGTCGCAGCGTTCGACGTCGCACAACTCGATCAACAACGCCGACAACGCGGCGCGGTCGTCGGGCAGCAGCCGCGCGAGGTAGGTGTGGCCGGGGCCGAGGTGCTCGGCGAGCACGCGCTCGATCTCGGGGCCGCTGCGGTCGGCGTAGACACCGGCGCTGGCGCGGTCGCTGAGGGTGACGCGGGCGATCTTCATGGGTGAAAGCCGTATTCAACGACGGAGGACACGGAGAGTGACCCACGAAACACACGAAAACACAGGAAAGGAAACCCGCGGATCGGTTTGTTCGGTTTTCGTGTCATTTCGTGTGTTTCGTGGGTCATCGGTTTGAATGGTTCAGGTCTTGGTTTTGGCGGTCACGCGCACGGCGCCGAGGACCATGGTTTTGTCCACCGCCTTCATCATGTCGTAAAGGGTTAGGCCGGCGATGGTCACCGCGACCAGCGCCTCCATCTCGACGCCGGTGCGGGCGGTGGTGCGGGCGGTCGCGGTCAGGGCCACGCGATCGTCGCGAACCTCAAAATCGACCGCGACGGAATCGAGGGGCAAGCCGTGGCAGAGCGGGATGAGTTCATCGGTGCGTTTGGCGGCGAGGATGCCGGCGAGGCGGGCGGCGGCCAGCACGTCGCCCTTGGGCAGGGCGCGGGCGCGAAGTTGTGCGATCGTGGCCGGCTGGCAGACGAGTTCGCCGACGGCGGTGGCGGCGCGGGCCTGGTGGGGTTTGTGGCCGACGTCGACCATGCGGGCCGCGCCTTGGGCGTCGAGGTGGCTAAAAACGGGATCGGGGGCGGACATTTTTGGGGCGAAGGCGGACAGGTTAAACCAGCAGGCCGCAGGTGGTCGCCTCGGGGGCGGCGGCGCTCGGCACGCGCAGCAGGGCGTGGGTGTGGACGAGTGCGGTGAGGTCGCTGGAATCGGCCCAGGGCAGGGGCGCGTAGCCGTCCGTCGTTCGGGTGGCGGGCCACCAGGTCTCGCGCGGGTGCGGGCGCAGCGTCGCGCCGGGCGCGAGCGGGAGGCGCAGCAGCGGCGCCGGGGAGGCTCCGGCGAGACGGGCCAGGAGTCGGGCGACAAAGAGGTGGAAACACACAAAATGGGAGAGCGGGTTGCCGGGCAGGCCGAAGGCGATCTGCGCGCCGCGCACGCCGACCAGCAGCGGTTTGCCGGGGCGGGACGCGACCTGCTCGACCACCAGGGAAAACCCGTTCGCGATCAGCAGGCGTGCGGTGTGGTCGTGCGCTCCGCCGGAGGAACCGCCGGAAACCAGCAGCAGGTCGGGCTCGGTCGCGAGCAGCCCGGTGATGGCGGCGGACGCGGACTCGTAGCCTTCGCCGACGCGGGCGTGGGCGGCGAGTTCGGCCGACGCCGTCGCCAGCAACGCGGCGATCAGGGTGGAGTTGCTGTCGCGGATGCTTCCGGGCCGGGCGGGCGCCTCGGGGGCGATGAGCTCGCCACCGGTCACCAAATGGGCGACCCGCGCGCGCCGGGTGACGAGGGGGGAGACCATTCCGACCGAGGCGAGCAGGGCGAGCGCGCCGCATCGGAGTGTGGTGCCGGGCGCGAGCAGTTCGTCCCCCGCGCGGGCCTGTGAACCGCGGCGGCGGATAAAATGCTCGGCCGGCGCGACGCGCAGCGTGACACCGCCGGCGGCGGGATCGGGCGTCGTATCCTCGTGCATCACCAATCCGAGCTGGCCGGCGGGCACGGCGGAGCCGGTGAAGAGCCGCAGCGCGGCGCCGGGGGCAGGCGCCTCCGGCGCGGTCGAGCCCATGGGAATATCGCCGCCGAGGCGCAGGGTGGCGCCGGCGGGCAGCCCGAGGGCGGCGACGTAGCCGTCGATCGCCGCGCGGTCGAAGGGGGGCTGATCCTCCGGCGCGGTCACCGCCTCGCGCAGCACGCGGCCGGCGGCGGCGGCCAGCGGAACGCGTTCGACCGGCAGGGGAGCGGCGAGGGCGTCAAGACGTTCCCAGACGGCGGCGACGGAGAGCATGGGCGGGGGGGACGGCGCGGAGCTAGCGGCCCGCGGGCAGCGTGTCGGTTTTCCAGATGGGCACGTCTTGTTTCAGCCGGTCCATGAAGCCGGCGAGGAAGGCGAAGGCCTCGGCGCGGTGGCGGGCGGCGATGCCGAGGTAGAGGGCGGCTTCGCCCACCGGCACGGGGCCGAGGCGGTGGACGACCCGCAGCGCGTGCACCGGGTGCTCGATCCCTAGCGAATCGGCGAGGCGGGCCAATTCACGCTCGGCCATGGGTTGGTAGGCTTCGTAAACCAGGCCGCCGACGGCGTGTCCGCCCTCGTCGCCGCGCACGATGCCGCGAAACTCCACGAAGGCGCCGGTCTCCGGGCCCGGGGCGGGCGAGGGTAGGGCGGAGGGGATGGGCTCGGGACCGAGCTGGATAAAGAGGCGCATGGTCATTAGCCACCGGAGACGGGCGGGATCAGGGCGACCTCGTCGTCGGGCTGAAAAACGGCCTCGGGCGCGGCGAATTCACCGTTGCGGGCCAGACGGATGGCGGGCCGGAGCAGGGCGAGGTCGGGGTGGCGGCGCAGGATCTGTTGCCAAAGCTCGTCGGTGCTCAGCGGGCTTTCGGTGACGAGTGGTTCCGAGGTCAGCGTGGTGATGCGGCGGACCTGGGCGAAATAGAGCAGGGTCATGGCGTTTTCGGATGGAGGCGGCGGTGGTGGGCGTAGCCGGTGTAGCCCAGCGCCACGATCAAGGTGAGGGTCGCGGGGTAAAACAAGGCGTCCGTGCCGGCGTGGTGAAACAACACGGCGCCGAGGAGGCCGCCGGACGCGAAGCCTCCCAAGACGACCAGGTAGAGCCGCATCCGCAGCCAATCGACTTCCAGTCCGCGCAGGGCGTGGCCGACGGCGGAGCCCAGATCGGTCACGATCCCGGTCACGTGGGTGGTGCGGAGCACGGCGCCGCCGTAGGTGCTGGCCATGGCGTTTTGCAGGCCGCAGGCGGCGGATGCGAGGTAGCTGCCGGTCTCCAGCTGGCGGCGCATCAGGAGGGCGGCCAACAAGAGCAGCAGGCCCTCGCAGGCGAGGGCGGCGCCGTAGCGGCGGCCCAGGCGCAGGCTTTGGCGTTGAATGATAAAGCCGCTCAGCGCGGCCCCGAGCAGGAAAGCGAGCATGACCAGGCCGAGGTGAAGGGCGGAGGCGAACTCCGCCGCCTGCAGGGCGATCGCCAGCAGGCTGGTGGTGCCGGTGAGGTGGGTGACGGCCTGGTGGCTGTAGCTCAGGTAGCCGATGGCGTTGATCATGCCGGCGATGCCGGCGAGGGCGCCGCCACCGATCCAGGCCCAGGCATCGAGTTTATGCACCATGGAGAACGGGAGGGAGACGTGGCGGCGGGACCTGACCGGATGACGGCGGCGGTGGAAAGTCGCCCGCGTGGATCAGCCGCCGATCGCGGTCATGGGCCGCGCGGGGTGGTAGTCGGCGTGAAACTCGTGGTCCTCGGGTTTGCGCGCGATGGCCTCGGTGATGGCGTCCTCGAGCCGGTCGTCGGCGAGGGCGGCGGCGAGGTCGAGCTCGCCGTGGCGGCCGAGGCAGGGGCGGAGTTTCCCGTCGGCGGTGAGGCGGAGCTTGTTGCACGAGGCGCAGAAATCCGTCTCGGAAAGCGCGCCGATGAAGCCGATGCGCGCACCCGGCAGGGCGGGGCATTCGTGATAGCGGGCGGGGCCGTGGCCGGCGCGGTAGTCGGGCAGGGCCTCCAGCGGGCCGAGGTCGGCCTCGAGCACCGCGCGGGCGTCGGCCAGCGAGAGGAAATTGGCCGGGGTGAGCACGTCGGTGCGGGTGAGCGGCATCAGCTCGATGAAGCGGATGGGCAGGCGGCGGGCGGCGGCGAAGCGGACCAGGCCGGGGAGGGCGTGGTCGTTGACCCCGCGCATGAGCACGGTGTTGAGCTTCACGAACAGGCCGGCGGCGAGGGCGGCGTCGAGGCCGGCCAGCACCTGCGCGACATCGCCGCCGGTGATGCGGCGGTAGGTGGCGGGATCGAGGGCGTCGAGGGAGACGTTGGCTGAGCGCACGCCGGCGGCGGCGAGCTCGGTGGCGAGGGGAGCGAGGCGGGTGCCGTTGGTGGACAGGCCGAGGCTGTGCAGGTTTTCCAACGCGCCGATGCCGCGGGCGATCTCGACCACGTCGTCGCGCAGCAGGGGCTCGCCGCCGGTGAGGCGGAACTTGGTGAAACCCAGCCGCGCGGCGGCGCGGGCGACGGCGACGAGTTGGGCGGCGGAGAGGTGGTCGGCGCGTTTGGCCCAGCCCTTGTAGCCTTCGGGCATGCAATAGAGGCAGCGCTCGTTGCACCGGTCGGTGATGGAGATGCGCAGGTAGTCGATGGAGCGGCCGAAGGGATCTAGCACGGGAGCAGGCTGAGCGGAACCCGTGCCGGGCGCAAACCGGGAGGCGGCGGGGGCGATGAATTTTCGTGATGCAAACGATGCGCCGGCCTCGCGCCTGGCGCGGCGGGGCCCGCCGTCCGGGGGGCTCAGCGTCGGGCGGACGCGTTTGACCGCACGTCGAGCACGTAGGCTTCGAACAGGTGGCGCGAGAGGTAGTTCCAGCTGGCGCGCCCGTAGCCGCCGCGGCCCCAGCGCGGTCCGTAGGAGTTTTTGAAGATAAACGCGGTGTCCTCCAGGCGGCCGCTCGGGCATTCGTAGCCGATGAAGGTCACGGCGTGGAAGGCGTTGGGCAGGGGCGTTTGCTCGGCGAGCATCCCTGCGCGGATGGAGCGCTCGTGCGGCCAGCGCAGGCCGGCGGGGACGGGGAAGCCGGCGTCGAGGGCGTGGATGAGGGAGTTGACCAGCGTGCCGGATTCGCGGCCGGGGAGCTGGGTGATGAACACGAGGCGGCGGGCGCGGGCCTTGGCGATGATTTCGGGCGTGGGGGCGGGCACCTCGTCGACCGCGAGGCCGGGGACGTTGGGCATGTCGGCCTGGGCCGGGATGCCGTAGGTTTGCAGGGCGGTGACGACCGAGATCAGGGTGAAGCCGACGTCCTCGGTCGGTTCGCCCTCGGCGTCGCGGGCGAGGACGGCGTTGGGGCCGCTCAGGCCGAGGCTGCGCCGGGTGGCCCAGATGAGATACTCCTCCGACAGACGTTCCAGCGAACCGGTGAGGCGGGCGTTCTGGAACTCCAGCGCGCTCACCACGGCGTAGACCGAGCAGCTCGGGCGGCGGCCCTGGTTTTTCGCGGCGAGGTTGAGGCGGATGAACTCGGGTTGGAGGCTCTGGAGGGGCTGCGGCGCGGGAACGGTGTCGTATTTGAGAAACAGTTGTTCGAGCTGCGGGGTGGTGGAGTTGTCGGCGGTGGCGGGCTGGCGGGCGGGCTTGGCCGGGGCGGGGCGCGCCGGGGGCGGGGGCGGGGGCAGGTCGCCGGGGTCGGCGGCGGGGTCGTAGCCGAGCAGGGCCTGGGTGGCGGGCGGCAGGTCGCGCAGGCGCACGGAGGCGAGGCCGCCGCGGTGGGTGAACAACACGCTGCGGGCGTCGCGCGAGCGGACGCGGACATCCTCGTAGGTGGTGCGGCCGACCACGACGGTGCCGAGCGCGAGCCCGGCGATCTGGGCGGGTGGCGAAGCGGACGCGGGTTCGGCGGCAAGGGCGGAGGGAACACCGGCGAAGGCGAGGGCGAGGGCCGCGAGCATTACGGCGGCGCGGCGGGCGGCGGCGGGTGTTTCCACGGGTAAAAAACGTCAGGACGCGAGGGGCAGGCGCACGCGCATGGTGGTGCCGGCGGGGCCGGTGGCGTGGAGGGTGATGTCGCCGTGGTGCGACACCAGGATGCGTTTGGCGATGGCCAGGCCGAGACCGGTGCCGTCGGCGCGGCCGGAAAGAAAACTGTCGAAGATATGCGCGGCCAGCTCGGGCGGCACGCCGCGGCCGGTGTCGATCACGTCCAGCACGACCTGGCGCGCGCCCTCGTGTTGCTCGGCGGCGACCCGCACGGTGATGGAGCCGCCCTGGTCCATCGCCTGGGTGGCGTTAAGCAGCAGATTGAGCAGCACCTGTTGGATCTGGCCCTTGTGAACGTCGACGTGCAGCGGCTTGGCGGGCGGCTCGAAGCGCAGGCGGATCTTGCTCTGGGCGAGCTTCAGGCGGATCAGCACCAGGGTGTCGCCCACCAGGTCGGCGATGTTCCAGCGCGAGTGCATGGACGACGGGGCCTTGGCGAACTGGAGCACGCGGGAGACGATCGACTCCAGCTGGTCCAGCTTTTCGCCGATCACCCGCACGTCGGTGCGGCGGGGGTCGTCCTCGGGGAAATCGAGGCCGAGGTAGCCGTAGAGGAGCTTGATCACGGTCAGCGGATTGCGGATCTCGTGCGCGATCTCGGCGGCGAGCAGGCCGAGGGTGGTCAGCTGCTCGTTCTTGCGCAGGGTGTCCTCGCTTTGGAACACGCGCGAATAAAGGCGGGAATTCTGGAGGGTGACGGCGGCGAGGCTGGCGAAGGCGGCGAGCAGGCGTTTTTCGTCGTTGTTGAAACGATGCGGGTGGTCGGTGAACACGCCGAGCACGCCGACCGCCTCGTTTTCCCAAAACATGGGCACGGCCAGCAGCGAGCGCAGGGCGGGGTCGCGGGGCAGGTCGACCACGTCGAGAAACTCCGGCGATTGCACGTTGGCGAACTCGATCGCGCGCCGGGTGTTCAGCGCGCCCGCGACCAGGCTGCTTTCCAACGGCAGGTCGCCGTCCGGCAGGGGGGTGTCGGGCAGGCCGGCGAGGGAGACGGCGCGGAGGCACCGCCGGGCGGGGATGTATTCGAGCAGCAAGCACGCGCGGGCCGAGAGCAGGCGGCGGGCGTCGCGGGAGATGGCGTCGTGCAGCTCCTGGCGTTCGAGCTTGGTCACGAGGGTGAGGCCGGCGTTGACCAGGTTTTCCAGCTGGCCGGCCTTGCCCCGCAGGTGCTGGAGCTGCCAGAGGCGCAGGAGCACGGCGGTGCTCTCGGCGGCCAGGACGACGAGATTTTGCAGGTGCTCCGGGCCGAAGCCGCCGAGGGTGTCGCTGTCGAGGTTGATCACGCCCAGGATCTGGCCGTTGGCCGGCACGAGCGGCGCGGTGATCTCGGCGCGGACCTCCGGACGGACCGGGATGTAGCGGGGGTCGGCGCGCACGTCGGGCACGAGTTGCGGCCGGCCGTGGAAGGCCACCCAGCCGGTGATGCCCTGGCCCGGGCGCAGCGCGACCTCGTCGATGTCGGCGGGCATGCCCTGGTGGACCTCGATCTCGAGCCGCCCGGTGTCGGGGTTGAGCAGGGAGATGGAGCCGGAGGAGGCGCCGAGGTGGGCCACGGCGAGCCGGAGGATCTCGACCATCGCGACGCGCGGGCTGTCGGCGGTGGCGGCGAGCCGGCTCACGGCGTGGAGCACGGCGTGCTCGGATACGGAGGGCGGTGTCGGCAGGGGATCCACGTCGGGCAAGTTGGTCGCGGTGTCGTTCGGCGTAAAGCCTCGGCGGCAAGGCGGGCGAGGGCGAAAAATCGACAAAATTCGCGGAGCGCGTCCGGGGGCCGTGGGGTAGACTGCGCGTTCCGATGAACCCCGAACCCCTTGCCCGATTTCATGAATGGCTGGACGAGGCGCGCGCCGCCGGCGCGCCCGAGCCCGAGGCGATGGCGCTGGCCACGGTCGACGCCATCGGCGCGCCGGCGGTGCGCATGGTCCTGCTCAAGCAGGCCGACGAGGACGGCTTTGTTTTCTACACCAACCTGCGAAGCCCGAAGGCCCAGGCCCTGCGGGTCCACGGTCGGGCCGAGTTGTGTTTCCACTGGCGCCCGCCGGGCCGGCAGGTCCGGGTGCATGGCGTGGTCGAGCCGGTGACCGAGGACGAGGCCGACCGCTACTTCCAATCCCGGCCCTACCTGAGCCGTATCGGCGCCTGGGCCTCGGAGCAGTCCCAGCCGGGCGGCGGTTCGCTGGAGCTGAGCCGCCGGGTGGCGCGGTTTTGCCTGATGCATCCGGTCGGGCAGGTGCCACGTCCCCCGCACTGGAGCGGGTTCCGCCTCGTGCCCGAATGGATCGAGTTCTGGCAGGAGCGGCCCCACCGCCTGCATGACCGGGTGCGCTACCACCGCGCCCCGAGCGGCGTGTGGGCGGGGGGCAACCTGTTTCCCTGAGGTCGGCCGCCGCGACCACCGCCCGGACTCGTCAGGCCCCCTTGGCGAACAGCAAGCGCAGCGAGTTCAGGCAGACCAGCACGGTGCTGCCCTCGTGCGCCAGCACGCCGAGGGCCAGCGGCACGCGTCCGAAGATGGTCGCCAGCGCCATCACCGCCACCACCCCCAGCGCGATGACCAGGTTTTGCCGGATGACCGCCCGGGCGCGCCGGCTCAGGTCCAGCGCGGTGAAGACGCCCTCGATGCGGTCGTTCATCAACACGATCTCGGCCTGCTCCAGCGCGGCGTCGCTGCCCCGCGCGCCCATGGCGATGGCCACGTCGGCCGCCGCGAGGCTGGGGGCGTCGTTCACGCCGTCGCCCACCATCGCGACCCGGCAGCGGCCGCCGTCCTTGAGCGCGGCCACGGCCTCGACCTTTTGCGCGGGGGAAAGCCCCGCGCGCACCTCGTCGAGGCCCAGCTCCGCGGCGACCGCCTCGGCGGTGGCGCGGCGGTCGCCGGTGAGCATGACGGTGCGCAGCCCGGCGCGTCGTAGTTTTTTCAATACCGGGGCGGACTCGCGGCGGATGGCGTCCTTCAACAAAACCCGCCCCAGGTAGCCCGGCCCGACGACCCAAACCTCGGAAAACTCCGCCGCCGAGTCGGGCAGTTTCTCCGCCCAGCCCTTGAGCGGCCCCTTTTCCAACAGCTCGCGCCGCCCCAGCATGACCGGCGCGTTCCCGAGCCGGCCGCGCACGCCCTGCCCGGTGAGCGATTCGAAGCCCTCGATGACCCGCTCCGCCACGCCGCGGGCGCGGGCGTCGCGCACGATGGCCCGGGCCAGCGGGTGCTCCGATCTGGCCTCCAGCGCGAGGGCGAGCTCCATCACCTCGGTTTCCCGGCCGGACGGGAAGCTCTCGTAGGCGGCGACCACCATCTCGCCGGTGGTCAGCGTGCCGGTCTTGTCCAGCGCGACGACGGAGACGGCGGCCAGTTTCTCCAGCGCCGCCCCGCCGCGAAACAGCACCCCGCGCCGTGCGCCCCAGGCGATGGCCGCGAGGATGGCCGAGGGGATGGACAACACCAGCGCGCACGGGCTCATCACCACCAGCAGGGTCATGGCGCGGTAAAAGGCCGAGGGCTCCTTCGGCGTGCCCTGCCAGGGTGGGAGACCGAGAGCGCGCCACCAGACGAGAAACATCGCCGCGCTCACGCCGAGCACGATGTAGGTGTAGACCGTGCCGAAGCGGTCGGTGAAGCGCTGGCTCGGCGCCCGCATCTTCTGGGCGCCGTGGATCAGGCGGATGATTTTTTGCAGCGTGCTCTCGGCCGGCAGGCGCGCCACCCGCCAGTCGAGCGTGCCGCCGAGGTTGATCGTGCCGCTGAAAACCGGGTCGCCTTTGGTTTTGTCCACCGGGGCCGATTCGCCGGTGAGGGCGGATTCGTCCGCGCCGCTCTCCCCGGACTCGACCACGCCGTCGGCGCAGAAGGCCTCGCCGGGTCGCACCCGCACGAGGTCACCCACCGCGATCCCATCCACCGCGACCACCCGCTCCGAGCCGGCGCCATCCACCACCGTGGCCTGTTTCGGCGCGGTCTTGAGCAAGGCGTCCACCTCGCGGTGCGTGCGTTCGTCGGCGTAGGCCTCCATCGCGCCGGAGGCGGAGAAAAGGAACAACAACAACACCGCCTCGCTCCAGGCCCCGATGGCCGCCGCGCCGACCGCGACCGCGAGCATGAGGAAGTGAATGTCCAGCCGCGCCCGCCGCAGGTTCGCCCAGGAATCGATGGCCGCGTCCCAGCCACCCGCGACCAAGGCGGCGGCGAACAAGACGGTGGAAACCCAGGGCGGCCCCCAAGTGAACTCCGCCGCCGCCCAGCCGGCCAGGCCCAGCCCGCCGCACCCGCCGGCAAAGGCCGCCAGTTCGCGCCAGTCCTCCGCTTCATGCGCGTCCGCGTCGCCCGTTTCGGCGCCGTCCGCCGCCGGCCACGCGTAGTCTTTCCAACGCCAGAGCTTCGGCGCGGTCTCGCAGCCGGGCCCGCTGAGTTGCACGACGTTTCCCTCGCGGCTCAGGGTAAATCCGGACGGCACCGCCGCGTCCCGGCCCAGCTCGTCCGCGATGGCCGCGAGGGTCGCGTCGAGCCGTGCGCGCAGGGCCTCGAGGTCCACCTGGCCGAGGGTGGCGAGCTGCACGCGCCGCGCGCCGGCGTCGAGCCGCACCGCGCCGACCCCGGGCTCGTTGCGCAAGAATTCCGCCAGCGTCTCCGTCCAATCACCGTTCATGCCGAGACC
>CAMCHD010000023.1 GCA_945874545.1 Akkermansia muciniphila | reverse complement strand
TTCAGCTTTTCCTACCTGCCGCTACGCCTCGTCACCTATGCCGGGCTGCTCATCGCGGGCAGCGGCTTCGCCGTGGCGGCGTTTTTCGCCTTTCGCCGCCTGCTGGGCGTCGAGATCGCGTTCACCGGTTTCACCACCCTGGTCACCCTAGTGCTGTTTCTCGGCGGCGTGCAGCTGGTCGGCATAGGTGTGCTCGGCGAATACCTCGGCCGCATTTACGACGAGGTGAAACGTCGACCGATCTACGTTGTCCGCCAGGACGACCCGCCGGCCCGGCCATGAAGCCCGGATTTTCGAAGGTCCTAGCTTGGACGATGCTGATCGCTGGCCTAGCGGTCACGGGTGGACTACTGATATTCACCCAGTTCATGGTCTACGACGACGAGGGCTATGTCCTTTGGTCAGTGCGGGGGTTCTGCGAAGGTTCGCCTCTCTACACCGAGGTCTACAGCCAGTATGGCCCCTTGTTGTTTATTTTTTACCGCACAGTCCACGCCGCGACCGGGCTCATCTTCGACAACGATTCAGCCCGCCTGCTCAACCTCGGCTATTGGCTGGCCAGTGCCGCTCTCGCCGGCGCCCTAGCGCAGCAACTCTGCCGTCGCCTCGCCGCCGGTTTAGCCGCCGGCGCGCTCACCTTCGTCACGCTGATCAGCAACACGAACGAACCCTTCCATCCCGGCGCGCTGCTCGCGTTGCTGGTTGCCATCGCGACCTTCATGGGCGCGCGTCAGATCGACCACCGGGAAGAGAGTGGTCTCCTTTGGAAAGTCGCCCTGTTTGCAACCGCGGCTTGTCTCATTAAAATCAACGTCGGTGCATTCCTTTTTACGGCTTTAGCTTCTTGGGCTTGGTTGGGGTTGAGCTTGCCCAACTCAAAGGCGCTCAACCGAATCGGCCTCGTGGCCGCCATTATTCTCGCCCTCCCGCTCGCCCTGATGCGCGACCATTTGGGAGACGGGCCGACGCGCGACACGGCGCTGGTTTTTATCTGCGGCGGCCTTGCGCTGCTTACAGAGCGAGCCCGAGATCGATCGGTGTGTATTGGTGGACGGGACTGGCTTAGCGCCGCCCTCGCCAGCCTTGCCCTAGCGGCGGGAGTAATTGGCGTGACTGTGTCCTCGGGCACCCATCCTGCCGACCTGCTGGAGGGCGTCTTACTCGCCCCGCTTCGGCACCCCGGGGTATATGTGTTCCAGCCCAGTTTTCCACCCTTAGCAGTGGTGCTGGCACCACTCTCGTTGATTGGCGCCGTGTGGCTAAGCCGCCGGCCGGGCGGCACGCGCACCCAAACTGTGCTAGCCTTGGCGAAAATCGCCGCCGCGCTCGCTTTCTTCGCGCAAGGTCCGCGCACGTTAGGGGAAATGCCGCTTGACCGCTTCGCCTACTACTTCGGCCCCTCACTCGCGTGGCTTCTGGTCGCGCCGCTCGGTCCGGACCAGAAGCATACCACCCGAATTGCCCGCTGGATCGCATGGGTTTTCATCTGGCAAACCCTCCAAGCCTTTCCTGTGGCGGGTTCCCAGGTCGCCTGGGGCTCTTTCCTCTGGGTCCCGCTCAGCGTCTACGGCTTGTTTCAAGCCGGAGAATATTTCGCGCGTTCCCGGGCGGTGTTTCGCCACTGCGCGACGAGCCTTGCCGGCCTCGGGGGAATTGTGGCGGTAGGCACCTGCCTACGCTACGGTTTAGACTGCCTTCAGGACAGCAAACCTCTCGGATTACCGGGGGCGCACTGGGTTCGACCGCCGCCGGAAACCGCAGAAATCCTGCGGATTGTAACCCGCAATCTACAACTCCACGCCGGCACGGTTTTCAGTCTGCCGGGAGCGTTTAGCCTCAACATCTGGAGCGAAAAACCCACCCCAACCCGGGCCAATGTCACCCACTGGTTCAATTTACTGGACGAAAATCGGCAGGTCGAGATTTCCGCCCGCCTCGAGGCCGACGCGACCGCCATCGTCGTTCTGCAACGCGACCACTTGCGTTATCTCATCGAAGCGGGCATCCAACCGAGTGGCACACTCCACGACTACATTGTGACCCAATTCGTCCCCCTCGCCCGCATTGGCGGCTACGATCTCTGGGGCCATCGAGAACGCAGGCTCGACATTGTCGATTCCTTCACCGCGGTGCCAAACGGCGTAGTGAGCGTCACCGAGAGGCTGCCCCGCCCACCCCGCACTGCGATCCTTTTGCTCCCCGGCTCACCAGCGCTTAAGCTAACTTGGGCGCCCGCTGAACCCTCCTTCCATCCGGGCCTCGAGCGCCAATTCTTCGCCCTGCAGGGACTTCGCAGAGAGATCCTGTCGTCCTCAGCGCGGCTCGTGCTGCTCGACGCCGAAGGCGCGGAACTCGCCTACCTGCGGCCGAACCTCGCCCCGCTCACCGCTTCCGCGCCACCAGCAGCAGACTGACGCCGAAGGGAAACGGCACCCGCCAGAACGCCATCGCGACAAAGATCCGCCGCAACACGCCGTTCACCGCCGGCGACGGGATGCGGTCCTCCGCCCGCTCCGCCCCCGGAGCGGCCGCCGCCGCCGGAAACCACTTGCGCCACCGCCGCAGCAGCCACACCGCCGGATAGGCGGGCACGTTGGTGTAGTTGAGATAAACCAGATCCCACTGCTCGGCCGGGAAAAGCGCCCCCAGCTGGGCCCGGTGATAACGACGGTAGTGGTGCAGCCCGACATCCCAATCGCTCCACAGCTCCATGCTCGCCGGCACCGTGACCACCGCCAGCCCGCCCGGAACCAGCAACCGGTGAAAGCCCCGCGCCACCGCCGCGTCGTCCGGCGTATGCTCGAGCACGTCGAGCGCCGTGACCACCTCGAGCGAAGCATCCGGCAGGGGCACCCGGTCTCCCGCCAGACTCAGCACCCGGTCGGCGGGAAACCTCGCCCGCAGGAGCCGTAGCGACTCCTCGTGGTCGTCCAGCACCCAGGTGTCGAAAAGGCCGGCCATCTGCTGCGCAAAAAGCCCCGTGCCCGCGCCGCAATCCAGCAGGCGGTCGACCCGCCCCGCCCGCGCCGGCCGGGCCCGCGCGATCCAGCGGGCGACGAGTTCGCGCTTGCCGGCGTAATACCAATGCGCGGCCTCGATGCGTTCCAGGTTGGCATATTCGGCGGCGTTCATTGTTTTACCCGCTCCACCAAGCCGCTCCCGCCCCCATCGTCCAAGCCGAAACCGCCGTCCATGCCCCGCGCCCTCCCGCCCCTCCCTCCCGAGGACCTCGCGCACGTGCTCGCCCACACCCGCGCGCACTGGGAAAAGCTACGCGGCAAACGCCTCTTTCTCACCGGCGGCACCGGTTTTTTCGGGCTGTGGCTGCTGGAGTCCTTCGCCCACGCCAACACCACCCTCGGCCTCGGCGCCGAGGCGGTGGTGCTCACCCGCGATCCCGCCGCCTTTCTCCACCGCACCCCCCACCTCGCGGCCCGCACCGACCTCACCTTCATCGCCGGCGACGTGCGCGACTTCGCCTTTCCGCCCGGCCGCTTCACCCACGTCATCCACGCCGCCACGCCCGCCAGCGCCGCGCTCAACGCCGACCACCCCGCCGAGATGCTCGCCATCATCGTCGACGGCACCCGCCGCGTGCTGGCCTTCGCCGAACAAGCCGGCGTCGAAGCCCTGCTCCTGACCAGTTCGGGCGCGGTCTACGGCCCCCAGCCCCCCGAACTCACCCACGTCCCCGAGGATTTCGCCGGCGCGCCCGATCCACTTCTGCCCGGCAGCGCCTACGGCGAAGGCAAACGCCTCGCGGAACACCTCTGCGCCGTCCACGCCACCCGCCGCGGCTACGCGTTCAAGACCGCCCGCTGCTTCGCCTTCGTCGGCCCCCACCTGCCCCTCGACGCCCATTTCGCCATCGGCAACTTCCTGCGCGACACCCTCGCGGGCGGCCCCATCCGCGTCGGCGGTGACGGCACGCCGTATCGGAGTTACCTCTACGCCGCCGACCTCGCGATCTGGCTCTGGACCATCCTCTTCGCCGGGCCCTCGCACCGCGCCTACAACGTCGGCTCGGACGAGGCGCACTCCATCGGCGAATGGGCCGCGATCGTGGCCGCGACCAACGAACCGCACGGCTGCCAGGTGGAAATCGTGCGCCCCCCGGTCAACTCGGGCCCGCCTTCCCGCTACGTGCCGTCCATCCGCCGGGCCGGCCAGGAACTGGGACTGGCATCCCGAATTTCTTCGTCGGCGGCCTTGCGGCGCACCCTAGGCTGGTTGAGAACGTCTCATTCTCCACGAACTCCTCCCCGCCTTCCGACATGATTCCCGCGCATCCCTCCTCGCTTCCGCCGCTTTTCATTTTTGAAATGGCCAATAATCACATGGGCGACGTGGCCCATGGGATCCGTATCGTCCAGGAATTGCGCGAAGCCTGCGAAGGCTTCCCCTTCCGTTTCGCGATCAAGCTCCAATACCGCCACATCCCGGACTTCATCCACCCGGACTTTCGCCAGCGGCTGGATCTGAAGTTCGTCAAACGCTTCTCCGAAACCGCCCTGTCTTGGGAAGATTACCGTCGGATCAAAGACGCCATCGTTGAAAACGGTTTTTTGGCCATCTGCACCCCCTGGGACGACGTCTCGGTCGAGAAAATCGCCGAACACGGCTACGATTTTATCAAAGTCCCCAGCTGCTATCTGACCGACTGGCCGCTGGCCGAGAAAATCGCCACGACCACGCTCCCGGTGATTATGTCCACCGCCGGCGAACCCTTCGAGGAGATCGACCGCGTGGTCAGTTTCTACCAACACCGGGACAAGCCGCTTTCCATCCTTCACTGCGTAGGCGAATACCCCACTGCGGAGTCCAATTTGCAGCTCAACCAGATCGACCTGCTGCGCCAACGCTACTCGGGAGTGGAAATCGGGTATTCGACCCATGAATCCCCGGAACAGGTCAATGCGGTCATGCTGGCCGTGGCCAAAGGCGCCACCATCTTCGAAAAACACGTCGGTGTGCCCACCGATCGATATCCGATCAACGCCTATTCCGCCACCCCCGCCCAAATCCGCGCCTGGCTCGCCGCCGCCGATCGGGCCCTGGCGATCTGCGGCGTGACGGGCCGTCGTCACGAATTCTCCGCCACCGAACAAAAAACCCTGGGCGAACTCCGCCGCGCCGTTTTCGCCCGGCGCGATCTTCAGCCCGGGGAAATCATCCACCTGAACGATGTATTCCTTTCCATACCCGGTGTGCAGGGCCAGCTGGTGGCAAACAACCTCTCCAAATATCGCGAATTCCGCGTTATCCGCCCGATCACCGCGAACGCTCCCGTATTGCCCGAATTTGTAGAAGAGACGGACCACCAGCGGGTTATCTACACCATCATCGCTGACGTTAAGGCGCTCCTGAAGGCCTCTCGAACGGTCGTGCCTTCCCAATTGGAGTTGGAGATATCCCACCACCACGGCCTCGAAAACTTCCGCCGCTTTGGCTCCACAACAATCACCGTCGTGAACCGCGAGTATTGCAAACGGATCATTCTCTGCCTGCCGGGGCAAACTCACCCCGAACAATGGCACCAACTCAAGGACGAGACCTACCACTTACTCCACGGCGAGATCGAACTCACCTTGGACGGCGTGAAACGCATTCTTCGACAAAACGAAGTGGTCATCATCCCCTGCGGCGTGAAACACGAGTTCACCAGCGTTCATGGTGCGGTGATCGAAGAGATCTCCTCCGCCTATTCGCAAAGTGATTCCTATTACACCGACTCGACCATCAACGCCAACAAGCACCGCAAGACTTATATAACCAACTGGATGGACTGAGGCAATCCGCACCGGTTTCGCCATGCACATGAAGCTTTCGGACTACATCGTTGATTTCCTTGTTCAACAAGGGCTTCGCCACCTATTTATGCTACCCGGAGGAGGCTGCATGCATCTCGCCGATTCGGTGGGCAAACGCCCCGAGATCGATTACGTATGCTGCTTGCACGAACAGGCTTGTGCCTTCGCCGCCGAGGCCTACGGCGAGTTCAATCAAGGCTTTGGCTGCGCTTTGGTGACCACCGGACCGGGCGGCACAAACGCAGTCACCGGCGTCGCCTGCGCTTGGCTCGAATCGAGCCCGGTGCTTTTCATCTCCGGCCAAGCTAAGCGGGCCGACCTAATAACAAGCCGCACCAAGCCAGTCCGCTCAATGGGTCAGCAGGAAGTGGACATCGTTTCGATCGTCCGCCCCATCACAAAGATGGCAGCCACAGTTCTAGACCCGCTCACCATTCGCGCAACCCTTGAGCGGGCCGTCTGGCTGGCCACCAGCGGCCGCAAAGGCCCTGTCTGGATTGACGTGCCGCTGGACGTGCAGGCAATGCGGATTGATCCCTCCTCGCTTTCAGGATTTACGGTTCCAGCAAGGTTGCCGGCCGACCATTCGAAAGAAATCGAAAAGGTAGTCGAAGCCCTCCGGAGCGCCAGACGCCCGGTCGTTTACGCCGGGAACGGAATTCGCACGGCCGGAAGTCTCGATCAGTTTCGCGAACTTATCTCGCTCCTAGAACTCCCCGTTTTGCTGACTTGGAAAGCAATTGATTTTCTCCCGGATGAAAACTTCGCGTATATCGGCCGACCGGGCGGAATAGGCCAGCGCGCTGCCAATTTCGCCCAACAAAAGGCGGATCTCCTACTCGTCTTAGGCGCCCGGCTAGATTTGCCCTCAGTCGGCTTTAACCACGCAGGCCTGTCACCCCGCGCTCACAAGATCGTCGTTGATGTGGATGACGCGGAGCTAGCGAAGTTCAGCCCGCCCATCCACCAGCCGATCCACGCCAATCTGGCGGACTTTCTTCCCGATTTGCTGGCAACCCTTGTTCCAGAGGCAGATGCGCTGCGCGCTCAATACAGCCCTTGGATGGCAACTTGTCGTCGCTGGGTGGCCCGCTATCCCGTGGTGCAACCGGAACACTGGGCCAGCCCCAGCGGCTTCGTGAGCACCTACGCCCTGGTCGATGCCCTTTCCGATGCAGCAAAGCCTAGCGACATCCTTGTCCCCGGCAGCTCTGGGCCTTGCAGTGACATCTTTATGCAGGCCTTCCGCGTAAAGGCAGGCCAACGCATCCTGAACGCCCCAGGCTTGGGCGCGATGGGCACCGGATTGCCCGGCACTATCGGTGCCTGCCTCGCCGGTGTAGGGCGACGTGTGATCAACATCAACGGCGACGGCGGATTTCAACTAAATATCCAGGAACTGGAAACCGTCCGCCGCCTAAAGCTACCAATCAAATACTTCATTTTGGACAACAACGGCTACCGCTCGATCGTCGCGATGCAACGGAACCATTTCCAAGGTCGCCTTGTGGCCTCAGATCCCTCGAGCCGCCTCACTCTTCCCGATTTACGAAAAATCGGCGCTGCCTACGGGCTACCAATCTTCTACGTTGAGCATGAAGCGCGCATCCGCGAGGTCATAGCCGAAACCCTCGCCGCAGCAGGTCCCGCCATTTGTGTGGTAAAAACGTCGGCGGATGAAAAAACAATGCCACGCGTCACCTCGGAAATAATGCAGGACGGCACGATCGTCTCCAAGCCCATGGAAGACATGTGGCCCTTCCTGCCTCGTGAGGAATTCGCCGCCGTCATGTCAGAGTAACCGATTCAGGCACTCGATGACTTCAATCGACATTCACAACTTGGAAAAGCTCCTGGATAATCCTCGGCGCGAACCACCCGGCGTGGAACTCTTGGATGGCCGGCCGCCGCTTGTTTTGTTTGGTGCCGGCGGCCGCGGAAGACGTATCTTAACCGGTTTGCGTAGTATTGGAATACTCCCCGCAGCTTTTGCCGACAACGCCGCTCATCTTGCTGGCGGCGCGGTCGATGAAATCACCGTTCTATCGGCGAACGAAGCCGTGAGACTCCATCCCCAGGCCGTATTCATAGTTACCATTTGGAGTGATCGGGTCGGACACCCTTTCGAGGCGATTCGCAATCAGCTGGCCGCTCTGGGAATGGAGCGTGTGGCGTCGTTTACGGCTCTCTACCAAAAGTATCCTGATGTTTTTTTCCCCGATTTTTTCATGGACCGCATCGAGACCATTTTGACTGCGAAACACGCCATCAAGGCGGCCGCAAAGCTATGGTTCGATGCCGCATCTAACGATGAATTTTTTGCACAGTTGGCAATGCGGATCAGCTTGGATTTTGATCAACTCCAGAATGGTGCCAACATCAGCCACCCGGCTTATTTCCCCACCGATTTATTCACGCTCAACAAAGCGGAAACATTCGTGGACTGCGGGGCCTACGACGGAGACACCTACCGAGACTTCGTGAGGATAAGTGGGAATCGGTTTCGCCGCTACATCGCTATCGAACCCGATGCGCAGAATTTTGACAAATTGGCCATACAAACCGCAGACGCGGGAGAAATGCGAGTCCGCTTGCTAAAAGCCGGAGTGGCTGAGCAGGCATGCGTGCTGCGTTTCTCCGCCGAAGGCTCCACCGAATCGCGCGAAAGCCAAACCGGAAATTCGGAGGTAAACTGTCTTACACTGGACGAGATTCTCCACGATGAAACGCCTTCCTACATAAAAATGGATATTGAGGGCGCGGAGCTGGGGGCGCTGCGCGGAGCGCGCGAAATACTTACCAAGCACCGCCCCATACTGGCCGTATCGGCTTATCACCGAGTTGAGGACCTCTGGAGTGTTCCAGCGCTAATCAACGACTTGGTAATGGATTATGCGCTTTTTCTCCGTCCCGAAAAAAAGGCGGGCTGGGATTTGATTTGCTATGCCGTGCCGCGTGAGCGTCTGGCCAACGCCCTCGGATCGCGTCAATGAAAACGCTGGTCTGGGACATCGACGACGTGCTGAACCGACTCACGCACGACTGGCTTGAGCAAGCTTGGAAACCCGCTCATCCCGAATGTCGCGCCTCCTACGCCAGCATCGTCGCCAATCCCCCGAACCGTGCGCTGGGCATCCCTTTGGAAACCTACCTGGATTCGCTCGACACCTTTCGCGCCAGCCCGGCGGGCGTAAACCTGGCACCGGTTCCGGAGACTCTGCGTTGGTTTGAACGACACGGCCATCGCTACCGCCACTTGGCGCTTACCGCCCGCCCGCTCGACTCCGCACCGCAAGCCGCCGAGTGGGTCTTGAAGCACTACGGCAGCTGGATTCGCGGCTTCGGCTTCGTGCCTTCGTCGCGCCCGCAAGACGCCTTTCCCGTCTATGACACCACCAAAGCCGACTGGCTGCGCTGGATCGGTGTCGGAGATGTTCTAATCGACGATTCGCCCGGCAATCTCGAAGGCGCGAGAAAAGCCGGACTAGCGACCCGCCTGGTGCCCCAACCGTGGAACACGGCCTCCGGCACGCTAAACGATGTTTTGAGATCATTGGAAGTGTTTTGACCGCAACCATGCCATCCCTCTTTGAACCGCGCGCCTGCCCCGTTTGCACCGGGACCGAGAAAAAACGCCTTTTCCGCCAGACCTTCGCCACGCTATCGGCGGGCAGCCTGATGGATGGATTTGACCTCGTGGTCTGCGACCATTGCGGAGCGGCCTACGGCGATGACATACCGAACCAAGCGACCTTTGATCGATACTATGCCGAAATGTCGAAATACGAATACGCAAGCGACGCCGGCGTTACCACCCCGAGCGATCAAGCACGGTTCAAAGAAATCGCCAATTTGGTTTCCCCGTATCTCACACCGGAACATCGCCTGCTCGACGTGGGCTGTGCCACCGGAGGTTTGCTCGCTGAATTCCAATCACGCGGATTTCGACGATCCCTCGGCACCGACCCCTCCCCCGCCTGCGCGTCGCTGGCGGCGAGACTCCATGGCCTGCAAACCAAAGTCGGCTCGATAGCCGAACTCGGAACAATCTGGGAAACGTTCGACGCAGCGTTTCTTACCGGCGTCTTGGAACACGTGAGAGACGTGGATGACTCCCTGCGCCTTGTAGGCGACCGCGTGGCCGAAAATGGTTTCCTTTACATCGAAGTGCCCGATGCGAGCTGTTACGATCGACACTTTGGCGCGCCTTATCAGCTCCTGAGCATGGAGCACATAAACTACTTCTCGCCCACCTCATTGGAACACCTTCTGGCCCGGCATTCTTTCGCGCCAGTCTTCAATGTAAGGCTCATCCGCTATCTCAGCCCCCAAGCCATCGAACCCTGCGTTGGTGGACTTTTTCGAAAATCGGACAGGTCCTCCAACCATCGCATTGTGGACCGGGAATCCAAGCCCGCCTTGGAGAGATATCTTGCGCGCTCGGCCGAGGTGGAATGCAGGCTACACGCACGGATCGACGAACTGGTCAGAACCCGAACCTCAATCGTCGTGTGGGGTGTAGGCACCCACACGCTTCGATTGCTGAAAACCAGCCGCCTGCGTGAGGCGGCGATAGTTGCGTTCATTGACTCCAATGCAAACTACCAAGGGAAAATGCTTGAAAGTATACCGATTCTACCGCCCTCCAGCCTCAAAGACCTGCCTCGCGTGGAGATTCTGATTTCATCCCAGGTGGCCGAGGCAGCGATTAACCAAATGATCACGGCGAGGCTTGAACTACCCAACCGGGTTCACAGACTTTATGTTGACTGAACTGCGGCTACTGCGATTATCGCATTTCAAGACTAAAAATTTAACCGGCCTTTCTCCACCACCAGTGGTCGCTTTGTCACTTTGGTGTGGATTGCGCCGATGTATTCCCCGATTACGCCAATAAAGAATAGCTGCACCGAGCCGATAAAAAACAACCCAACCACCACCGGCGCCGTGCCGAGCGAAAAACTATCCCAATTGAACACTTTGTAGAGCAGATAACCGAGGCTCACCCCGAGACAAAGCATCGACATAAGAAAACCCGCCATTGATGCCAGTCGCAAAGGAACCTTGGTATGATTGGTGAAGCCTAGCATCGCCAAATCGAAGAGCGTATAGAAGTTATTTTTCGAAAACCCGCGTTTCCTGCTCTCTTGGGTGAACGGAATCCGCGCCACCGGGAAACCGAACTCGGAGATCTGTCCTCGAAAATAAGGATACGGATCGTTCGCCTCGCGCATCAGCTCGATGACCTCTCGGTCGTAGAGCCCGAAGCCTGTGAAATTTCGCAGTAGATCCACGTCCGAAAGCCGGTCGATCACCCGGTAGTAGAATCGACGCGCCGCAAAAAACAATGGCGATTCCTTGCTTTCGCCCTTGATGGCCGCGACCACTTTCCACCCCGCTTCCCACTTCGGGAGGAAATTCTCAATAAACTCCGGGGGATCCTGCAAATCCGATGCTAAACAAATTATCGCGTCACCCCGCGCCTGAAGGACAGCGTAGTAAGGGGATCGAATATGACCAAAATTCCTCACATTGAAAATCACCTTCAGCCGAGGCTCGACCGCCGCCGCACTTTGCAGCACCTCAGCGGAAGAATCAGTCGAACAGTTGTCGATTACGATATACTCCCAGTCGTATTCCGGATGCCTGGCTACAACCGCCCATATCCGTTGAAATAATTCCGGCAGATTTTCTTCTTCATTGTAGCAACCGCTTACTAACGAGATAGTTTTCATTGGGTAGCGGAAACGGGATTTTGATAATCTTGCGGCATACCCGTCGGGGCGATTTGATCAGCCCACTCGCTAGGCGCAAAGATATGGACTCTGGCAGCTTCCATGCTCCAAACCTGAGCGTAGTTCATTTTAATTATAAATCGCTCTAGATTCTCGGTTCCATAATTATGGAATATAATTACGGGCCGCCGGGCAAGAATATATGCCCATCGCGAAAGATCTTCTTCGGGTGATAAAAGGTCAGCCCAATTCACATAGAAAGGCCCCGGATTCTCCAAGTTGCGCGCGAAGCAGAGGAGGAGTGCGTCGCCCCCAAAAACCGTCAATGGCGTATCGGGCCTTGCTTTCTCAACTCGCGCTAAAATCCCGTCATAATCACGGAAAAAATGCGCCTCCTCCGGGCTCACACGCATGCCGGACAGCAACAGTGGGACACTTAGAGTCTCCAAGGGCTGTTGCAACGTATAGCCGCCCCACCCCATCCGATCTTTCAAGCCAGGTAAAAGAAGGAATCCTAACGCGAGAGACAATACCAAAGGCATCAAGCCCGACAAGCGCCAAAGTGCATAACCCACTAAACCGAAAGCGGGGGCATAGGCCCAGAATATATGCCTCTGGCAAGGCAAGGGATAAATCTGCGCCAAAGAGGCTAAACAAACACCCGCCAGCGCCGCGCATAGAAAGAACTCCGTCGCCGGAGCATCGCCTCCCCTAATGCGACACAAAATCGCCTTGAAAAAGCTCAAAAACGCGAAACCCGCGACCAAGGCCAAAATCACGCCATCCCAAACCGCATGAGGAACGATGAACCATTCCCTCCACTGCATCCAACCTACAACTGAAGCAATTCCAAGCCCTCCATAGTAGATGATTGACCATAACGGTGGCCAGAATTTGCCCCGCGCCTTCGCCGAAAGCCAAGGCCAAATCAGAAGTGCCAAGCCCAAACCGAAAGCTAAGAGTGGCTTGGGGTGGAAGGATTTTTTCAAATAATCAAAAACCAGAGGATCACTTGTCCATCCGCGCGCCGCCCACCTTTGAGGCCAAATAATGTTCTGCTCCCACCATGGCAAAAGAGCACCGGAACCCGCCAGACCTGCAAACATGAGAGCGTTTACCCCAAATAAACCCAAGATTAGGACCATGAGGACCTTAATTTTTGCCTGACCCGACAAACTCCATCCCGCCCACCATGACGAAACGAGAATAACTGCGGTTGCTAAAATCAGAAGCAGGCCCACCGGTTGCCGACACCAAAATGTAGCAGCGCAGGCTACGCCCGTTACCCCTGCCCAGCGCACCGCGTGATTGCCGCGAATGACTTGGAGCAGACTATAGAGCGTGATCGCCTGAAATAGCATCGCAAAGTCCGACGACCAGGGCAAAAGCAGCCAATCAGGGTCGAAAAATGACAAATAAGCCACGAACATACCCGCCCCCGCGATGGCTAGAGAGCGCGGCATCAATTCCCTCCAGCAACCGTAAAAAATGAACAACGATGCCACCACGGCGCACAAGGACATGAATTTGAGTGTGAACAAGGCGGGGTGGAACCAGAGGCCTAATGCATGGAGGTAAACGGTGAGAGCACCATATTGACTGAAAGAGTCGCGAAAAAGCACCTGCCCGGACAACACGTCCAAGGCTGGCTTTAACATGATACCATCGTGATGCACGTCCACCCCGATCCGCGCAAAGGGCGACCACAGCCACAATAAGAGCACCGCCACGCCAAAGGCAATCACCGCCTCCACCTTCCCCATACCTTGAACGGCACGAAAATCCTGTTGGCTGGAGGAGAGGTTCATAAAGAGTGACGTCCGCACGGAAACCACGCGCCCTCTCGGCGTCGATTCGAATCAAGCCAAAACCCGGAAACCGATCGCCCCCCACCGCGAACGGCCACGCACGTAATCAGGTCCTCAAGGCTGAGCATTCGCCGGCGTATCCCTTCTTCCCGGAAGGGGAACGCGAAGTGGCGCGATTTGGATCCGCGTGAACACCATTTCATTCCAGTCGTGCTCACCCGCGCGCAGCTCGATCCTGTTCCATCCCGGTCGCACCGGGACAAAAAACTCCCAATCGACCCTCACTGACGGCCCTTTCAATTCAGCCGACGTCCCGACCACCTCACCACCGACCAGAGCGGAAAGCTCCATGCCCCGCGCCTGCCCTTTGCAAATCGTAAGCCCCACTCCAAATGTGCTTTCCTCGTCGGAGTGGAAATCGAGCTCGACGACCGGGCCCTCCAACTGTCGCCAGACCAGTTGTGGCGACTCGAGCCACTCCCCCGAGATCGCCAAATTAAGCCCGCGTTGCCCGGTCCACCCGGCCACCGCAGGTAAACGCCCTTCCCAACCCAACCGCCGGACCAAGTCTTCCCGGAGATACAATCCATCCCCCGACTCGTCTCCGACCAAGCGGTAGGTCGTCCCATCCTTCCAAGTGCGCGTCAACTCCAGCGGCTTGAAGTATTCACAGACCAAAAACGACTCGGGCGCGTCCCCCCGACCGCCGCTGAATCGGAATTCCGGAACTTCACGACGCACCAGGCGCATGAGCGGATAAACGCAGTCGTGAATCGACAACAAGACCGTCTCCCGCAGCCCGGCTTCGCGAATCAAGTCGACCACCCTGCGATCTCGTCCCACCAAGGCCGGCAGATTCCGCTGCCGGCCCAAATCGCGCGAAACCTCAAAAATAGTCGGATGCGTTTTCCAAGGTCGCAACCGCGTCTCCCTCGACGGCCACCAGGCCACTCCGCCCAACACGAAACCGGCGATCAAACCCATCGGCAGCCAACGCGGGAAGGAACGTGCCGCCACGACCGCCGTCAGGGTCATCCCAACCACAAAGAGGGGCAGCTGCAGCCGGGCGCCCCAAGGCTGCCATTTGAGCACCAGAAGGTAGGCCAGCCCGATCGCCAAAACGACCAGAGCGAGCCCTTGCACCGGGCCCGCAAAACGTCTCCGCCAGACCGCGACCAAAGCCAGGGCCAGGAGCAAAGCCTGAACGGGTGCCCCCGCCTCGGTCTCGGCGTCGGGAGCGTAGCCCACCTGGTATTTTGTCACCCAAAGCGTCGTTTCCGGATCGTCCACATCAAGCCCCCACCCCCGATGCGCCTCCCTGACCCAAGCCTCCAGCGCCTCGTTCCAGCCCGGAAACGGGCCCGCCAGATGCAGGGTCGCGTTGCGCAGGAGATTGGATGCCACCACTCCGGGCCCCACCCGCGAGTTCGCCTGCTGGCCACCATCCTCGGCTCGATGCACCCCCAGAGGCGCGCCATACCAGGCGAGGTTGCGAATAAAAAAAGGTCCGGTCATCAAAAGCACCACCAGCGTGGCCACCCCGAGCTTTGACCACGCCCCAAATCCCCCTCGCTCGCGACGCCGCAGCCAGACCCAGGCCACCGCCAAAGGAGGCAAAAACAAAAACGCCGTGCTCTTGGTCAACAAGGCCACCGCGACCGCCCCACCCAGCCAAAAACCCTCGCGCGTCCCGTTTCGCTCCACTCGAACCCGCAAGACCTCCAGCAGGACGACCATCAACCAAAAGGCCCCCATCAGATCGTTCTTGGCCCCGGTCGCTTCATGGTAGGCCATCGGCAAGGTCACCGTCCACCAAGCCCCGAGCCAAGCTCC
Organism: Akkermansia muciniphila; assembly: GCA_945874545.1. GTDB lineage: Bacteria > Verrucomicrobiota > Verrucomicrobiia > Opitutales > Opitutaceae > IMCC26134_A. The sequence continues at coordinate 10,612 of CAMCHD010000023.1, read as the reverse complement.
GGCGTTGCCTCCGCCCAAACGCCGGACCGCTGCGATCATCAGTAGCGGTAAACCCGTATAGGCCGCCCATTGCGGAAGATTCACCCAATGGTCGTCCCCGGTGAGCGCCAGGAATTGCAGCCCGATGACTTCCGCCAAGGGCGGCATCATGAGCATCCGATCATTCAACGTTGGGAAATGCTCCAAACTGCCATTTTGCAACCACATCAACTGACGGGGCAAATGGTAGCTGAGCACGTCGACCGTGGCCGGCGGTGCCACCGCGGCGATGACGGCGGTAAACCCGATCAAACCGCCAACCCCGATGGCCAGCGGCCATTCCCAAGTCTGGATCGAGGGACCTCCTCCCGCGCCCTCCCGACGGCCCGCAGAGCGGCGGGCGACAAGAACGGTCGTAAGCAAAGCACAAAACCAAAACACCCGCAACGGACCGGGCCGCAGTTCGCCAAATAGTCCCAGCAGATTCGAGCCGCCCCACGCCAGCAAAGCCCACAACACCGCGCCTCGCGCCACGGCTCCCGACCACGTTTCCCCTCCTTTGCGCAGAGCCAGAAGGCCGAAGCCAAAAGTCAAAATCGGCGCCAAGGCCCAAAGATTTGCCCATCCACTCATGCCCGCATCTCCCACTCACGGTTCCAAAGGTCCCGACACAGACCCGCCAACAAATAAACCAAGGCGCCAACCCAGAGCCACTGCAGAGACAGCCGCCATCCGCCGGAGGCCGCCTGGATGATTTCCGCCCATCGGGTTTCATGCCTCAGAAGCGAGGCCACCGTAGCCAGAATCAGGATACAATCCAGCCATACCACCGCCAACCCGACCCAAATCGCCGCGCGAGCCCAAAAACGCTTCGCTCCGATTCTGACACACCGCCATAACCACGGTAAAATCAACACTATAACGACCAGGCGATAAAGATAACTCACCCCGGCGCAAAAGCACCCGACGGTCAAAATCGCCCCGACCACAAACCCGGCCCTGTCCAAGGCGGAGGTGGAATCGTCGACTGCACCTCCGCCCGTCCTCCAACCGAAGAACGCGGCGGCCAGCAACCCCGTCCACGCCAGCCCGCCAAGAGCGGAAAAGGGAGACAACACCGCACCGAAGCCATAAAAACCCGGTTTTTGTGGAACACCCTTGATCGCCATCGCGTAATCCTCCCGCAAAGGCGTCGCGAGCACCAGGCAAAGTCCGGCAAAAAACAGCCCCTGCCAGAGCCGCTCCCGCCGGTGTCCCCGGCCGAAGACAAGCGCGAAACCGGCGAGGACGGGATAAAACTTAAGGATCGCTCCGATCAAAACCACCACCGGACCCATAAATCGAATCCGCGGCGAATCGGCGACTAAAAAACAACACAAGCCCATCATCAATAGGAGAATAATAAGATCATTATTACCCCGGTTAAAACCGAGGACAAACGCCGGGGAGATTAAAAAACCGATCGCCACCACGGCCTCGCTCCAGGTGCGAGGCCTTACCCACCACAGGCTCGCCCCGAGGAACAACAGCCCGATCAAGGTCCCGAACCACAGCGCATCGCCTCGATCCAGCCCGAGGTCGTGCAACCCGAACCACACGCGGGGATAGACATGCACAATACCCAGCGGATTGGGACCATATGGATCGAAACCTGCGGCACGTAAATCACTCGCCGCCAACAATACCCACGTATCCCCAAACCACATTTCACGATACAGGGTCAACGAGCACCAATCAAACCAGCCCGGGTGCCCCAACAGCACCCAATAAACACCCAACACGGCCAGCGCCGTGAAAAAGGCCGGACTCGCCGCGCGAACCGCACCGCGAAGGCGCGAGCGATTCAAGACTGGCGAAAGGAGAGTCGGGTTGGACACAGTGCGCAAACAAAGCCTCCCCGCCGCCTCCGTCCATGCCAAAGCCCCGGATCAATAGACACCTCGCCGCGCTGCTCCTCGCCGCCCTGCATGTCTGGTTGGCCGCGTCCGTTTCCCGCCACTTTTCCTGCGCCTTCGACGAACCCGCCCACCTCGCCGCCGGCGTCGCCTACTGGCGCGAGGGCGATTTCCGCCTTCAACCCGAAAACGGACTCCTCCCCCAGGCCTGGCTCGCCCTTCCCCTGGTCGCCGACCCAGCGTTCACCCCGCCCCCCACCGACCAACCCGCCTACCTCGGCGCCGATATCTGGACGCTGGGCGATCAAATCCTGCATCGCCTGGGCAACGACCCCGCCGCCGTCCTCGCCCGCGCCCGCTTTATGATCGCCCTTCTCGGCGGCGCCCTGGTGCTGGTGATCACGCTCTGGTCCTGGTCGCTCTTCGGCGCCGCCGGAGGCCTCGCTTCCGGGCTGCTCGCGGCCTTCAGCCCCACCCTGCTGGCCCACGCCGGGCTCGCCACCTCCGACACCGCCGGGGCCCTCGGCTACAGCGCCGCCCTGCTCGCCTTCTGGCGCCTTTGCCACCGCATCAGCCCGGCGCGCATCGCCATCGCCGGCCTCGCCGCCGCCGGCCTCGCCCTGTCCAAGTATTCGGCCGTGCTCTTCCCGCTGGTGGCCACCGGGTTGCTCCTCGCTCGCCTGCTTCATCCGGCCGACCTGCCAGCCTTTGGTCGCCGTATGCGTGGGGCCCGGCGCATCCCCGCCCTTCTCGCCGCCAGTTTCGCCGCCGTGTTCGTCGCCTGGGGACTGGTCTGGGCCGCCTACGGTTTTCGTTACACCGCCGCCCCGCGCGACGCCGCCCCATCGGCCCGGTTCATCAAACCCTGGGACGACGTGCTCATGACCACGCCGCGCGGGATCGAACACCTCATGGCCGACGGTTCCCTGCTCCCGGGCCACACCGTGGACCTTCGCCCCGGCGCCGTGCAGACCGTCGTGCGCGCCGCCCTCGCCGCGCGCATCCTGCCCGAGGCCTGGCTCTACGGCCTGGCCTTCGTGGAGCGCCACAGCCGCTTCCGTTTCGCCTATTTCGCCGGCGATTGGCGGGGCGATGGCTGGCTCGCCTTTTTCCCCGTCGCTTACCTGCTCAAAAGCACCCCCGCGGAGCTCGCGCTTCACCTGTTGGCCGCCGCCGGGCTGCTTTTTGCCCTGCGCCAAAGGCGCGGACACCGCCGGCTCTATCGCGTCCTGCCGCTGGTGGTCGGCCTCGGAGTCTACGCCAGCGTGGCCATCGCCTCCGGCCTGAACATCGGCCACCGCCACCTGCTGCCTTGCTACGCCCTCGCCGCCATCGTCGTCGGCGCCACCTGCGCCCCCGCCGACCGGACCGGCGGCCGCCTTCGCCTCGCGTTGGTCGTCACCCTGCTCGGCCTGCACCTCGGTTCGTCGCTTTCGATCCGCCCCCATACCCTGGCCTATTTTAACCTCCTCGCCGGCGGCCCGGATGGCGGCCACCGCTACCTCGTGGACAGTTCGCTGGACTGGGGACAAAACCTGCCCGCGCTCGCCTCCTGGCAAAAACAGCATCCCTCCCCGGCCCCCCTTCAGCTGGCCTATTTTGGCACGGATGATCCGAGGGCCTACGGCATCACCGCGCGACGCATCGCCGAGCCGGCCCCCGCCGGCGGTGGCCACCCCGCCGCTCCCGAACCGCTCCATCCCGGCCGCTACGCGATCAGCGCGACGGTGTGGCAACGCGTCTACACCCGCGTGCGCGGGCCCTGGACGCCCGCCTACGAGGCGTATTACCAAAAACTCCGCGCCTGGCTGACCGCCGCCGACCGCCCCGGACTGGCTCGCGGTCCGGACGGCGAGTCGCTGTCACCCGACGAACTGGCCGAGCTCTACCTCGATTTTGATCAACTGCGTTTCGGCCGTCTTCTACACCACCTGCGCGCCCGCCCGGCCGACGCCCGGGTCGCGCACACGTGGTTCGTCTACGAAGTGGGCGCCGCCGAACTGGAGGAGGCGGTTGGTCCGCCACCAAACCCATAGTCGCGCCACCGAGCCCTCACGAGACGTCCGGCCTCCCAGACAAGATAAAGCGTCAAGCCCAGCACCAGCCCGTTTTCGAGGCCGAGCGCCCAGGCCGAGGCCCTCAGCTGCGCAAGGGTCGAAATCTGCTGCATACCGGGATGGAAAAGCGCCAGCCATACCGTGACGATCAAGCCGACCACCGCCCAACGCGCCTGGGCGCGGTCGGCGCTCGGCGAACCCTGGGCCGCGCGCAACCAGGCCGCCGCCGGCAACAGCAGCAGGATGATCCGGTAGCAGAAATTGGTGTTCACCGCATAACAAAGCAGCCAGGCACCGGCGCCCCCTAGAAGCCAGGCCTGCTCCGTCGGCCCCGCCGCGACTACCGGTAGCCGCCAGCCTCGCCACGCCCGCCAGAGCCAGAACCCGAATCCCGGCAGGAGCCCGGCCAACAACCACGAGTGGAGCATGGCGGGATTTCGCCAAAGATAGGAAAACACCGGCAAACCGTAGGCCTGCGCGGTGTCGACCCGGGGGACGAGCGCCATCGCGCGCTGAAATTCATCGCCGTGGACCAGGGCGATCAGAACAAAACCGCCCACCGCCAACCCGAGCCGGACCCCATCGCGCCGCCAACCGGCCGGGCGCGCCGCCAGCAATAATCCGACCGCCGCCACCGGGTAGATCTTCAAACCTGCGGCGAATACCAACGCGACCATCGCAAACGCCCGACCTGGAGCGTCGCCCCGCCCGATGGCCAAACCCGCCGTCGCAAGCAAAAGAACAATCACCAAATCATTGTTACCGCGCTCGTAAGCCAATAAAAAACCGGGAGCCGCCAGCACCGCCGCCGCCGCCAGAGCCGCGCCCGGTCCACGCGGCGCAAGCATCCAGGACCCGAACCCGATGACCGCGAACGCAAGGCCAAGCCCGGAGACAAAATTATGGTCCCGGGTCAGCCCGAGTCGCGAGAGCTCCAACCACCAGGGGCCATAAATGTGCGGCCGGCCCAGGGGATCGAAATAATTGGGAATGGCGTAAGGATCCGCCCCCGCCGCCCGCGCGTCGCTCGCCGCCAGAACCGCGAACCAATCGGCAAAGTAGGGCTTGAGATGAAAGACCCCAAAACGCAGCCAGAGCGGTTCGTGCAACACGCAGGCACAGAGCACGGCCATCACCAGCCCGACACTAAACGCCGGCCAGAGCCAGGCCGGACGCGGTCCGGCCGGCTTCATTTCGGGGCCTCCGCCGCCGGCCGCCCCGGCTGCGGAAAACAACGCAGGTTGCGAACGCCAAACCACGTCATGCGCAGCAGTATCCAGCCGTGGCGGAAACGGGAGATGTTGGTCTCGCCGTAGGTCCGGTCCTTGTATCGCACCGGCACGTCGCGGATCTTCAAGCCGAGCAGGGCCGACCCGAAAAGCAGGTTAAAGTCGCCGAAGGGATCAAAGTCGCCGAAGGGCTTGATCCGCCGCAGCACCCGCAAGTAGTCCGAGCGCAAAAGCATCTTGGTGCCGCAAAGGCTGTCTTTGACCGGCTGGCCCAACACAAAGGACAAAGCCAAGGCAAAAAATTTATTGCCCAACAAGTTAAGAAAACGCATGGCCTGACTTTCCATCGGGTAGACGAGCCGGCTGCCGTTGGCGAATTCGGCCGCGCCCGATTCGATGGCGGCAAAAAAGCGCGGCAAATCCTCGGGCGGCGCGGTCAGGTCCGCGTCCTGGATGACCAGCACGTCGCCGGTCGCGACCGCGAAGCCGGCGAAGACCGCGTCCCACTTGCCCTTGCCCGGCTGTTTCAGAACACGAAGTTTGAGCGGTCCCGCATAGGCCGCCACCTCGCGCTGAATGGTTTCCCAAGTGTCGTCCTTGCTGTTGCCCTCGACAAAGATCACCTCCGTGCCCGCGCCCAGCACCGGGATGCGGTCCAAGGCCGGGCGGATGTTGCCCGCCTCGTTGCGCGCCGGCACGATCACCGAGCACGTCAGACCGGCCGGCGGTGCCGGCGAACGCCGCGGACGCGCGGTGAGACAAAGCGTGATCCCCAGATGACGCAGCAACGGCAGGCGCACCGCAAAACGATTCAAGAGCGGCGCCACCAGCGGCAGATTCCAGGGAAACAATTGCTGGCGCTCAAACCGCACCACCTCCCACCCGGCGAGTTCGAGCAGGTTCACCAGATCGTTGTCCGCCAGCCAGGCGCTGGCCGGCTGGGGCATCACCCGACCGGTCCGCACCGCCAGCCTCAGCACCGGCGTCCAAAGGGTGTTCAACGAGGTCACGTGCAGCCGGGTGCGCGCATGCGCACAAGCCTGCAAGCGGTCAAAAACGCCCTGGATGTCCTCCAGATAGCCCGTGAGGTAGTCGAGCACGATGTGGTCAAACACTTCGTCGGTCGGCACCGCCTCGGCCCGCGCGACCCGGAAAGCCAACTCGGGCCGCCCGGCGTGACGCGTTGTCGCCTTGGCGATCATCGCCTGGCTAAAATCGAGCCCTAACCCGCGCGACGGCCGCAGGGCCGCGAGCAGATCGCCCGCCCCGCAACCAACCTCCAACACGCTCTCGCCCTCCGGGATTTGGTGCCGCAGATGGGCCCGCACCTGGGCATGGAAACCTCGCTGGGCGCGCCGCGCCACCTCGTCGTGACGGGCTACAAAGTCAAAGTGCGTGCGCAGGGCATCGTTGGCCGCGGCGATTGGTTCGGAGGTCGGGAGGGGCTCGGTCATGGCGCGGTTTCGGATAAAACCGGCGCGGCGGGGGCCGCGTCGACCTTGATTTCACGCAACACCGAAATCCGCTGCAAACGCGAGCCGATGCGCCGTTCCGCGATGGGCTCGAGGACAAACCCGGGCGGCATGGCGTCGCTCCGAACCAGCCGCAGGTCGCCCTCGGCCGAGGTCGGCACCAGCGTTTGGGTTACAAGAATCTCCTCATAACTGTGATGCCGGAGATGAAAGGCCAACGCGTCCTTGCGCAAAACACCGCGCTCGATGGTGGTGGCCCCCACCCCGCGCACAAACCACGACAGCGGGCTCTTGTCCGTGAGGACCATGCGGGTGGCCGGCCCGCGCGCCTCCACCACCCGCTGCTCCCAACGCTGGGCGGTCTCGGTGGTGTTGAGTTCGGTCAGGCGCCAGTTGACCGGCAATCCAAAGGCCACGTAAGAGCCCAGCGCCGCGACCAGGGCGCCACCCGCCGCCCGATTTCGCCATGTCTCCGGAACGAGGGCCAACGCCGCCGCGACCGCCAAAGCGAGCAAGGCATGCAAGGGTAGACTCAGGCGGGAAACCACCGGATCGCTCAAATCCCCCCAGTAATACGCCATCAGCAGGGCCAGGTTGCCAAGCACACCCAGCCCGAGAAAAAGCACCGCCAGCCCGGTCGGAGAAATCGCCATCCCCTCGCGCCGGCCGCGCCATGCCCGCCAAACGAGGCCTCCGGCCGCCGCTCCGCCCGCGAGGGTCAACCAGATGGAGTTGGCGATGCCCGGACCAAGATTTAGAAAATACACCCGCGCAAATTCGAGATTGGCGACGAGATAGTCATAAGAGAATCGCGCCTCGTAACCGTCACGCAGTTCCCAAAGCACCGGCGTGCCCGAGAGATAGGTATTGTGCAAGGCGCAGGGAATCAGCAGCAGCGGCGCGACCAAAGCCACCACCGGCAATCGTATCCGCCGCCCGCGCCACCAGCCCGCCGCGACCACGAGCGCGGCGCACCCGACATAAAGACTCGATTCGTAACGGGTGCCGGCGAGCAGAATGACCGTGACCAGAAAAAATCCCAACCGCGCGTCGTCGGGAAACTCCAGGTAGCGCGCCGCCGCCAACATCGCGAGCAGGATCATGGCGAGGTTGAGCATCTCCAGTCCCGCCCCGGTCGCGTTGAGCGCGAGCAGTGAAAAGCCTCCGAGCGAGGCCAGCGCGACCAAACCGGCCCGGTGCCCGGCCAAACGTCGACCGAGAACATAAATCAGCCCCAGACACACCGGCATCAAGGCGGTGTTGAGAAAGTGGGCGTTCAAAGCCCGGTAACCGGTCAGATCATGAAGCAGAGAGACCAAAAACGAGAAAAAATAGGGTCGCTTGTCCAGGTAGGTCTGGAGCGAGCGCAAGAGGCCCTCGACTTCGTAGGCCCGGCCGAGCGCGCCGATCTCCCGCTCCATGTGCATGTTCCACGCAGTCGATTGAATCACCACCTCGTCGAAGAGGATTTTATAGGCGTAGGGCGTGGTGATCGCGGCGATCAGGGTGAGAACACCGGCCAGCGCCGCGACCTGAAGCGTTTCGTTACGCTTGGGTGCCACGTGGCCCACCGGCCCGGGCGCCGCCCTCGCCGCTTTTACCGCCAGCACCACCCACCAGCCAAAGGTCCCCGCCATCGCGTAGTAGCCCCAGGTCTTGATCAACTCCCCCGCCGCCTTGGCGCTCAGCCCTTTGAAGCCAAACCATATAGCAAATAGACCAACGAGCGAAAAAAGCACCAGCCGACGCACCGCGTCCCGGTCACGCAGGAGTTCGCGCAGCCTGCCCACCCAACTTTCTTCCTGCCCGGCGTCCGTCACGGCAACTCTTTCACCCATCGGTCCAGGTAGGCACGTTTGGCCGCCTCTTGCTCGCCCGGCTTCATCTCGTCCTGCGGCACGGCATCGGCAAAATCCTGCCTCGCCACGACCGTATCTCCGTCCCGGATGGATACCACCCGGCTGAAGCGCCCGATGCGCAAGGTATGCACCCGCCTTTGCGCCACCGGTTCCAGTTCAAAATCAGGCCCTAAATCATCTTCGGGCAGAAGCTTAAGTGCCCCCGTGTCCGCATCCACATCGAGGTTCTGAAACACATACATGGCCGAGAAGCTGTGATTGCGCAGGTGGAAAAGGAGACCCGCCTTACGATCCACCGCCTGCAATACCGGGGTGGCGGCGATACGCTCCGTGATCCAAAACGTCGAATCCCGGTCCAGCATGAGAAAATCACGCTCCGGATACCTGGCCAAAAACTCGCGCCGCCACGCCATGGTCATCGCCGGCGAATAGTCCCGACCATAGGCGTTTTTCGCCATCACCGGCAGGCTCCAGCAAGCCATCGATGCGACCGCGAGCATCAGTAGCCCCGCCCAGCCCCGGCCCGACAAACGCAAAACCCGTCCAGCCACCACAACGATGGCCACCAGCATCAGTAACTGGGTCGGCAGGCTCAGACGGTGGATGACCGGGTGATCAAACTGCCCCCAAAAATACACCATCATCAACGCCGTCACCGCCAGCGGACCGATGGCCCCCAAAACCAAGCCCGATTCAAGCCCGCCCGCGCTTGCCGGCGCCCGCAAAATTCGTTGCCCCCAAAGAATAAACAACAACAAGGCCAATAACCCCAACAAAGCGAGGAAGGGAGAGTTGGGCTGGTAACCATCAAAGCTGAAAAAATAGGCCAAGGCATGCCCCAGGTTCACTCCGACATACTTGAGCGCAAAAGGCGTGTCCGCCCCCATGCTCTGCATCTCCCACAGGCTATCGTTGGCCGAAAACGCGCGGTTTAACCAAAACATCGGCAAAAGCAGCAGGGGCGCCACCCAGGTCGGCCAACGAAAGAGCAGCCTGCCTTCACGCCACCAAGCCAGTGCCACGACCACCGCCGTGGGCACGAGGAAGAGCATCGATTCGTAACGGGTCGACGCGAGCAGGACGGCGGTCAAAACCAAGGCGTCCTGCGTGCGCACCTCGGGGCGCTCCAAGTGTCGGATCACCAACCACCACCATCCGGTCGCCAAAGTCAGGTTAAGGAGCTCAAACCCTCCGCCGCTGGCTTGTTGCGCCAGCAACGGTAACCCACCGGCCAGAAGAACCAGCAGAGCACCGGCCGACTTTCGCCCCCCTGCTTTCAGGCCAAGGGCATAAAGCAAACCAAGAAAAACAAACCCTAGGACAGTGTTCAGCCAGAAGGGATTGGTCGTTCGATACCCGGTAAAGTCATGAACCAAAGAGACCAGGAACGGGTAAAAGTAAGGTCGCTTGTCGAGCACCGCCTGCAAGATCTGGAAGGGACCTTGCACATCGGTGGCGCGCACCGGATAGCCCACCTCCCGATCCATATGAAGCCCCTGCGAGGTGCCGAGCAAAAGGGCCTCGTCGGCCAGGATTTTAAAGCCGTGTTTTTCCTGAGCCTGCCAGATCAGGCCCACCACCAGCACCAGCGCCGCAGGCCCGAGGAGCGCCCGAACCCGGCCGGCATCCACCCGTCGGCGGACCTGCCACCAGTCCCAGCCCACCCACAGCCACAAACCAAAAGTAAAAAACGTAAACCAATACCCTCCATGGATCACCGCCCGCAAGGCCCACTCCACCGGAAGACAAAAACGCCCGACCACAAGCACCGCCAGGGCGGTGACCGCCAGCAGCCAGAGTCTTCGGTCCTGAAGGGGAAATTGACGCATAAAAAAGCCGCTCATCCATGAGCGGCTTTTGCGCTGAACAAAAGGGCGAAGTTCAGTTGGAGTAGGTAATGGTTCGCTGCCGACCGACGCCAAACGCGGTCACCGGAGTGGCCTGCGTAAGAACGGCGGAATAGTCTTCGTTCGCCACGGTCTGGAAGTCCTTGATGTAACTGGTGCTGGACGTTCCCACCAAATCGATCGAGGCCACCGTCGTATTGCCCGTCTCCAGGTAATACTGGTCGGCGGAGAACAACAACTGGCGAAGGTTGTTGAGCACCGCCTTATCCTGCGA
>CAMCHD010000022.1 GCA_945874545.1 Akkermansia muciniphila | reverse complement strand
GGCCGCGGCGCACGATCTCGTGCGGCGGCACGCGGGTGAGGTCGGACCCCGCGAAGACGATTTGCCCGCGGGTCGGCCGGAGCAGGCCGGACAGGGTGTGCAGCGTGGTGGTTTTGCCCGCGCCGTTGCCGCCGATGAGGGTCACGATGGCTCCGGCCGGCACCTGGAAGGAGATCCCGGTCAGGGCCTGGATCGCTCCGTAGGAAACGTGGAGATCGGTCACGGTGAGCATGAGGCGCGGGGGCTCAGTGATGGAAAACGGCGGTGGCGTGCTCGGGGCCGAGGTAGGCCTCGATCACGGCGGGGTCGCGGCGGATCGCCTCGGGCGGGCCCTCGGCGATCTTTTTGCCGTGGTCGAGCACCGCGATGCGCTGGCAGACGCCCATCACCACCCGCATGGAGTGCTCCACCAGCAGGATGGTGAGGTCGAATTCGCGGTGCACGCGCTGGATCAGGGCGACGAGCTCGATTTTTTCCTGGGGGTTGAGGCCGGCGGCGGGTTCGTCGAGCAGCAACAAGCGGGGGCGGGTGGCGAGGGCGCGCACGATCTCCAGCCGGCGTTGTTCGCCGTAGGGCAGGCTGCGGGCGGGCGCGTCGCGAAAACGGTCCAGATGAAACAGCGCCAGCAGCTCCTCGGCGCGGCGGGTCACGGCGGCCTCGCTCTCGCGGAAGGCGCGGCCGCGCACCAGGGCCTGCCACGGGGCGGCCGTGCGGTGGAGGTTGCCGGCCACGCGCACGTGGTCGAGCACGCTGAGCGACCCGAACAGGCGGATATTTTGGAAGGTGCGGGCGATCCCGGCGGCCACGATGCGGTGCGGGGCCAGACCGGCGAGGTCGCGTCCGGCGAAGGCCACCGAACCGGAGGCCGGCGCGTAGAGGCCGGTGATGAGGTTGAACGCGGTGGTCTTGCCCGCGCCGTTGGGGCCGATCAGGCCGACCAGTTCGTGTTCCCCGAGGGCGAGGTCCAGGGTGTCAACGGCGGTGAGACCGCCGAAGCGCACGGTGGCCCGGGAGAGTTGGAGCAGCGGGGCGGGCATCAGGCGCGGGAGGCGGGCGATCGGGGGCGGAAGTTAAACAAGCCCTGCGGACGGGCCAGCATCAGCCCGATCAGGAGCAGCGAGTAAAGCACGAGGCGGTATTCGGCCACGGGGCGCAGCAACTCGGGCAGGAGGGTGAGCAGCACGGCGGCGAGGATCACCCCGAAGGTGTTGCCCAGGCCGCCGAGGATGACCATCACCACGATCTCGATGCTGCGGGAAAAATCGAACCCCGAGGGCGTGATCGTCATCTTGAAGTGGCCGAAGAGCCCGCCCGCGATGCCGGCGAAAAACGCCCCCGCGGTGAAGGCGACGACCTTGTAGCGGGCGGGGTCGAGGCCGGCGGCGGAGGCGGCGATCTCGTCGTCGCGCACCGCGAGAAAACCCAGCCCGTAGGTCGAGCGCACCAGGCAGCCGACGGTGAACACGGTCGCGGCGGCGGTCGCCACGACCCAGAACACGGTGGTGTAGGCCGGGATGCCGTTGAGGCCGAGCGCGCCGCCGAGCGGCTCGAAATTTTGCAACAGCACGCGGATGATCTCGCCGAAGCCCAGCGTCACCAGGGCGAGGTAGTCGCCGCGCAGGCGTAGCGACGGGATGCCCACCAGCAGACCCGCGGCGGCGGCGGCAAGGCCGCCGCCGAGCAGCGCGGCGCCGAAGAGGGCGTTCTCCGCCAGGCCGCCGGGCGAGGGGGCGTCGCCGATCAAATGCGGCCCGAGGAAAATCGTCACCGCGGCGGCGGCGTAGGCGCCCACCGCCATGAAGCCGGCGTGGCCCAGGGAGAATTGTCCGGTGTGGCCGGCGATGAGATTGAGCGACACGGCGAGCACCACGTTGATCCCGACCCCGATCAACACGTCGAGGTGGTAGGGATCGATGCGGTCGCTCAGGGCGGACAGCACGCCGCCGAGCACGAGGGCGAGGAGGAGGTAGGAAAACGGGTGGCGCATTTACCGGGATGCGGAAGACAAAGGTGGAAGGCTGGAAAACGGGATAAGGCAGGGTTTAATGTGGAAGGCTGGAAGGCGGGAGAACGGAAGGATGTGGAAGGCGGGAAGGGGCGGATGTGGAAGGCTGGAAAACGGAAGAAGGGCGGCTGCTTTTTCCTTACTTCCAGCCTTCCACATCAAACTTTCCGTTCAGGTTTCGCATCAGACTTTTTCGACGCGGGTTTTGCCGAGCAGTCCGGCCGGGCGGAAGAGCAGGAACAAAATCAACAGGGCGAAGGCGATGGCGTCCTTGTAGGTCGAGTATTGGCTGCCGCCGACGAAGGTTTCGACCAGCCCGAGGAGCAGGCCGCCGAGGGCGGCGCCGGGGATGCTGCCGATGCCGCCGAGGATCGCGGCCACGAAGGCCTTCAGCCCGGGCAACACGCCCATCAGGGGGTCGATCGAGGGGTAGTTGACCGCGTAGAGCACGCCGCCGGCGCCGGCCAGGGCGGAGCCGAGGGCGAAGGTGAAGCGGATGACCACGTCGTTATCGATGCCCATGAGCCGTGCGGCCCGGGGGTTTTGCGAGACGGCCCGCAGCGCCGCGCCCATGCGGGTGCGAAAAACGATCAGGCGCAGGCCCACCACGAGGGAGATCGCGACCACCAGCACGACCACCTGGTTGCTGGAGAAATCCAGGCCGCCCACGGACAGCGCGCGGGCAGGAAAAATGACCGGGAAGGACCGCGGGGCGGCGCCGAACACGAGCTGGCCGGCCGACTGGAGCAGGCACGAGACGCCGATCGCGGTGATCAACACATTCAGGGTCGGCGCGCCTCGCAGCGGGCGGTAGGCGAGGCGCTCGATCGTCACGCCCAGCAGACCGGCGGCGAGCATCGCGCCGATGACCACCAAAAGTCCGCCGAGGATGGACCCGGCGGGCGCGAGCGGGGCGAGGTAGAGGCCGGCGAAGGCGCCGACCATAAACACGTCCGAATGGGCGAAGTTGATGAAGCGCAGCACGCCGTAGACCATGGTGTAGCCCAGGGCGATCAGCGCGTAGATGGCGCCGAGCGACAGGCCGTTGACCAGCTGCTGGAGGAATTCGGTCACAAGAGAGCGGGGAGCGGGGAGCCGGGGGCAAGGAGTCGGAGCGAGGAGGCGGGGCCCGGTTTGGCTCCAGGCGACACGTTCCTTGCCACTCGCTTTTTCAGGGGGCGACGCTCTGCACGAACTTAAACTGTCCGTCCTTGATCGTCACGATCACCGCCGATTTGGAGGCGTTGCGGCCGGCGTCGATGTTGGTCGCGCCGGTCACGCCGGCGAAGCCCTTGGTCGCGGCGAGGGCGTCGCGCAGGGCGGGACCCTCGGTGCCCCCGGCGCGTTTGATGGCGTCGGCCAGCACCAGCGCGGAATCGTAGCCGAGGGCGGCCATGGCGTCGGGGGTCTCGCCGTTCCAGCGGGCGCGAAAAGCGGCGACAAAGGCCTGCACGGCCGGCGCGGTGTCCTCGGGCGAGTAGTGGGTGGAGTAGTAGGTGCCCTCGACCGCCTTGCCGCCGATCTCGATCAGCTGGGGGGCCTCCCAACCGTCGCCGCCAAAGAGCGGCAGGGTGAGGCCGAGCTCGCGCGCCTGACGGGTGATCAGGGCGGCCTCGGTGTAGTAGCCGGGGACAAAAATCGCGTCGACCCCGGCGGCGCGGATGGCGGTCAGCTGGGCTTTGAAGTCCTTGTCGCCCTCGGCGAATTTCTGCTCCAGCGCGATCTCGCCGCCGTCGGCGAGGAAGCGCTCCTTAAAATACTTGGCCAGGCCGACCGAGTAGGCGGACGACACGGAGGTGAGCACGGCCACGCGGCGGGCCTTGAGGGTTTCCTTGGCGAACTTCGCCATCACCGTGCCTTGGAAGGGGTCGATGAAGCAGACGCGGAAAACGTAGTCGCCGACCTCGGTGACCTTCGGGTTGGTCGAGGACGGCGAGATCATGGGGATCTTCGCGCGCTGGGCGATCGGGGCCATTTCCAACGAGCGGCTGGAGGCGACCTCGCCGAGCAGGGCGACGACTTTTTCGCGGGAAAGCAGCTTGCGGGCGACGGTGGCGGACTCGCCGGCCTTCGACTGGTTGTCCTCGGACAAAAGCTGGAGCGGGCGGCCGAGCACGCCGCCGGCGGCGTTGAGCTGTTCCACCGCCAGCACGGTGCCCTTGTGGGACGATTGGCCGAAGGCGGCCTCCTTGCCGGTCAGCGACGCGATCTCGCCGACTTTGATCGGTTCGGCGGCGGGCAGGGTGCCGGCCAGGGCGAGGAGGGCGGCGGTCCAGAGCGGTGAAAAGAATTTCATGGGAAGGGAGAACGAGGGAAGGGAAAGCGGCCCGAGCGTGCAAAGGGTGGCCCCGGCCTGACAATCCCAGATCGAAGCCAGCTCCATGCTAGCAACATCCGTTCCGTTCGTGCCCGTCCGGCTTAGGTCGGGACCGCGCCGGCGGAAAATCGGGCAAACCGGCGCAAGCGCGAGGTTGCCGAGGATGAGGGAGCGGGTTTTGGGTGACGCGACATGACTCAGCACACGGTAGGCTTGTTTGCGCGGGAACTGGGCGGTGCGGGCAAGCGGCCGCTGGTGTTGTTGCACGGGCTGCTCGGTTCCGGGCGCAACTGGCAGACCGTCGGGACGGGGCTGGCGGAGGCGGCGGGGGGGGCGAACGTGTGGGCGCTGGACATGCGGAATCACGGCAAATCGCCGTGGAGCGAAGGCATGGACTACGACGCGATGGCGGCCGATGTGCTGGCGTGGTTCGACGCCTCCGGCCTCGGCGCGGTGGATCTCATGGGCCACAGCATGGGCGGGAAAGTGGCGATGGTGCTGGCCTGCCGACGACCGGAACGCGTTCGCCGCCTCGCCGTGGTCGACATCGCGCCGAAAGACTACCTCTCCCACGGGCACCGGGCGGAATTCGCCGCGATGCATGAACTGCGCCTCTCCGAGCTGCGCTCACGCGGCGAGGCGGAGCTGAAAATGGAGGGTCGCGTGCCGGACTGGGCCATGCGCAAATTCCTCACCACCAATTTGGAACAAGACGCGACGGGCGGTTGGCGCTGGATCGTCAACCTGCCCGTGCTCACCGCCGCGCTGCCCGCCCTGGAGGCGAATCCCCTGGCGGCGGACGAGGGCTTCGCGGGGCCGGCCGTGTTTGTGCGCGGCGGCCGTTCGCGCTACGTCGAGGACGCCGATCTCCCCGGGATCCGGTGCCGGTTTCCGGCGGCGCGGATCGAGACTCTCGCGGCGGCCGGGCACAACCCGCACATGGAGACCCGGGCGGAATTCTGCGCCGTCGTCGGCGCGTTCCTGGCCGCGGGCGGTCAAGAGCCGATGAGGGCGGAAACGGCGGCCACGTAAAGCGGAAGCCCCAGGATGATGTTGAAGGGAAACGTCAACGCGAGGGACAGCGTGACGTAGATCCCCGGGTTGGCCTCGGGCAGGGCGATGCGCAGGGCGGCGGGCACGGCGATATAGCTCGCGCTGGCGCAGAGCACCACGAGCAGGATGGCGTCCCCCTGCGGCAGCCCCAGTCCGACGGCCAGGCCGAGACCGAGGGCGGCGTTGATCAGGGGGGCGAGGAACGCGAAGATCACCACCGCGGGGCCGAGCCGGCGGAGGTCGCCGAGCCTGCGGGCGGCGAGTATGCCCAAGTCGAGCAGAAAAAGGGCGAGCAGGCCGGGAAACAGGGTGTCGATAAAGGGCTTGAGCGGCGCGGCGCGGACCGGCCCGCAGACAAAGCCGATCAGCAGGCTGCCGAGCAGCAGGAAAACCGAACCGTTCAACAACGCATCCCGGCCGAGATGACCCCACGCGACCCCTGGCGGGTGGGTCGCACCGTCCGCCCCGCGGGCAAAACGCCGGGCCAGCACCACCCCGATCAGGATGGCGGGCGACTCCATCAGCGCCATCGCCGCGACCATGTGGCCGGAGTAGGGGATGTCGTGCAGCGACAGGGTGCCGGTCGCGGTGATAAAGGTCACCGCGCTCACCGAGCCGTAGGTCGCGGCCACGCCCGCGGCGTCGGCCGCGCCGAGCCGGCGGCGCAACGCGAAAAAAGTCCAAAGCGGCACCGCGGCCGAGGCGAAGGCCGCCGCGCCCAGCGTGGTCACGACCTCGGCGCCCAGCCCGCTTTGGGCGAGCGACACGCCGCCCTTGAAGCCGATGGCGAAAAGCAGGAACAGGGAAAGGGTCTTGGCCGCGGCCGGCGGTATCTCCAGATCGCTGCGCAACAGCGTGGCGGCGAAGCCGAGGAGAAAAAGCAGGATGGGCGGGGACAACAGGTTGGCGGCGAGATCGGCGGGAATCATGCGTGGACGCCGCCAGCATAGGCGAACGGAGAGTTTTAGCCGATTACAGGTTTTGGAACTTGGTCTTAAGTTAAACTTAACCCAAACGGTCGCCGTGCCATTTTTGAACTACCATCATCTCCGTTACTTTCGGGTGATCGCGCGGGAGCTCAGTCTCACCCGCGCGGCGGCCCGGTTGAATCTTTCCGCCCCGGCCCTGAGCATCCAGTTGAAGCAACTCGAGGAGAATCTCGGGCATGTCTTGTTCACCCGCGAGCGGGGCGGGTTGACCCTGACCGAGGCGGGGCGTCTGGCGCTCGAGTATGCGGACACGATAGGCCGCACGGGCGAGGAGTTGATGGACGTCATGCAGCACCGTCCCCGCGGAGGGCGGCAGGTTCTCCGGGTGGGGGCGGTGGCGACGCTCTCGCGGAATTTTTTGCTCGAGTTTCTCCGGCCCGTGCTGCGGCGCGAGGGGGTGGAGGTGGTGGTGCGTTCGGGGGCCCTGCGCGAGCTCATGGTCATGCTGCACGCCCACCAGGTGGACCTTGTGTTGTCGAACCAGGCCGCGCGGCGCGATGTCGGCACGCCATGGCACAACCACCTCCTGGCCGAGCAGCCGGTCGCGTTGGTGGGCACGGCGGACTGGAAAAAGCGCAGGCTCAAATTTCCCGGCGGTTTCGCCGATGTCGCGGTCATCCTGCCCAGTCTGGAAAGCAACACCCGCGCGGGTTTCGACCGCTTGCTGGCCGCGGCCGGGGTGCGCCCGCGGGTGGTCGCGGAGGTGGATGACATGGCGACCCTGCGTTTGTTGGCGCGCGAGGGCGGAGGCCTGGCCCTGGTGCCGCCGGTGGTGGTGCGCGACGAGATCGAGCGCGGCGAATTGGTCGAGACCCACCGCGTGCCGGAGCTCCGGGAAACGTTTTACGCGATCACCCCGAGCCGGCGTTTCCCGCATCCCCTGGTCGACGAGCTGGTGGCCGGCCGGTCGCTGGGCGGCGCCCGGAAACGATCCAGCGCGCCGGGTTGAACCCGCGGGGATTTTCGCGGTCCAAAACCGGCGGAAAGGACGTCACGTGAACGTAACAGCTTCGCGCCTGACCTCTCGTCCGGAAATTGTTCATTTTGTAGTTTCGCACCTGTCACATGAAAAAACTCCTCCTCGTCTCCGTCGCGATTCTTGCCTCCGTCGCCACGGCGTCGGCGCAAAAACTCGTCATCAAGGGCTCCGACACGCTTGGCGCCAAACTCGTCCCCATGCTGGCTGAAGAGTATAAGGCGGCCAACCCCGGCATCTCCTTCGAGATCGCGGCCGAGGGCTCGACCACCGGGATCACCGCCATTTCGAGCGGCACGGCGGACATCGCGATGTCCTCGCGCAAGGCCAAGCCGACCGAGATTTCGGCCGCCGCCGCCAAGGGCATCGCGCTCAAGCCCACCATCGTGTGTTTTGATGGCATGGCGGTGATCGTGCACCTCGACAACCCGCTCAAGGAGTTGACCAAACGGCAGGTGGAGCAGATTTTCACCGGCGAGGTCACCGACTGGTCGGCGCTGGGCGGCGAACCCGGCCCCATCTCGGTCTACACGCGAAACACTTCCTCGGGCACCTACTCCGACTGGAAGGAACTGGCCATGAACAAGCAGGACTACGCGCCGTCCTCGCAAAAACTGGCGGGCAACGAGCAGATCGTCTCCGAGGTGGCGGGCAACCCGAACGGCATAGGCTACGTCGGTCTGGCCTACATCAAGGAGCCCGGCATCCACGTCGCCGCCATCGACGGCCACCTGCCGAGCCGGGATGAGATCCTGGCCAAGAGCTATCCCTACGCCCGTCCCACCTTCTATTACACCAACGCCGACCCGGGTGACGAGGCCCGCAAATTCATCGCGTTTACCCTCGGGCCGATCGGTCAGAGCATCGTCGAGAAGGTGGGCTTCGTGCCGGTGGGCGAGTAAGCCGGAGATTTTGGACACCTGACCGTTACAGAGGCCCGCTTGACGCAAGGTCGGGCGGGCTTCTCGCTTTTTGCGCGGCGTCCGCGCCGCATTCCCTTCGCCAACCGCCGCCTTCGCATGCCGCCCGAGTCCTCCACGACGCCCGCCGTCGATTCCACCGTCCGCTCCTTTCGTATCCAGAAGGAACGCACCCGGATCCTCGGTTTGACGTGGGACGAGTGCATCCAGGGGTTTTTTGGCGGCAACGCCTTCGTCGCGGTGATCGTGCTCGGCCTGATCACCTTTTTCCTCTTCCGGGAGGGCTCGAGTTTTTTCACCCAAAACCGGGATAACCTCACCATCTACCGCCAGGCCGGCCTCGAGTATGTGGATTTTGGCCGTCAGCAGGAGAAGGATCATGCCGCGCTCTCGCGCTACCTTTCCGATCTCCGCCTGAGGACCCTGCGGCACTACACCGATCAGGAGGGTTTACCCGCCAAGGAGGCCCAGGCGCGCCTGGCCGAGTTCGACCGTTTCGCGGATCGTTTCTCGTCCGCCTCGAAGCCGCTGCGTTCCCTGCTCTCCGATCTCGGCGACGTGGCGGTCGACATCAAGGCCCGCCACCAGAACAACCTGAATTTTGCGGAGAAACGTCGGCAGTTGCTCGCCGCCGGCAAGACCGCCGAGGCGGCCGAGGTGGAGCTCGTGCCGATCGATTATGCCGGCGAGGTCGCCGCCATCACCGCGACCCTGCCCGATTTCGCCGAGGCCAGCGCGACGTTTGCCAAGACCTTGGAGGACTTGATCGCCACGCCGCCGGCCCTGCCCGCGCCGGAGTTGACCGAGCGGCTGACCCGTTTCCAGGCCCTGACGCGCGACTACCTCGCCGGTTTTCCCGCCACCCTGGAGGCGATGAAGGCCTGGGACCCGGCCCGCCCCGTGCCGCTGGCCCAGTCGTTCACCGCGTTTGTTTTTGGCCGCCAGTGGCTGACCGCGAGTTTCTGGCAGGACTGGTATGGCGTGATGCCGCTCATCGCCGGGTCCTTGCTGGTCTCGCTCATCGCCCTCGCCCTGGCCGTGCCGCTCGGAGTCGGCGCGGCGGTCTACGTGAACCAGCTCGCGTCGCCCACCGAGCAGCGCCTGATCAAGCCGTCCATCGAGTTCATCTCGGCCATCCCCTCCGTCGTGCTGGGCTTTTTCGGCATCGCGGTTCTGGGAGAATTCCTGCGCGTCGCCTCGGGCTGGTCGTTTTTGGCCTGGGTCCCGGGTTTCCCTTTCGCCGAGCGGCTCAACGCCCTGACCGCGGGGTGTTTGCTCGGCTTGATCGCGGTCCCGACGATTTTCACCCTGGCCGAGGATGCGATCAACAACGTGCCGCGCGCGTTTAAGGAGGCGTCCTACGCGTTGGGGGCGAGCCGGTTGCAGACCATCATTCGTATCATCGTGCCGGCCTCCCTGTCCGGAATCGTTTCCGCCATCCTGCTCGGTCTCGGGCGGGTGATCGGCGAGACCATGGTGGTGCTGTTGTGCGCGGGCAACCGCATCGCCATCCCGGACTTCACCGCCGGGCTCGGGGTGGTCACCCAGCCGGTCCACACCATGACCGGCATCATCGCCCAGGAAATGGGCGAGGTGGAGCCGGGCGCCATTCACTACCGCGCGCTGTTTGTCGTGGGTTTGCTGCTTTTCTTCATCGCCCTGTTGTTGAACTTTTTCGCGCAAAAGATCGTGCGCAAATACAAGGTTTCGATCGGCTGAGCCCGGTCGCCCCCGCCCACCATGTCCGCACCCGCCAACCCCTTCGCCCCGCGTCATGGCTCGCTGCGTCGCGCCGAGACCGCCGTCGCGTGGGCCTTCCGGTCCGCCACCTATTTTATCCTGCTCTGCGGCGGGTTTGTTTTTGGCAACATCTGCCTGAAGGGCCTGCCGACCGTCACCGGGGCGTTTCGCGGCCTCGACCACTTCCCCTACGTCACCAACACCTTTCTCTTCGAGGCGCCGGAGAGCCTCTATGTGTTCGAGCACGACGGGAAAAAGGTGGAGATGGGCGATGCGGAGTATCGCGCCTTTCGCGAGGCCGAGACGGCCCGCGCGGCCGCGGAGGGGCTCCCGGCGCCGAAGTTCAAGGCCAAGAGTTACGTCTATGCCTCGGGCGGCATCTGGCCCTGCATCGTCGGCACGGTCCTGTTGGTCGTGGGTTCGATGACGATCGCGCTCCTGCTCGGGGTCGCCTCGGCCATCTACCTCAGCGAATACGCCCGCGAAGGGCCCTTCGTGCGCTTTATCCGCCTCGCCATCCTGAATCTGGCCGGCGTGCCCTCCATCGTTTTTGGCCTGTTTGGCTTCGCCATGTTCGTGCTCTATTTCGACTGGAACGTGTCGCTCCTCGCGGGCTGGTTCACCCTCGCGTTCATGGTCCTGCCGGTGGTGATCACCGCGTCCGAGGAGGCCCTCAAGGCCGTGCCGCGCGGTTTCCGGGAGGGCTCGCTCGCCCTCGGCGCGACGAAGTGGCAGACCATCCGCAAGAATGTGCTGCCTTACGCGCTGCCTGGTATTCTGACCTCCTCCATCCTCGGCATCGCCCGCGTGGCCGGCGAGACCGCGCCGATCATGTTCACCGCCGCCTACGTGGTCCGGGATAAGCTCCCCTGGGAGGTCGAAAAGTTCGGTGACTTCGTTTTCCAGGGCGTGATGGCCCTTCCCTACCACATCTACGTCGTGTCCTCGAAGATCCCCCAAAACGAATACACCCAGCGGGTGCAGTATGGCACCGCGTTTGTTTTCCTCGGCATCGTCGCCCTCATCGCCGGCAGTTCCATCCTGTTGCGCAACAAACTCCGCGGCCGCTACCAGTGGTAGGCCTCTCTCCCTTCGACTTCTCCGTCTCACCCGCCCGCCCCACCTCCGACGCGTTTATGGAAACCTCTTCGCCCGCCTCCGCCGCCCCCGTCACCCGCTCGCTCGCGACCCCGTCGAAGGCCTCCGAGGGCCGGGACGGCGCGCCCGAGCCCACCCTCATCGATATCCGGGCGCTCGATTTTTACTACGGGGCGAAGCAGGCCCTTTTTGACATCAATCTCGCCATCCCCGACCGGCGCGTCACCGCCTTCATCGGCCCGTCCGGCTGCGGCAAGTCCACCCTCCTGCGCTGCCTGAATCGCATGAACGACCTGATCGACGGCACCGCGGTGAAGCGCGGCGAGGTCAAGATTCGCGACGTCGACATCTATGGCCCTTCGGTCGATCCGATCGAGCTGCGCAAACGGGTCGGCATGGTTTTCCAGAAGTCCAATCCCTTCCCCAAGTCGATCTACGAAAACATCATCTACGGCCTCCGGATTCAGGGCGTAAAGAGCAAGACCAAGCTCGACGAGGTGGTCGAACGGTCCCTGCGCGGCGCCGCGCTCTGGGACGAGGTGAAGGACCGCCTGCACGAATCCGGCCTGGGGCTTTCCGGCGGTCAGCAGCAACGCCTCTGCATCGCCCGCACCATCGCGGTCGAGCCCGAGGTCATCCTGATGGACGAGCCCTGCTCGGCGCTCGACCCCATCGCGACGGCGAAGGTCGAGGAGCTCATTCACGAGCTCAAAAAGCAGTTCACCATCATCATCGTCACCCACTCGATGCAACAGGCGGCGCGTTGCTCGGACCGCACCGCCTTTTTTTATATGGGCAAACTCATCGAGTTTGATGAGACGCATAATATCTTTATGAATCCGAAGAACCCGCAGACCGAAGCCTACGTCTCCGGGCGTTTCGGCTGATGAACGGGCGGCCGCCGGGAATCCAAAATCTAGGAGCTAGAATCTAGAAGACGGATTTCTCTTCTCCTAGCTTCTAACTCCTCGCTTCTAGATTCTTTAAAATGAAACGCTTCTTCGATTCCGAACTGGAAACCTTCCGCTCCGACCTGCTCCGCATGGGAGAGGTGGCGGTGCGTCAGGTGCGCGACGCCCTCCAGGCCCTGGTCACCGGCGACGTGAAGCTCGCGGAGCGCGTCATCGCCGCCGACGACGAGCTCGACGACCTCGAAAAGGCCATCGATACCGAGGCCATCCGCTACATGAACCTGCGCGCGCCGGTCGCGACCGAGTTGCGCCTCGTCATTGTCGGTATGAAAGCCTCCCACGATCTCGAGCGCGTGGGGGACGAGGCGACCAACATCGCCAAACGCGCGATCCGCCTCGCCGGCGAGCCCCCGCTCAAGCCCTACGTCGACATCCCGCGCATGGCCACGATCTCGATCGAGATGCTGCGCGAGGCGCTCGACTGTTTTATCCATGCCGACAGCACCAAAGCCATCGCGGTGGTGAAGCGGGACCTGGAGGTCGATGCCATCAATCGCCAGCTCTACCGCGAGCTCAGCAGCTACATGATCGAGCAACCCGGCACGATCACCCGCGCCCTCGAGTTGATGTTCATCAGCAAAGGCCTCGAGCGCATCGCCGACCACGCCACCAACATCGCCGAGGAGATGGTGTTCCTCAGCGACGCCCAGGACATTCGGCACGAGGAAAGTCTCAAAAAATCCGGCCGCGTCGGCTAATCGGCCGTCGGGGCGGCCCGCGAGGTCGGCTTGCGGACAAAAGCACCGCGCGGCGCGCCCGGGCTGGTATCGTGTCTGCTTTCCGGCGGGCATGTTACCGTCTCTTTTTGCCCAGTGTCGCCCGGCCCGATGGTTTGTCACCGTATTGCTGGCCACCGGCGTGGTGAGCGCGGGGCGTTGCGACACCGCCGCCCCGGCCACGCTCTACACCGGCGCCTGGGTCTTCACCCTGGCGGACGGCGTCGCAGGGCCGCGTGAGCCGGGGCATCTGCTGGTGTCGGCGGACGGCTTTGTGCTCGCCGCCGGTCCCGGGTTCGAGCCGCCGGCCGCCACGGCGGGTTTGGCCGATGCGCGGCGGGTCGATCTGACCGGTCGTATCATCCTGCCGGGTCTTGTCTCCGGCCACAGTCACCTCTGGCAAAGCGCCTTTCGGGGCATCGCGGCCGACGGCGAACTTTACCCGTGGCTGAACGCGTTGCATCGCACCTACGGCAAGTTTTTCGTGGAAGGAGATTTCGCCGCCTTCACCCGTCACGGTGCGCTCGACCAGCTCCGCCACGGCGTCACCACGACCTACAACCATTCTCAGTCCATCGGTGGCAGTTACGAAATCTATGTCGAGCAACTCGCCGCGTCCGAGGCGTTGCCGCAGCGGTTTGTCTTTGCCTGGGTGAATGATCGCACGGTCGACGACGCCACCTGGGAGGCGCGGCTCCAGCCTTTGCTTGCCCGCGCCGTTCCGGCACCGGAGCGGTCCTTGCTGGCGTTCGCGGTGAACGCGCTTGGCGTCCATTCCGACGGCGAGCTCTTGCGGCGCGAGTTCGCCCTGGCCGCCCGGCATGGTCTCGGCGCGCAAATCCACTACCTTGAGGCGTCGGATACCGTCGTGGCGGAACGCGCCAAATGGCCCATGGTCCGCGATGCCGGCGGGGTTGGCCCGGGCCGATCCTACGCCCACTTTATCCACCCCGATACGGCGATGGTGAAGGAGGCGGCGGAGGCGGGCGCGGCCATGATCTGGAACCCGTTGTCCAACGGCCGGCTCGGCTCGGGTTTGTCCGACATCGAGGGTTATCTCGCCGCCGGCCTCAAGGTCGGCATGGGGGTCGATGGTGCCGCCAGCGCGGATATCGCCGATCCTTTTGAAAACGTGCGACTCGGGCTCTATGCCTTGCGCATGCGCCGACAAAATTCCAAGGGGCTGCAGCCGATCGATATGCTTCGCCTTCATACCTTGGCCACCGCCCGTGTGCTTGGGGTCGAGCGTTGGGTCGGCAGCCTCGAGCCGGGCAAGTTCGCCGACTTTTTGGTCGTGAACCCGGCTTCACCCGCCACCGGGCCGATCTGGGATCCGGCGGCCACTCTGGTTTTTGCCTGCAGTTCCGCCAACATCGAAACGGTCCATGTCGGCGGTCGCGAGGTCGCGAGGGGAGGTCGGGTGCTTGGCGTCGACGAGGTGGCGGTGGAGGCTGAGGTTGCCGCGCGCGTCGCCGCCCTTCGCGTCCGCACCGGCAAGTGAGCCGCCGAGACGGGTCTTGACCCGGCCCGACGGGGAGGGAGCTCTTGGCCTATGAGCGCCCAGCCCACCGACCAAAATTTCCTCGATTACAAGCAGGCCGAAAAAAAGGCCCTGGAACTCCTGCGCGAGATGAAGGTGACCAGCCCGCGCAAGGTGGACATCGAACTCGCCCTGCTGGTCGCGATCTTCGAGCTGCACAAGGGAACCCTCCCCGGCGCGACCATCTCGACCATCATCCAAGGCCACCTCCAGACCCTCGTGCCTTTTTACGCCGGCCCGGCGGCGTCCGCCCGCTGATCGCGTCCGTCCGGTCAAACCCCGAGCCGGCGGCGCACCTCCGCGAGGTCGAGTCCCTCGATGCGCAGCACCTTCTGGCGCGACAATTCCCCGTGGCGCACCGTCACCGCGCGATGCGGCAATCCGAGCGCTTCGGCCAGAAACTCGCACAACGCGACCGAGGCGCGTCCCTCGACGGGCGGCGCGTGGACCTTGACTTTTAAGGCATCGCCCAGCCAGCCGCAGACCTCGTCGCGTGGCGCGTTCGGAATCGCCTTGATCGCCAACGTGCAGGCGACCGGCGGGGTGGGGGAGGCGGGGCTTCTCACGACGCCACGTAGCCAGCAGGCTTGAGCGAGTAACTTCAAGGGCCCGGATAACGTCCTTTCGATTGAACGGCCGTCGTTCAGCCTTCGCTCCATCTCATGAAACGCAAAGCTTCCCCCGGTCTCGCCTTGTCCGCCCTGCTGGCCGCGAGTCTGGCGGTGCTCGGGGTGCGCGGGTGCGTCGGCGCTGGACGGACGCCTTCGGCAGCGGCTGCGACCGCCCCTGAAAGGGCCGTGCCTCCCACCGTTGCGGGGCCCGAGGCGGCGCTCTCGCCGGACGAACTCGACGCCGACGATCGCGAGGCTTTCGCGGCGGTGCTGCGCAAGAAATTCACCCGCGCCCACGTGCGCGCCGACGAGGCGGTTTTGACGTTTAAAGACGAGGCCGCGCGCCGGGCCTTTCTCGCGCGCGCCGCCGCCGCCGGCCTCACCGTGCTGGGCCGGCTCGACGCCCTCAATGCCGTGCGCGTGCGGGTGGGCGACTACGCCGCCTTCGTCTCCGAGCTCGGTGCCCACGCGGACGACTACGCGGGCGTGACCATCAACCCGATCCTGGCCGCCAACCCGCCCGCCGCCGAGGCGCGGTCGGCGCGGGTCGGCGCCCCGGTGGGCGCGGGCCTGCTCGCCGCCCTCGGGGTGGAGGGTGACAACGCCGGCTGGGGCGCGGGCGTGACCATCGCGGTGCTCGACGGCGGCAGCGCCGCCGACGCCACCCTCGGCACCCGCCTTCGGTATTTGGATATCGGTTACGGCGTGGTCGGCGGCGGGGAGGACGGACGGCACGGCACCGCCGTCGCCGCGCTGGCGGCCGGCGCCTCGGCCGACGCCCGCGGGGTCGCGCCCGCGGCCGAGGTGCTCAGCATTCGCGTGACCGGGGTGGACGGGGCGAGCGACGCCTTTGCGCTCGCCCAGGGCATCTTCGCGGCGGTCGACGCCGGCGCCCAGGTGATCAACATCAGCCTCGGCGGCTACGCCACCAATGCCGTGCTCGGCGAGGCGGTGGAGTATGCGCTCGCCGCCGGTGCGGCCGTCGTGGCCTCCAGCGGCAACGACCAGGCCGCGCAACTCGCCTGGCCCGCCGCCTACCCGGGCGTGGTCTCGGTCGGCGCGGTGGACGCGGCCGGTCATCAGGCGATTTTTTCCAACTCCGGCCCGAGCCTCCAGCTCACCGCGCCGGGTTACGCGGTGCAGACCGCCGGTCTTGGCGGCACGCGGGTGAACTTCAGCGGCACCTCGGCCAGCGCGCCGGTGGTGTCGGGCGCGATCGCGGCGGTGTTGTCCGCCTCCCCCGGCCTGACTCCGCTCCAGGCCGCCGACGTGCTCACCACCCACGCCAACGACGGCGGCGCGGCCGGCGCCGATCCGGATTATGGGAACGGCAGCGTGAACTTGGGCTGGGCCCTGGCGCGCGGCGACAAATCGCGGGTGGACCCCGCCCTCACCAGCCAGACCTACGACCCGGCGCGCGGCACGGTTACCGTCGTGGTGCAAAACCAGGGCGCGCAGACCCTCGACGGACTCACTCTCGCGGCGGGCGCCGGCGGCGAACCGCGAGCTTACACCGTGCCCGCCCTCGCGGCGGGCGCATCGATGGGTATCGCGGTGCCGGTCGACCCTGCGGTGCTGGCGGAAGCCGATGGGTTGGTTGTTCGTTTCGAGGTGATCCCTCCCGCCGGACTGGTGGATCAGAATCCGGGGAATAACCGGAAAAGCGGTGTGATCACCCGGGATTGACCTCGCCGCCGAGCGTCGCGGCGAACTGCGGATGCTCCTCGATCGAACGCTCGAACTCGATCCGGAGCGCGGAGGCGAGCCCGGCGGGGAACTTCGAGCCGCTGCGGCGCCAGCGTGCGAGCCATTCGGCGCCGAGCAGACGCGCGGCGTCCTGGGCGTCCGGGCGGGTGCCGTAGGCGATGGTGGTGGTGGCCTTCGGGCCGGTGCCCACGCCCTCGCCCACATAAAAGCCCGCATGCAGCAGCGCGGCGCGCACCCCGGTGCCGGCCGAGTAGGTGTAGAGCGTGGCGGGACGAGGGCGGAAGTGCCGGTGCAGGCGGGCAAACACGTCGGCCTGCCACAACGCGGTGTCGGTCTTGCTGGAAAAAGGATCGTAGAAAACGAGGTCGGGTGCGGGCGCGTCGGCGAAAAGTTCAAGGAAATCGCCGCGCAGCAGGCGCCACTCGATTTGTCCGTCGGCACGGCGCCACAAGCCGTCGCGCAGGAGGGCGTGGGGCGCGGGGTGGCGGAGGTGGGGGAAATGCGAGGCGTGCCGCGCGGCGAGTTCGAGCGGATCGAGGTCGCGCTCGAAACTCACGATTTGCAGCGGACGCGTCCCGGCCGCGCCGGCGGCGGCGAGTTCCGCCTCGGCGCGTTGGAGCGCGCCCATCGCGTTCGAGGCGGCGCCGAGACCGACGTCCCAGACCACCAGCGGCTCCGTATCCGTTTCGTCCCGACGGCGGAGGCGTTCGCCCAGCCGGGACTGCGCGACGTAGAGCCGCTCGGCCTCGTCGGCGGGCGCGGACACGGAGTGCATGACCTCGCCGGAGCTAAGCTGGCGGATGCTGGAAAAGCCCTGCGGCGAGGTCTGGATCTCGTAGTCGCCGAGCCGCGGCGCGCGGCGGATCTTGGCCGGGGCGGGGTGCACGGGCGGGTTGGCCTCGTCGTCGCGGGACAGCTCCAGGCGTTGCCGCGCGTGGTAGGCGGCGAAAGTGCCGTCGAAGATGGCGGCGCGGATCTCGGCCATCAGGCGCTGATAGAACGCGATGTTGTGGTGGGCGAGCAGCTGCCAGCCGAGGGTCTCGTCGCTCTTGATCAGGTGGTGGATGTAGGCGCGCGGGTGGGTGCGGCAGGTGTGGCAGTCGCAACGGGCGTCGAGCGGTTCCTCGGAGAATTTATACACCGCGCGGCGGCAGTGGATCTTGCCGTGGGAGGTGAACGCGGTGCCGCGCTGGGCGAGTTGCGAGGGGATGATGCAATCGAACATGTCCACCCCGCGGTGCACCGCCTCGAGGATGTCGAGCGGTGTGCCCACGCCCATGAGGTAGCGCGGCAGGTTTTCCGGGAGGTGGTCGGTGGCGAGGTCGGTGAATTCGTAGCGCTCGGCGTGGGTTTCGCCGACCGCGAGGCCGCCGATGGCGAGGCCGTCGAAGGGCAGGGCGCGGAGGAACTCGGCGCTGCGTTTGCGCAGGTCGCGGTGGCAGGCGCCCTGGACGATGCCGAAAAGGGCCTGGGGCGAGTCACCGCGGGCGCGCAGCGAACGCTCGGCCCAGCGGTGGGTCAGGTGCATGGCCGCCTCGGTCTCGTCTTGCGGGGCGGTGGACGGGATGCACTGGTCGAGCACCATCATGATGTCGCTGCCGATGGCGCGTTGCATCCCGATGCTGGTCTCGGGGGAGAGGAAACACGCCTCGCCGTCGACGTAGCTGCGGAAGTGGGCTCCTTCCTCGGTCATGCGACGCGAGTGGGGCAGGGAGAAAATCTGGAAGCCGCCGGAGTCGGTCAGCACCGGCCGGTCCCAGTTCATGAAGCGGTGGATGCCACCGAATTTCTTGAACACGGCGGGACCGGGGCGGAGCAGGAGGTGGTAGGTGTTGGCCAGCAGCACCTGGGCGTCGAGGGCGCGCAGGCCCTCCACGGTCATGTTTTTCACCGTCGCCTGGGTGCCCACGGGCATGAAGACGGGGGTGCGGACCTCGCCGTGGGCGGTGCGGAAGCGGGCGGCGCGGGCCTTGGAGCCGGGGGCGGTCTTTTCGAGGGTGAAGTGGAGGCGGGACATGAAGCGGCCGCGCCGGAGAGCGGGCGCTGGCGCGCGGTGTTAGGCGGGCGGCCAGGGTAAGCCAAGCCCGGTTTCCCGGCCCGGTCGCCGGCTTCAGGCGCGTTTGGCGAGGTCGCGGGTGGGGAGGTCGGCGGTGGGCAGAGAGGCGGGCAGCTCTTTGTTGCCCTTGGCTCCGAGTTCCCCGAGGCGGCGGCCGGCGGGCAGGACGCGGGTCTCGAACGACGCGATGGCGGCGTTGTAGCCCTTGGCGGCGGTGTCGAGGGCGGGTCCGATCTTGACCAGGTGTTCGACAAAGCCGGCCACGCGGTCGTAGAGCTCGCGGGCCTGGGCGGAGATTTCCTCGGCGTTGCGCGAGGCGGTTTCCTGGCGCCAACCGTAGGCGGCGGCCTTGAGCAGGGCGATCAAGGTGGCGGGGGTGGCGAGCAGGACCTTTTTCAGGATGGCGCGCTCGAGGAGCTCGGGGTCGGCGGACAGCGCGCCGGCGAGGAACTGGTCGCCGGGCAGGAACAGCACGACGAATTCGGGCGAGGGTTGGAACTGCTCCCAGTAGGCCTTGGCGCCGAGGGCGTCGACGTGACCGCGCACCTTCGCGGCGTGTTCGGCGAGTTTCTGCGCGCGGGTGACCTCGTCCGGGGCGGATGCGGCCTCGCGGTAGGCCTCGTTCGGGGCCTTGGCGTCGACCACGATCTGCTGGCCGCCGGGCAGGCGCACGAGCAGGTCGGGCCGCAGGCGGCGGTCCTCGGTGGTCACGGAGGATTGTTCGGTGAAATCGCAGTGGGCGCTCATGCCGGCGAGCTCGACCACGCGGCGCAGCTGGAGTTCGCCCCAGGTGCCGGCGGTGGTGGTCGAGCGCAGCGCGGTGGAGAGCCGGGCGGTCTCGTATTGCAGGGTGGTCTGGGACTGGGCGAGGGTCTGGAGTTGCTGACCGAGGGCGGCGGCGGAGGCGGCGCGGGTCTGGTCGAACGCGGTGATCTTGGCCTCGACCTGCGCGAGGGTCTCGCGCAACGGCTTCACCAGGGCGTCGATCGCCAGCTGGCGTTTTTCGAGATCGCCGTCGGCGAGCTGGCGGGTGCGGCCGAGGGTTTCTTTGGCGAGATCGAGGAAGGCGGCGTTGTTGGCCTGGAGCGCGGCGGCGGAGAGGGCCTTGAACTCGTTGGTCGCGCGGGTCTGGGCTTCGCCCAGCGCGGCGAGTTTCTCGGTGGCGGCGGCGCGTTCGGCGGCCAGGGTGGCCTGGAGAGCGGCGGAGGAGGCGCGGGCGCCTTCGGCTTCGCGGCGGGCCTCGGCCAGGGCGGCGTCGCGGGCGAGCAAATCGGCCTGGACGCGGGCGAGGTCCGTCTCGCGGGCGAGCAGGCGCTCGCGCAGGGCGGCGGAGCGGGACGCCAGAACGAGCCAGGATAACACGGCGCCGAGCGAGAGGGCCCCGAGGGCGATGAGGATTTCGATCATGAAAATGAATTGAATAAAGCCCGGGACGGACGGGCGCGTTGACAGCGGTGCCGGTCGGGCGTTTTTAGCGCGGTGGTTCCAAATTTCATCGCCGTGGAAAAAGGCATCCAGCGTGTGGGCGGGGGGACGGTCAATCCGTCGCTGAGGTCTGCCGTCCCGGGGCTCGGCCCCGAAATCCCATGATGCCGGGGGATTCGCGTCCGCCGGGGCTTTCCGACGCGGTGCTGACCGCGAGCGAGAACCCGTTCGCTCTGGCGACGCTGGGCCGGGATGCGACGGCCGATCTGCCGGGCGTTCTGGTGGTCGCGACCGATGGGACGGCGCGGGGCGGGGTGGACCGCCGGCTGGAGGAGGAGTTCGACATCGTGGTCACCTCGACCCTGGAGCAGGCCCGCGAGGTGTTGCGCGGCCGGCGTTTTGGCCTCGCCCTGCTCGATCTGCGCGAGACGGGGCGGACGCCGCTGGAGCTTGCGCGCGGACTGCGGGAATCGGATGCGGACATGTCGGTGATCGCCCTCGGGGCGGGTCGCGACGTGCGGGTGCTGGGCGAACACTGCTTGCAGGTCCCCTTCGACTCGCCGGACATCATCACCCTCGCCCACCACGAGATGGAGATGGCGATGCGGCGGCGCGGGCGTTCGGCGGTCATGCGCGAGATGGAGGGGGCGCTGGCCTTGATGAGGCAGGAGCTGGAGGCGAAGGATTCGCTCGCCGACTACGGCGAGGCCTCGGCCTCGATGGTGCACGATCTCAAGAACGCGCTTTTCTCCACCATGGGTTACACCGCGCGGCTCATCCAGGAGACCTCCCAGCTCAAGCATGCGGTCGGCGACGAGGCGGCGCAGCCGATCGATCGGATCGCGCGGAAACTCGAGCAGACCTCCAACTACATCCTGCACCTCGCCCACACCTGCCGCTACAACGACGCCGCCCGTCCGGTGCGGGAGCGGCTCGACCTGCGGGCCGAGATCGAGCACGTGCACTCGGTGTTGTTTTTTCAGAGCCCCAAGCTCCGTGTCGCGGTCGCGGAGGGCGAGCCCGACGGGTTCTTTGTATCCGGCGACCGCTACGAGCTGCACCGGGTTTTTCAGAATTTGTTCAAGAACGCCTTCGAGGCGGGCGCGCACGCGGTGGTCGCGACGCTGGGCCGGCGCGCGGGTCGGGTGGTGGTCGAGGTCGCGGACGACGGCCCGGGTTTTCCCGAGGACGAGGCGAAAGTGGCGCTGACCAAGCCCCTCAAATCCAGCAAGCGCGGCGGCCAGGGGTTGGGGCTGCGCATCTGCCGCCAGATCGTGGAACGCCACGGCGGGGAGATCGCGCTGCGCAGCACGCCGGGCCTCGGCGCGACCTTCACGCTGGCTCTGCCGGCGCGGTGACCGCGGGGGTGTCGGCGCGGCCGAAGAGTTCGGCGATCACGTCCTCCAGCGGCACGTCCGAGATGGTGATGTCCGCCACCGGTCCGGCGGCGAGGATGCGGCCGGTCAGGGCGACGATCTCGGCCGAGGGCACGGTCAGCACGATCTCGCCGTCCTCCGTCTCGACCACCTTGCCGCCGTCGAGGCCGGCGAGTCCGGGAAAGGGCGTGGTCAGCGGCCGGAAGCGGACGATTTTTTTTCGTCCGCCGGCGGATTCGAGGCGGTCCAGGGCGCCGTCGTAGATCTTGCGCCCCTTGTCGATCACGATGACGCGGTCGCACAGCTCCTGGATGTCGGCCATGTAGTGGCTGGTCAGCAGGATGGTGGTGCGGTGGCGGCGGTTGTAGTCGCGCAGAAAGCCGCGGACCGCCTTCTGCGACACCACGTCCAGGCCGATGGTCGGCTCGTCGAGAAACAGGACCCGCGGGCGGTGGAGCAGGGCGGCGATCAGCTCCATCTTCATGCGTTCGCCGAGGGAAAGTTCACGCACCATGGTGCCGAGTTTCGCGCGCACGCCGAGCAGATCCACCAGTTCATCGAGGGTGGCCTGGTATTGGTCGGCGGGCAGGGCGTAGATATGGCGCAGGAGAAGAAAACTTTCCTGGGCGGGGAGGTCCCACCACAGCTGGTTTTTCTGGCCGAGCACGAGCGCGAAGAGGCGACGGTAGGCGTTCTCGCGTTTGATCGGATCGTGCCCGGCGACGCGGGCGTGTCCCGAGGTCGGGTGGATGAGGCCGGCGAGCATCTTCAGCGTGGTGGTCTTGCCCGCGCCGTTGGGGCCGAGGAAGCCCACGAACTCGCCCTCGGCGATCGAGAAGGAGATGTCCTTGGCGGCGGCCAACTCCTCGAATTCGCGGTGGAACAGGCCGCGCACGCCGGCCCAGAAGCCGGGGGCCTTTTTGTAGGTGCGGAAGACGCGGGTGAGATTTTCGACTTCGATCATGGGCGGAGGGATTTTTGACCGCGACGATACGGATGGGCGCGGATAAGAAGGGCCGATACGAGTTTATTTCCAGATGCCCGCCTGCTCCAGGGTGCGAATCGGCTCGGCGGGCCAGCCTTTGTTGGCGGCGGGGCTGGCCGGGCTGGGATGGAGCATCTGGGTGATTTTCCAGGTGTCGCCGCCGGTCGTGACCTCGGCGAATTTTTTCGCGGCGTAGCCTCCGACGCCCACCAGGTGTTC
The DNA here is from genome assembly GCA_945874545.1 of Akkermansia muciniphila. GTDB lineage: Bacteria > Verrucomicrobiota > Verrucomicrobiia > Opitutales > Opitutaceae > IMCC26134_A. The sequence continues at coordinate 3,175 of CAMCHD010000022.1, read as the reverse complement.
GGGGCGGAGGATATCGAGCACGGCGCGCAGGTGGGCCCGGCAGGGCGCCTCCACCGCGTCGCGCTCGGCGGCGGACAGCTTGTCGGGCGTCAGGTTGGCGCCGCTCCCCGCCATCCAGACGAGCGGGCAGTAGTTGAGCACGAAGTGGTCGGCGAAAAAGGCCTCGGCGGTGCCGAAGCGTTGCGCGAACAGTCCCCAAAGGCGCCGGCCGCTGACCTCGCTGCGCGCGCAGGCGAAGCCGGTCACGGGGCGTTTGGGGTGCTCGGGCGCGGGCTTTGTCACCGGTTCCTGGATACCGAGCCAGTCGCGCACCGCGGGGATCTCGCCGAAGGGAACGCCGGTCTGGGCCATGCCGAAGGGCCCGGGGTTCATGCCTAGGAAGACCACGCGTTTGCGGCCGGCGCCGTGGCGCGAGAGGTAGCCGGCGTGCGGGGCCCAGGCGTAACGCAGGGGGTTGTAGGTGCAGGCCACGGGCGGGCCGAAGGAGAGCGCGTCGACGGCGTCGCGCAGGGCGGCGGCGGGGGCGAGGAGGGCGGACATGGGCGGGGCTCAGAGCCGGGTGTAGTCGAGGATGCCGTGGCTGATGCGGCCGGCGGCGACGGCGGCCTTGTCGGTCACCAGACCGGGCGGCGAGCGGTCGATCACGTCGGAAAACACGAACCGGTGGGTGCCGTCGTCGGCCGCCGGGCTGAACAGGCCGGGCACGATCACGCGGGCGGGCACGGTGCGGACCACCTCCGAGCCGGCGGTGCAGGGCCGGGGAAAATTCAGGTTGTGCACCACGAAGCGGCCGGGCCCGGTGGCGGGCAGGAGCTCGGCGGCGAGGCGGGCGGCGTGGGCGGCCGAGGCCTCTATGGTCGCGCGGGCGGCGGGCAGTTCGGCGAGAGACCGGCCGCCGGTCAGCGCCCGCCACTCTTCAAAGGAGAGGTCCTGGGAGCAGGCCATGGCGGGCAGACCGTGCAGCGCGCCCTCCCAGGCGGCGGCGATTGTGCCGCTGGCGGCGATGAAGCCCAGGGTGGTGTTCAACCCGAGGTTGATTCCGGTCACGACGCCGTCGAGCGCGGCGGCGCCTCCGGGGAGCAGGTGGGCGAGGGCGATGTTGACGCAATCGGCCGGGGTCCCGTCGACCGTCCAGGTGGGCGCGCCGAGGCCGTGGTCGGTGCGGGCCGAGGCGACCGGTCGGTGGCGACACTTGCTCGCGCCGGTCCAGCTCTGCTCGTGCAGCGGCGCGACGACAAAGAGCTCGTGACCGGCGGCGGCGAGCGCGGCCACCAGGGCGTGGAGCAGGGGGGAGCGGATGCCGTCGTCGTTCGAGATCAGGAGGCGCATGCCGCCATGCGAGACGCCCCGGGCCCGCTTGGCCACCAAAAGCTGGCGGCGAGGCCGGCCTAGCCGGCGGCGTTCCGGTGTTTGCCTTCGGGATCGAAAATGTAGCCCACCCCGTGGACGGTGCGCAGGGCCTCGACGCCGACCGGGCTGTCGCGGCAGAAGTCGCGGACCTTCACGATATACTGGTCGAGCGAGCGGCTGCGGACGTTGGCGTGCATACCCCAGACGGCATGGATGAGGGCCTTGCGGGGAATCACCTCGCCCTCGTGTTGTTTCAGGTGGGCCATGATGCCGATCTCCTTCCGGCCGACCTTGGTCACGCTGCCGTCGGACAGGGTCATTTCCAGGCGCTGCGGATTGATCGTGGCCCGGCAAAAATCAAACGGCTCGTCGGACACGGACACGTTGCGGGTCAGCGCGAGGTCGCCGCTGCTCTCGGCGCGGCGTAAAACCGCCCGGATACGCGCGACCAACTCGGGATAACTGAAGGGTTTGGTGACGTAGTCGTCCCCGCCCATCTCCAGGCCGCGGACCTTGCTGTCCTCGATACTGTTGCCGGTCACAAAGATCACCGGAATCTGCACGTTTTCCTCACGAAGCTCGGTCAATAGCTCAAAACCGGTCTTATCCGGCAGGGTGATGTCCAAAAGTAATAAATTTGCGAAATTCGCCTTCAGGAACCGCAGGGCGTTCTGGGCGCGGTGGCAGACCTGGGTGCGCATTCCGGCCTCCTCCAGGTAGCTGGCGATGAGTTTCGCCAGCTCCGGTTCGTCTTCCACAATCAGGATAAGGGGTTGCGGCGTCGTGCTCATGCGAAGCGGGATGAGGATTTGGGTGGGTGCTTGGGTGGAGGTCCCGAGGGCTGGGGGCACTTTTTACATTTCATCCCAATTGTAAAGAAACAACCCGGAGACTTTCCGGCAACGATGCTTGGGCGTCCCGGGGCGGAGGGTTTTCACGCTTCCTTTAGTCTTGAAGCACCCCACGCGCGCCCGCTCCGTTGCGTTATGTCCGCCTCCGCACCGCTTCTTATGCTCGGTCTTCCCAAGGGAAGTCTCGAGGAGTCGACCAAGGCGCTTTTCGCCAAGGCCGGCTGGAAAATCACCACCAGTTCGCGTTCCTACAAGCCGTCCATCGACGACCCGGAGCTCGATGGGCGTTTTGTGCGCGCCCAGGAGGTCGCCCGCTACGTGGACCATGGGTTTTTCGACTGCGGCCTGACCGGCTGGGACTGGGTGCAGGAGAACAAGGCCGACGTGGTGGAGGTCTGCGACCTGGTATACAGCCGTGCCTCGACCCTGAAATCCCGCTGGGTGCTTTGCGTGCCCGAGGCCTCGCCGGTGAAGACCGCCGCCGACCTCGCCGGCAAACGCGTCGCGACGGAACTGGTCGACACCACCAAACGCTGGTTTGCCGAGCGCAACATCCCGGTGCACATCGAGTTCTCCTGGGGCGCGACCGAGGTGAAGGTGCCCGACCTGGTCGATGCCATCGTCGACATCACCGAAACCGGTTCCTCCCTGCGGGCGAACAAGCTCCGCATCGTCGACACCCTGCTCGAGACCAACACCAAGTTCATCGCCAACAAGGCTTCGTGGGAAAACCCGGCCAAACGGCGCAAGATCGAGACCATCGCCCTGCTGCTGCGCGGCGCGCTCGAGGCCCACAGCAAGGTCGGGCTCAAGATGAACCTGCCGCGCGCCTCGCTGGACAACGTCATCTCCCGCCTGCCCGCCCTGCGTAATCCGACCATCGCGCCGCTCAGCAATCCGGACTGGATCGCGCTCGAGACCATCATCGACGAGAGCGTGGTCCGCGAGATCATCCCGGTGCTCAAGGCCTACGG
>CAMCHD010000021.1 GCA_945874545.1 Akkermansia muciniphila | reverse complement strand
GCCTATTCCCGGCGCGACGCGGCTCCGGGCTTGTGCCGGCTTGCGACCGGCCCGTAGTCTGTTGGGTTTCTCCTTATGCCACGCCTCGTCGCCATCGTCGGACGCCCCAATGTGGGCAAGAGCCGCCTCTTTAACCGGCTCACGCGGTCGCGCATTTCCATCGTGCACGACCAGCCCGGCGTGACCCGCGACGTGGTGTCCGCGCCGGTGGCGGACGGGGCCTACACGCTGATGGACACCGGCGGCCTCGGCCTGAAGGGAGGCGATTCGCCCGCCGAGTTGACCGCCGCCTCCGAGCGCCAGGTCGAGTTCGCCATCTCCTCGGCCGACCTGGTGCTCTTTGTCATCGACGGGCTCGACGGCCTGACCGCGCTCGACGCGAAGATCGCGACCATGCTGCGGCGCGGGAAAAAGGACGTGCTGCTGGTGGTCAACAAGGCCGACTTCAACGACGACAAGATCGACCTCGGCGAAACCTACCGCCTTGGCCTTGGCGAGCCCATCCGCTTCTCCGCCGAGCACGGCCGCGGCGAGGCCGAGCTGCGCACCGCCATCCTGGAGAAACTCGGCCCCGCGCCCGAGGTCGCCCCGGTCGCTCCGCCGCCCACCACCGACGAAAACGGCAAACCCCTCCTGCCCGGCGCGCGCGACCCGTCCGCCCCGCTCTGCGTCTGTTTCATCGGCCGGCCCAACGTCGGCAAATCCTCCCTCAGCAACCGTCTGCTCGGCAGCGATCGCCTGATCGTCTCGAACATCCCGGGCACCACCCGCGACGCGGTCGAGATCCCGTTCACCTTTCTCGGTCGCAACCAGAAGGAATACCCCTTCCGCCTGATCGACACCGCCGGCATCAAGGCCCAGACGAAACTCGCCTCGCCGGTCGAGTATTTCTCCCGGCTCCGCTCGCTCGACGCCATCAACAAGTGCGACGTCGTTTTCCTCGTGCTCGACGCCATCGACGGCGTGACCGCCCAGGACAAGGCCATCGCGGGCGAGGCCATCAAGGAACGCAAACCCATCATCATCATCGTCAACAAGTGGGACGTGGTGAAGGACGCCTTCCGCAAAAAACTCGACCCCGACTGCGCCCCCGAGGCCGGCCTGCACGACTACAAGACCGAGCGCGAATACCGCGTGAAGTATGAGAACTCGCTCCGTTCGAGCCTGTTTTTCACCCCCGGCGCGCCGGTGCTGTTTGTGTCCGCGATGAGTGGATACGAGGTCGACCGCATGCTCAACGCCGCCGTGCAGCTCAACCGCGCCCTGGACAAGCGCATCCCCACCGCGAAGTTGAACGCCCTGATCGGCGACCTCGCCGAGCGCGTGCCGGCCCCCGCGATCGGCGGCAAGCGCTTCCGCGTCTACTACGCGCTCCAGACCGGCGTGCGACCCTTCCGCATCAAACTTTTCTGCAACCGCGAGGACAAGCTGTCCGAACAATACCGCCGCTACCTCGAGGCCGGCATGGTCAAGGAATTCGGCATCGACGGCTGTCCGGTCTACTTCGATCTGGTGGGCAAACCCAAACACACGCCGGGCACGCCCTACACCGGCAAGGCCGCGATCCTGGAGAAACAACGGCTCGAGAACGAGCTGGCCGGCGTGCCGAAGTGGAAGGTGCGCGAGGCGCGCGAGGCGGCCGGGTTGGGCGAGGCTTTTGACTATGAAACACTCGAAGATTGAAATCGATGGGGCCGACGGCCTCCGCCTCGAAACCGGCGCGTTCGCCCTCGAAGTCACCACCGGGGTGGGACCGCGCATCACCTCCTTCCGCTCGAAAAAAGGCAAGGCGGGCAACCTCTTCCTCGAGATGGGCGCCGACGAGCCCGTGTTTCCGAGCGGCTTCAAGCTGCGCGGCGGCCACCGTCTCTGGCACGCGCCCGAGCACGGCGTGCGCACGTATCAGCCGGACAACGACGCCCTGGCGGTCAAGCCCCTCAAGGCCGGCGTCGCCCTCGCCCAGCCGGTCGAGCCGCTCACCGGGCTGCAGAAGGCGATCAAGATCGAGGCGCGCGGCGAGCGCACCGTGCGCGTGACCCACGCCCTGACCAACCACGGCCTCTGGCCGGTCGAGACCGCCTGCTGGGCGCTCACCATGTTCCGCGCCGGCGGCTACGGCGTCGTGCCCCTGCTTCCGAAGGGCGACCACGCCAAGGGCGACTTCCTGCCCACCTACTCGCTCGTGCCCTGGAGCTACACCGATCTCTCGGAGGACGTCTGGGACCTGCACCGCGACTACTTCGGCGTCGACGTCGCCGCCGCCGACCGCCCGCACAAGCTCGGCCTGACCAACTACCCCGGCTGGTCCGCCTATTTCTACGAGGGCACGACCTTCGTGAAACACGCCGCCCTGGTGGCGGGCGCGGTGTATCCGGACAATGGATGCGCCTTCGAGACCTTCACCAACGGGAAGATGTGCGAACTCGAGACCCTCGGCCCGCTGGTGAGACTGGCCCCGGGCGAGTCGATCCAGCATGTCGAGCACTGGACCCTCTTCGACGGCCTGAAGGAGCCCGCCACCGACGGCGCCTTCGCCGCCCTTCGCGACGAGGTCGCGGAGTGGCTGGCCGGTCTCAAGGTCTAAACGCCCCAGGTCGCAGGTCGCCGCCGCGCGACCGCGGCGCGACGCATCCGACCTTGCGACTTTTCGACATGGGACCTTCGACCCAAAACATGTCCCGCCCGCGTGCCGTTTTTTTTGGTTCCGACGCCATCGCCTTGCCCCTGCTCGACTGGTTGGTCGGACCGGCGGGCGCGGCGTTGGTCGATCTCACGGCGGTCTACACCCAACCCGACCGGCCGGTGGGGCGCGGGCAGCAGGTGCAGGCCAACGCGATCAAACGCTGGGCGCTGGAGCGCGGACTCCCTGTCCATCAGCCGGAGAAACTCACCCCCGAGGTCCGCGCCGCCTATGTCGCCGCTCCGCCCGACCTCGCCCTGGTCATGGCCTACGGCCACATCCTGCGGGACGACTTCATCGCGGCCGCGCCGCTCGGCACGATCAATTTCCACGCCTCGCTTCTGCCCGGGTATCGCGGTGCCTCGCCCATCCAGAGCTCCGTCGCGGCGGGCGAGAGGGAAACCGGCGTGTCCTTCATGCGCATCGTGCGGGCGCTCGACGCCGGCCCGGTGGCGGATCGCGAGGCGGTGCCGATCGGGCCGCTCGATACGGCGTTGGAGATCGAGCAAAAACTCGCCGCCGCCTGCGTGCCGCTGCTTGCCCGCGCTCTGCCTCGCCTGCTCGCGGGCGGCTTGGACTTCGCTCCTCAGGCCGCCGCCGCCGCGACCTTTTGCCGCAAGCTGACCAAGGACGACGCGGCGCTCGACTTCGCCGTGCCGGCCGTCGCCCTTGCCGCCCGGATCAACGGCCTCAACCCCTGGCCGGCGGCGCAGGTGGACTGGCGCGGGCAGCCCTTGAAATTCGGCTTGGCCGACGCCCCGGCCGGAACGACGACCACGGAGGCCGCGCCGGGGTCGGTGTTGGGCGCGGACGCGGAGGGTTTGCTCATCGCCACCGGCGCGGGAGTGCTGCGGGTGCGGCGTCTGCAGAAACCGGGCGGGCGCATGCTGGCGGCGGCCGAGTTTTTGCGTGGTTCGCCGATCCCGCCGGGCACGGTCTTCGCGTCGCGCCCGATGCCCCCGCTGGTGGCCGCGCAGCCCTTTCCGGTCACGCCCAGGACGGCGGGTTAAGCCTCAAGCTGGTAGCCACGGATTTTACGGAAAACACGGATCGGAAATCCGTGCCCATCCGTAAAATCCGTGGTTGGAAATCAGGGGGTCGCGGCGGGGACGGCGGCTTGGAGGGCGGCGAGCTGGGCGTTCAGGTCGGCCACACGGGCGAGTATCTCGTCGTTGGTCATCTCGACCAGTTTGTTGTAGTGGGGGCGGCGTTTAAAATCGGTCGCGTAGATGATGCGGGATTCGAGTTCGGCCTTCAGCTCGGCGATGGCCCGGGTGAGGGCGACTTCGCGCTCCACCTGCAGCCGCAGCGCGGCGAGGCGGGCGGCCTCGCGGTCGGCGGCGGCCTTCGCGGCGGCCTCGTCGGCGCGGAGTTTTTCGAGGGCGGCGAGGCGGGCCTTTTCGGCCTCGGCGGCGTCGCGGGCGCGTTGTTCGGCGAGGCGGGCGGCCTCGGCGTCGGCGGCGGCCTTCTGGGCCGCGAGGGCGGCGGCGTGTTCGGCGGCGGCCTTGCGGGCGGCCTCCTCGGCGGCGAGGCGCTCGGCGGCGGCGGCGGCCTCCGCGTCGCGCAGGCGCTTTTCCTCGGCGGCGGCATTTTCGGCGGCGAGGCGCGCTTGCTCGGCCGCGAGGCGGGCGGCCTCGGCGGCCTGGGCGGCGGCTTTCTGCTCGGCGGCGAGGCGTTCCGCGTCGGAACCGTCGGCGGCGGCCTGGCGACCGGCATCAAGGCTGCGGGCGGTATCGCTTTGGCGGGACTTGTAGGAGCTCCAGCCGAGGTAGCCGACGAGGAGCAACAGGAGGACAACGACGATGGCGATGATGCGTTTCATGGCGAAAGGGTGGGAGTCGCCAGTCCGGGGGCAAGTTCCGTGGGGGGCAAATCAAACTCGGCCACCCCGGGGTGGGCCGCGTTGGCGGCTGCGAAGGGGAGGGCGTAGGCGAGGGCCTCGGGCCAGTCGCGACCGAGGGCGAGGCGACCGTGGACCAGGGCGGCGAGCAGCACGTCGCCACTGCCGGTGGCGGAGATTTCCCGCACGGGGGGCGGCGTGAGGGTGAACACCGGGTGCCCGGCGCGGGCGAGGTGGACGGCGTGCGGGCCGTCGGACACGATCCAGGCCCGGGCGGGGTGGCGAGCGGCGAAGGCCCCGAGCGCGGCGTGGCGGTCGGCGGCGGCATCGACCCCGGCGAGGGCGGCGAACTCGTCCGCGTTGATCTTGATCAACTCGGCCGGCAGGGCGGCCAGATCGGCCAGGGGCGGCCCGTAGGTGTCGACCACGAGCCGGCCGGACCGGGCTCGGTCGGCGAGGGCGGCGCGGAGCGGGGCGGCGGCGGGCGAGGCCCAGCCGGGCACGCTGCCGCAAAGCGCCACGACGGTGCCGGTCGGGGCGTTTTCCACCCGGGCGGCCAGGGCGGCGAAGGCGTCCGCGCAAAGCGGAACGTCGGGACCGAGGAAAGTGGTCTCGGCCGGGGCCGCGGGTTCGGGACCACGCACCACCAGGCCGGTTCGGGTGGGGGTGCCGGTGGGCAGGAGCTCGATCGGCCACGCTTGCACCGCGGCCCAGGCACGGCACTGGTCGCCGGCCGGTCCGCCGGCGGCGGCGAGGGCGAGGGCGGGGGTGCCCAGGCGCGCGAGCATCTTGGCCACGTTCAGGCCTTTGCCGCCGGCTTGGAACGAGCTGGCGGCCGCGCGCTGGGTGTGGCCGAGGGCGGGCGCGGCCGGCAACACGAAGGTGGTCTCCGCGAGCAGGTTGGCGGTCAGGGTGAGGACGGTGGGGGCGGGCATGGCGCGGCGGGCGGGACCGGGGTCAGCGCCGGGGGCGGCGGGGGGCGCGGTAGAAGACGTATTGAGAGAGGAAGGACACGCCCGACAGCGCCGCGAGCGTGCGCACGTTGCGCATCGCGCCGACCACGTGGGTCAGGGGGGCGGCGGCGGGTTCCTGGACCTTGAGCAGGAGCCAGGCGGCGGCGAGGGCGAGCACGGGCTGGGCGATGAAACACAGGTGATACACGGCTATGCCCTGGCCGGTCCAGCGGGCCTGGGCCCAGTCGAGGATCAGGCCGCCGATCACCGGGGCGATCGCGGCGAAGACGGAGGTGACCGCGAGGTTCAGGCCGATGGCGAGGTTGCGGGCCGGCACGGGGATGAGTTTCAGCAGCAGGGTGAATTGACCGAGGAAAAAGCCCGCGTTGGTCAGGCCGCCGAAGAACCAGAGCGGGTAGAGCCAGTCGCGGTTGGCCGGGTTCACGAAGCACCAGAAGACATTCGAGAGCTGCCAGAGCACCAGCGAGACCGTCATCACCGACTTGTTGCCAAAGCGGTCGAGCAGTTGTCCCCAGCCCGGCATGGACAGCGCGGCGCCGGTCGCGCCGCAGACCGACAGCAGGCTCACTTCGAGCGCGGACAGGGCGAGCTCCTTGAACATGAACACGTGATAAAACGGCCCGAAACAATTCGCCGCGAAGGCCCAGGACGCGCCGAAAACGATGAACCACAGGTAGGACCTGGCGCGGCGCAGGGTGAGGAACTGGGCGGCGAGGCCGGCGGCGCGCACCGCCGGGATGTCGGTCGCCTGGGTCGGCATCCGGTATTGCCAGAGGATGGACAGGGCGCGCAGCAGCACCGCGAAGGCGATGATCAGCTGGAAGGCGGGACGGGCGTAGTCCCAGGCCGCCAGGACCCAGCCGCTCAGGAGCAGGAAGGCCAAATTCGACATCTGGCAGATGCGGTTGCGACGGCCGAAATACTTTCCACGCAAGCGGGCGGGCACCCATTCCTGGATCCAGGCGCTCCACGACACGCCGGTGATCGACCCGCAGAAGCTGGAGACAAAAAACCACACGCCGATCATCAGGCCGGCCCGGGCGGGGTCGTCGGCCGGCAGGAAATTCAGAATGCCGGCGAAAAAGACCCACGACAGAAGTTGGAGGGAAGAGGCGACTATGGTGGTGGTCTTGGCCGCGAACCAACGGGAGAGCAGCGGGGAGAGACCGACCTGGAGGCAGTTGCAGACGAAGGGCAGGGCGGTGATGACGCCGATGGTCTGGTTCGGCAGGGCGAGCGACTTGGTGAAGAGCGCCGCGAGCACCACGTTGACCGGCAGGGTCATGATGACCAGCGGGGTGGCGACCACGCCCTCGCTGGTGCAGAGGCGAAAATTGGTGGCGAGGTCGCGTTTGCGGGCTTGGGCGGCGGCGCGGACCGGATTGTCCGGCGGAACCAAGGGCGAGGCGCCGTGCGGGCCGGGCGGGTGAGACGAGGTGGCGTTCAAGGCGAGGGGCGCGAGACCATGAAGCAGCGTCCGCCAAGGGGGAAGCGAAAGCGTGCCCCGGCGCGGAGCAGGATGCCTTGTGTTTTCATAAGATCATAAATTTAAGTAATTTAATGATCATGAGAGTCACCGGGTGGCACGGGGCCGCCTAGACCGAGGGAGGCGCTGGGATATCCTTCCGGGGGATTCAGGCGGGTGGCGGGCCGTGGTGGGCGCGGTGCGAGGCGTAGGCGTCGGCGTCGGTCAGAAGGGCGTCGAGGGCGGCGGCGAGCGGGGCGAGGCGCCAGACCCCGGACAGCACGATTTTGTCCCCGATGGCGCTTTCCAGCACGAAGGCCGGGCGCTGGGCGATCCGGTGGGCGAAAAACTCCGCCGTGGACGCCTGCACCCGGGCGCGCACCGCGTCGGAGGTGGCGGCGGCGCGCAGGCGGGCGGCGGTGACCGCTCCGCCGGTCGCGGCGGCGGCCACGAGCGCGGCGATGGCGGGTTCGCCGAGGCGACGGCCCTCCAGCAGCGCGGCGCGGGCGAGGGCGAGGCGCGCGCGGTCGTCGCCGGGCGGCAGGAAATCGCGTGCCGCCTCCGCGACCAGATTGGGCGTGGTGTAGGCGGAACGGTCGTCCTCGAGCCAGCCGGAGTTCAGCATCACCGGTGAGGCCGCCAGCGTGCCGCTGCGGCGGTAGAACCAATCGCACTGCGCGCGGTCTGCCGGGAAATCCTCCGGCCGCATCAGGGCCACCCGCCAGTCGAAGTCCACCCGGCCGGCGTAGCGGGCGCGCAGTTCGGCCCAGGCCGGCTCGGCCCAGTGGCACCAGGAGGAATACACCTCGATGTAGTAGGTGACGGATACGGCGGGGGCCGCGGCGACGGGGAGGGAGGGGCGGGAACGGGCCATGCGGTCGAGCCTGCGTGCGTTCGCGTGGGCGTCAACGGGCCGCGCGGGCGCGCGACCCTGCAAAACAAACGGCCGGCCGCGCCTCGGGCGCATGCCGGCCGGAATCGAGCGGGGGAGGGAAGGGCCGGGCTCAGCGCACCACGCGGGCGCCGCCGCCGCCGATGGTCTTCTCGACCTCCTTGCGGGTGGCCATGGAGGTGTCGCCGGGGGTGGTCGAGGCGAGCGCGCCGTGGGCGGCGCCGTAGTCGACCGCCTTCTTCGGGTCGTTGAACTCGAGGAAGCCGAACTGGAGGCCGCTGGCGAAGCTGTCGCCGCCGCCGACGCGGTCGAGGATCTCGAGCTTCGGGTAGGCCTTGCTCTCGTAGAACTGGCCGTCGTGCCAGAGGATGGCCGACCAGTCGTTGACCGTCGCGGTGTGGACGTGGCGGAGGGTGGTGGCGGCGACCTTGAAGTTGGGGAACTCGTTCACGGCGGTCTCGATCATGGCCTTGAAGGCGTCGAGCTCGATGGCGCCCTGGTTGTTGGCGTGGTCGACGCCCTTGACCTCGAAGCCGAGCGAGGCGGTGAAGTCCTCCTCGTTGCCGATCATCACGTCGACGTATCGGGCGATCTCGCGGTTGACCTCCTGCGCCTTTTTCAGGCCGCCGATGGTTTTCCACAGCGAGGGGCGGTAGTTGAGATCGTAGGACACGATCACGCCGTGTTTCTTGGCGGCCTTCACCGCCTCGATGGTGGCCTCGGCGGTGGAGGCGGAGAGGGCGGCGAAGATGCCGCCGGTGTGGAACCAGCGGGCGCCGAGCTGGCCGAAGATGTGGTCCCAGTCGAAATCGCCGGGCTTGATCTGCGAGGCGGCGGTGTTGCCGCGGTCGGGGTTGCCGACGGCGCCGCGGATGCCGAAGCCGCGCTCGGTGAAGTTCAGGCCGTTGCGCACGGTGCGGCCGATGCCGTCGTCCTCGCGCCATTTGATGAAATCGGTGGCCACGCCGCCCTGCATGATGAAGTCCTCGACCAGGTGGCCGACCTCGTTGTCGACGAAGGCGGTGCAGACCGCGGTCTTCAGGCCGAAGCATTTGCGCAGGCCGCGGGAGGTGTTGTATTCACCGCCGCCTTCCCAGGCGGTGAAGCTGCGGGCGGTGCGGATGCGGCCCTCGCCGGGATCGAGGCGGAGCATGACCTCGCCGAGCGAGATCTGGTCGAAGACGGTGGATTTGGCGGGTTTGAGGGGGAGGCTCATGGAGAAATAGGTGAAGGGAAAAGGTGAGGATGACGTTGGGGAAGGACGGGCGGGAGGGGAAGCCCGGGCTGGGTCGGGACTGGAGGCGGACGACGGCGACTAGCACGGAAGCGACCGCCACGACGGGCAAGCAGGCGCCGTCTGCAAACAGATGCCGACGCAAGCGCCCCTTCCCGCCCGGCCCCAAAACGCGGAACGGGCCGGTCCCGGGGTGGTCGCCGAGGCGATACCCACCCGAAGACCGGCCCGGGGGTCGGAAGGAGCGGCCGGCGTTTCAGCGCCGCGCGGAGGCCAGGGGGCGGTAGAGCCGGTCGAACACGTGGTTGCTCACGTTGTTGCCCTGTTCGATGCCGCCGGTCGCGTCGTAGAGCCAGTGGATGCCGAGGTAGACGCGGCTGTAGGCGTTTTCGAACTCGGCCTGGGACAGCGAAGCAAAACTACGCTCCACCCGGGGCCGGACCGCGCCGGAGTTGTCGGTCGTCACGCCGTTGTATTCGTCGGAGACGAAGGAAAAGGCGATGGCGTCGGTGCCGTAGAAGCGGCGCAGGGTCTGGAACAACGCGCCCCCGAACGCGGCGTGGCCCGACGGATAGGCCGGAAACGGCGGGGTGAAGTTCGGCCCGCTCAGGTTGCTGGCGGGGGCGCCCAGCGGGTGAAAGGTCGTATCCGCGACGGTGTCGATGTTGCCGTCGGCCTCGGCCCGGCGGATCGCGGTTATGGGGCGTTCGACCTCATAAAACCACTTGGTCTCCCATCCCGCGATGGCGGTGTCGGCCATCGCGACGTTGAGCAGGGCGAGCAGGCGGGCGAGCTCGGTCTCGTCGGTGCGGCGGGCGGCGGCGATGGTCCGGGCGATCTGGTTGTAGAGGCGGGGCGGCGCGCAGAGGCTGGGCGTGCCGTCGTAGGCCCAGAAGGTGCCGATTTCGGTGCCCTCGGCGCCGCGCTCGGTGGGGGTGTGCGTGCCGTCGCCGCCGAGGCGCTTTACCTCGACGTAGGCCTGCGCGTGCTCGACCGAATCCAGCGCGGGGGGCGGGGGCAGGCGGAACTGGTCGCCCGAGGTCATGACAAAGGGCTTCACCTTGCCCCAATGTAGTCCGAGCGCGACCGGGCTGAGGCTGATCGGGTCCTGCTGCCATTTGCCGGCCTCGGCTTTGGGGAAGTAATCCACGCCGACGAGGGCTTCGGTCTGGGCGGAGCCGTCGTTGGCCCGGCTGGCGACCACGGCGGCGGCGGTCGCGCGGCCCAGGGCGATACCACGCGTCTTGGCCGCGCCGTCGGCGATGCGGGCGAGGTCCTCGGCCAGGAAGGTGTCGAAGCGTGGGGTTTGGGATGGAAAGAGAGCCGCGAGGGTGTCGCGCGCCGCCTGGGCGATGGCGGCGGAGCGCGAGGTGCCGGCGGCGGCGCGGGCGATCCCATGGGCGCTCTGGTAGCGCGGCGCGAGGGCGTTCACGGCCTCGAAGACGGCGACCTGGGTCATGGCGATGGCGCGGCTCGCGCGGCAGGGCCCGAGCTGCTCACCGTAGGTGCGGGTCTCGCCGGTGGCCACCGGGGTGTGGTCGAGGCCGCTGGCGTCGATCGCGATCTGGTTCCAGCGGGTCACGCTGTTGTTCACCGCCACGGCCGGGGCGGTGTTGGGTTGCGGGCGGGCGTTCGGGCCGGGGCCGAACGCGGGGCCGAACAGGGTTTGCGGACCGCGCGGGCCGGTCTGGGCGGTGAGGGAGGGCGAGGCGGCGAGCACCGCGAGCAGGGCGGTGGCGAGGGCGAACCGGGTGACGGGAGTTTTCATGGGGCGTGGGCTCCGATTTCGGGGGTTGGGCGGGATGCCGTCGGGATGACGTATCCGACTGGCGGAGACACTATCCGCGGATTGTAAAGGGCGCGTTTCGGCGGAGCCGGTGAATTGCAACGCCGATGTAATTGTCGTCCCCGGGCGGACCGCCGGTTTCGCGTTTGCCGCCCCTGCGGGCCCGCATTAGGGCCGGACGCATGACTCGCCTGCCTCCTCCGGCGCGCTGCGGCGCGCTCCTCGCGGTTTCCCTCCTCTGCCTCGGCCTTGCGAATGCCGCCGAGACAGGCTTCGATCCGGTCGCCGCCACCGAAGCCTATGTGGCGCGCCTTTCGCCCGAGGCCCGGGCGCGGTCGGATGCCTACTACGAGGGCGGTTACTGGCTTCTGCTCGTTGAGCTCGGCTTCACGCTACTCACCAGCTGGCTCCTGCTTCGGACGGGCCTCGCGCGGCGTTTGCGGGACCGGGCCGAACATTGGTCGCGCCGCCCCTTTGCCCAGGGATGGCTGTTCATGACCGTATTCTGCCTCCTGATGGCCGTGCTGAAGCTGCCCCTGGACTTTTACGAGGGTTACTGGCGCGAGCACGCCTACCGGATGTCCAACCAGACTCTTGGTTCCTGGGCCGGCGACCACCTTATGGGCGGCCTGGTTTCCCTGGTCATCGTGCCGCCGCTCCTCGCGCTGCTTTACGCGGGCATCCGTCGTTATCAGGCGCGGTGGTGGATCGCGGCGTCGGTCGCGACTCCTTTTCTGTTGGTTTTCTTCATCATGCTCGCGCCGGTGTTTATCGCGCCGCTCTTCAACACCTACACGACGATCGACGAAGCCACGGTGCGGGACCCCATTCTCTCGCTGGCTCGCGCCAACGGCGTGCCGGCGGAGCATGTCTACCAGTTCGACGCCTCGCGTCAGACCAAGCGGGTCAGCGCCAACGTCAGCGGCGCCTTCGGCACGATCCGCGTCTCGCTCAACGACAACCTCCTGAACCGTTGCCCGGCCGAGGGAGTGCTCGCGGTGATGGGGCACGAGCTCGGCCACTACGTGCTCAACCACATCCTGCGCCACGTCGTCTACCTCGGTCTGCTCTTCGCGGTCGGCTTCTGGTTTGCTAATCGGTTTTTCCACTTCGTGCTCGCTCGCCTGGGGGCCGGCTGGGGGCTGCGTGGCATAGGGGATTTCGCGGGACTTCCCTTGCTCAGCGCGGCGCTCGGTGTGTTCGTCTTTTTCACCACGCCGGTGCGCAATACCATCATTCGCGTCGCCGAGGTCGAGGCCGACTACTACGGTCTCAACGCGGCGCGCCAGCCGGACGCGATGGCCGAGGTGTTTCTTATGCTTTCGGAATACCGCAAAATGCAGCCGGGCAAGTGGGAGGAGTTCCTGTTTTTCGACCATCCGGCCGGTTACAATCGTATCCTTGCGGCCATGCGTTGGAAGGCCGAACAGCTCGGCGAACTCCCGCCGCCGCTCGCGCGATAAGCCCCCCGGGGGGCCGCCGCTAGCCCAGGCGCGCCAGATCGGCTTGAGTGGCGGGGCAGGCGCCGCGCTCGGTGATCAGCGCGGTGACGAGGGCGGCCGGCGTGACGTCGAAGGCGTCGTTGCGGGCCGAGGTCGTGGCGGTGGTCAACAACACCTCCGCGCGGGCGCCGTTCGCGTCATTGCCGACGGCGTGGGTGACCTCGCGGGCGGAACGCTGCTCGATGGGGATGTCGCGCACGCCGTCGGCCGTGGTCGGATCAAAGGTGCTCAGCGGCAGGGCGACGTAGAAGGGCACGCCGTGGGCGCGGGCGGCCAGGGCTTTCAGGTAGGTGCCGATTTTGTTGGCGACGTCGCCGTTGGCCGCGACGCGGTCGGCCCCGACGATGCAAAGATCGACCAGCCCGCGCTGGAGCAGGTGGCCGGCGGCGTTGTCCACGATCAAGGTGTGCGGCACGCCGTGCTGGGTGAGTTCCCAGGCGGTGAGGGACGCGCCTTGGTTGCGCGGACGGGTCTCGCTCACCCAAACGTGCACGGGCAGGCCGGCGTCGTGGGCTTGGTAAACCGGGGCGAGGGCGGTGCCCCAGTCCACGCAGCCGAGCCAGCCGGCGTTGCAGTGGGTGAGGACATTCAGGACCGGGCGTTCGGCGGCGGGGGAGGAGGAAACTTTGGCGGCGAGGACGGCTCGGAAAAGTTCGAGTCCGTGACGGCCGATGGCGGCGTTGGTGGCGACATCGTCGGCGCAGATTTGAGCGGCCTCGGCCCAGGCGGCGTCGGCGCGGGCGGCGGGCGGTAGCGGCAAGACGCGGGCGCGCACGCGGTCGAGCGCCCAGCGCAGATTCACGGCGGTGGGGCGGGTGGCGAGCAGCAGCTCGTAGGCGGTGGCGAGGGCGGCGTCGGACGGGTCGGCGGCAAGGGCGAAGGCGAGACCGTGGGCGGCGGTGGCACCGATCAGCGGGGCGCCGCGCACCTGCATGACGCGGATGGCGTGGGCGGCCTCGGCGGCGGTGGCGAGTTCGCGCCAGACGATGGCGTGGGGCAGGAGGGTCTGGTCGAGGATCTGCACGGCGCGGCGGCCGGGCAGGGGCTCGATGGTGTGGCGCGGGCGGCCTTCGACTTTCATGGGGCGAGATCGAGCAGGGTGGAGAACGCCGGGTGGTCGTGGGCCGGGGCGGAGGGATTACCGGGCCGCAGGGCGAGGGCGGTCCGCAGGCCGGCGGCGCGGGCGGCGTCGAGCTCGGCCACGATGTCACTCAGGAACAAAATCTCCCCGGGCGCGCGGCCGGCGGCGGCGGCGATGGCGGCGTAGCTCGCGGCGGCCTTTTTCGGGCCGACGGTGGTGTCGTGGTGGCCGGCGAGGAGCTGGGTGAGATCGCCGTCGATGGTGTGGGCGAAAAACAACTTTTGCGCGTGGATGCTACCGGAGGAGTAGATGCGCAATTCGAGCCCGGCGGCGTGCCAGGCGCGGAGGGCGGGGGCGACGTCGGGGAACAGATCGGCGCGGAGTTGGCCGGAGTGAAACCCGCCTTCCCAGATCAGGCCCTGGAGTTGTTTCAGGCCGGTGGCTTTCACGTCGCGGTCCATCAGATCGTGGAGGTGGGCGACGAGGGAGGGCAGATTTTCGGCGGCCGGGGGCGGGAGGGAAACGCCGCTCGCGGAGGCGTCGGTGGCGACTTGGGCGAGGGCGGCGGCGACGTCGGGGCGGGCGAGGTTGGCCGTGAGGAACTCCGCCAGCCGGGCGCGGGCGAAGGGGAACATCGTCGCGTGGACGTAGGCGAGGGGCGAGACGGTGCCCTCGATGTCGAGCAGCACGAGGGCGACGGGCGCCGTCATACGAGGGCGGGGCCGGGGGCGAGGCGGGGCTGGTTCGGGTTGAAGTAGCCGGGGCCGAAGCAGAGGGGTTCGTGGCCGGCGGCGATGGGGTCGCCGGTGTAGACCGGGGACCAGCCGGCTTTTTCGCGGAAGAGGCGGATGGCGCGGATGGTGCGGTCGCGGCAGAGGTCGAACCAGTGTTTGGTGCCGGCGGGGACGTTCATCAGGTCGCCCTCCTCGACCTCGACGGAAAAGACGGGGTGCGTGTCCGGGTGGATGAAGAACAGGCCGCGACCTTTCACGATGAAGCGGACCTCGTCCTCGGCGTGGGTGTGCTCCTTATTGAAGCGGTCGAGCATGGCCTGGAGGCCGGGGACGTCGGGGGTGACGTCGATCACGTCGGCGGTGATGTAGCCGCCGCGGCGGTTGAGTTCCTGGATCTCGGGATCGTAGGCGCGGAGGATCTCCTCCGAGGTGGCGTCGCGGTCGATGCGGCCGGCGACGGCCCAGCGGTCGTATTCGATGCCGAAGGGGGCGAGGAAGGCGCGGATCTCGGCCTTCTCGGTGAGGGTGCGGTTCTGTTCCGGGATGCGGACGGTGGCCATGGCGGGTGCGGGTAGGAGCGTTACCTGGATAGGTCGCGTTTTTGGGTGAAAACCTCAAACAGGAACTCGAAAACCTCGATGTGGCGGCGGGCGGCGTCGAGGGTTTCGCCCCAGGCGTAGAGACCGTGGCCGGCGATGAGGAAGCCGGGCGGCACGGGCGCGGCGGGGGTGGCGGCGGCGAGCGCGGCGCGCAGGTGGGTTTCGACCTGCTCGGCGAGGGCGGGGATGTCCTGGGTGTTGGCGAAGATCGGCACGCGGATGGCGGTCTCGTGGGTGGTGATGCCGGCGAGGCCCTTGAGCATCTCGTAGCCGGCGAGTGGCAGGGCGCCGTCGGCGAGGAAAAGTTCGGACAACACGGTGCCGCGCACCGAGTGGGTATGGAGGATGGAGCCGGCCCCGGCGACGCGGGCGAGGACCACGTGGAGCATGGTCTCGGCGGAGGGTTTGGGCAGGGTGGGGTCGAGGACGCGGCCGTCCGGGCCGACCAGGGTGAACTGGTCGGGCTGGAGGCGGCCCTTGTCGAAGCCGCTGCCGGTGAGCACGAGGGTCAGCGGGTCGCGCGCGGCGACGACGCTGTAGTTGCTGCTGGTGCCGAGGGACCAGCCGCGGGAGTGGAAATCGCGGCCGGTCTCGATCAGGCCGGCGAGAGCGGCCTGGTGGGCCTGCAGGGCGGGGGGCGTGGCGGCGGACATGCGGCGCCATGAAGCCGCGCGCCGCGCGGGGGTGTCAAGGCGCCTGCGGGCACCCGATTCGGGCACCGGATCGCCGGACGGGGTTTGGTCGCGCGTGTGGACTGTAAGGCGCGTTTGATCTTGTTCCGGAGCCGGCGGGGTGACCGTTGTGCCTCCCGGCCACTCCACCCCATCATGATCCGATTCCCCTCCTTTCGTTCGCCTGCCGTTTTTGGCGCGGTTTTTTCCCTGGGCTTGTCGCCGTTGGCCGTCGCGGATGCCACCGCCCCCGTCGAAACGCCCCGGGTGATCGCGGTGGACTTGGACGCCGACCGTGGGATCTGGGAGGGGTGGGGGGTGTCGCTTTGCTGGTGGGCCAAGGTGTTCGGCGACCGCGACGACCTCGCCGACTGGCTTTACACCCTGCAGGACTCGGTGACGGTCGGCGACTGGCGGCTGCCCGGGCTGGGCATGACCATCGCGCGTTACAACGTCGGTGCGACCGCTTTTAACGAAATCGAGGGGCGTCGTATGGTCCGTTCCAAAACCATCCTGCCCTTCCGGCAGATCCATGCCTTCTGGCTCGACCCGAAACAGCCCGATCCCGACTCGGCCGGCTGGGATTGGACGGCGGACGCCAACCAGCGCGAAATGCTGCTCAAGGCCCGCGCCCGCGGCGCGACCCATTTCGAGCTCTTTGCCAACTCCCCGCCCTGGTGGATGTGCGCCAACGAAAATCCGTCCGGGGCGACCAAAGGTGACCACGAGAATCTGATCCGCGAGTATCGCGACGAGTTCGCGCACTACCTCGCGGCCGTGGCGCGCCGCTCGCGGGACCACTGGGGAGTGAACTTCACGTCGGTGGCGGCCTTCAACGAGCCTTCCAGCAACTACTGGGTCGCGGACGGCAAACAGGAGGGCAGCCACTTCTCGCCCCGGTCCCAGATCGAGATCCTGCCGCTGGTGCGCGCCGCGCTGGACCGCGCGGGTTTGCCGGACGTCGCGCTGTCGGCCTCGGACGAAACCTCCTATGACCACGCGCTCGCCGCCTGGCGGGCCTACCCGCCCGAGATCCGGGCGCTCGTGTCGCGGGTCAACGTGCACGGTTACCAGGGCCGTTCCGGCGACCGGGCCGGCCTCGACCGCGCGGTGCGGGTGGAGTCGGGCAAGACGCTCTGGAACTCCGAGCACGGCGACAACGACGCCGGCGGCCTCGACATGGCGCGCAACTTTCACCGTGACATGGCGCGGATGCAGCCGGTCGCCTGGTGTTACTGGCAGGCGGTCGACGGCGGCCTGGGCGGCAAGGGCGGCAGCGGCTGGGGTCTGCTCGACGGCGACCTGATGGAGGGCCGCCTGCTGCGGGACAACCCCAAGGCGTATGTCTTCGCCCAATACAGCCGGCACATCCGTCCGGGTATGCGCATCCTCGGTCAGGTCGATGCCGAAGCGGTGGTCGCCCACGACGAGGCCGCCGGCCGCCTGGTGGTGGTCGTGCTCAATCCCGACGAGCGACCCGGGCGTCTGCGGGTGGACCTGTCGGCCTTCGCCGCCGGCGGAAACGCGGCCGTCTGGCTGACCGAGCCCTTCGGCGCGACGCGTTACGCCCGACAGCCCGATCTCGCCTTCGCCGGCGGCGTGCTCGAGCGGGAGTTGCCCGCCCGGTCCGTGCTCACCCTGCAAATCGACGGGCGGGGCCGTTGACTAGGCGAGCAGGCGCGCGCCGCGCCTACTTCCTGGCGGCGGCGGTGATGCCGCCGGGCAGGCAGGCGCCGCAGCCCTGGGCGAAGAAATCGTTGCCCTTGTCGTCGACCAGGATGAACGCGGGGAAATCCTCCACCTCGATCTTCCAGACCGCCTCCATGCCGAGTTCGGGGTATTCGAGGACCTCGACCTGCTTGATGTTCTCCTTGGCCAGGATGGCGGCGGGCCCGCCGATGCTGCCGAGGTAAAAGCCCTTGTGTTTGGCGCAGGCGTCGGTGACGGCCTTGGAGCGGTTGCCCTTGGCCAGCATGATCAGGCTGCCGCCCAGCGATTGGAAAAGATCGACGTAGCTATCCATGCGACCGGCGGTGGTGGGGCCGAAGCTGCCGGAAGCGTAGCCGGCGGGGGTCTTGGCCGGACCGGCGTAGTAGACGGGGTGGTTCTTGATGTAGTCGGGCAGACCCTTGCCGGCGTCCACCCGTTCCTTGAGCTTGGCGTGGGCGATGTCGCGGGCGACGACCAGGGTGCCGGTCAGGAGCACCCGGGTGGTCACGGGGTGTTGGGAGAGCTCGGCGAGGATGGCGGGCATCGGTTGGTTCAGGTCGATGCGCACGGACTTGTTGTCCTTGATCTGGCGGAGCTCGGCGGGCAGGAAGCGGCCGGGATCGGTCTCGAGTTTTTCGAGCCAGATGCCGTCTTGGTTGATCTTGCCCTTGATGTTGCGGTCGGCCGAGCAGGACACGCCCATGCCGATGGGCAGGGAGGCGCCGTGGCGGGGCAGGCGGATCACGCGCACGTCGAGGGCGAAGTATTTGCCGCCGAACTGCGCGCCGATGCCGGTGTTGCGCGCGATCTGGAGGATTTTTCCCTCCCATTCGAGGTCGCGGAAGGCGCGGCCGTGTTCGTCGCCGGTGGTGGGCAGGGCGTCGTAGTATTTGGTCGAGGCGAGCTTGAGCGTCTTCATCGTCGCCTCGGCGGAGGTGCCGCCGATCACGAAGGCGAGGTGGTAGGGCGGGCAGGCGGAGGTGCCGAGGTAACCGAGTTTGTCGGCGACGAATTTCTCCAGGCCGGTGGGCGTGAGCACGGCGCGGGTTTCCTGGAAGAGGAACATCTTGTTGGCCGAGCCGCCGCCCTTGGAGACGAACAGGAATTTGTAATATTCGCCCGGGGCGGCCATGAGGTCGATCTGGGCGGGGAGGTTGGTGCCGGTGTTGACCTCCCGATACATGTCCAGCGCGGCGTTTTGGGAGTAGCGGAGGTTCTCCTTGGTGTAGGCCTCGTAGACGCCCAGGGAGAGCGCTTCGGCGTCGTTCGCCTCGGTCCAGACCTGCTGGCCCTTGTAGCCGAGGATGGCGGCGGTGCCGGTGTCCTGGCAGAGCGGTAAGATGCCCTGCGCGGCGACCTCGGCGTTGCGCAGGAGGGTGAGGGCGACGTAGCGGTCGTTGTCGGAGGCCTCGGGGTCCGTGAGGATGGCGGCGACCTGTTCGAGGTGGGCGGGGCGCAGGTAGAAATTGGCGTCGTGGTAGGCTTCGCGGGCGAGGTGGGTAAGGGCCTCGGGGCTGACTTTGAGGATGGTTTTGCCCTCGAAGGTCGTGGTCGTGACACCTTCGTTGGAAAGAAGGCGGTATTCGGTCGTGTCGGGACCGAGGGGGAAGGGTTCGGCGTAGTGGAAGGCGGGCGTGGGCATGGCGAAGAAGGTCGGGACTATAGCCACAAATCGCCCCCGAGGGACGATGAAAAAGCCGTGGAGGGGCGACGAATGGACAAAATCCGCCGCATGCTCCGGGTCGCCGTCCTTCGGATCACCCTCCGCCTTGGCGGAACCCTCAGCAGATACAGGGAGTTAAGGTGAAGACGCTGGCGTTTCCGGTTTTGGTGAATGACGGTATTGTTGTAAATTGAATGCCTTAAGGAAACGCCTCTGGTCCTCGTCCTCGCGACGCGTCGTCGGGGTGGGTTTTGTTTTGTTTCAAAGCGGATTAACCTTATCGGCGGTAACGCTTTATTGGGATGGTGACGGCTTGGGCACGGTCGGTGGCGGGACCGGGACGTGGGATCAGACCGCGGCCCGCTGGAGCACGTCCGCGACCGGCAGTGTTTTTCAGAGTTGGAACAACGCGGCCGCGCCGACGGATGACGCCTGGTTCGCGAACACGGCCGGGGTGGTGACCCTCGGCGAGCCGATCACGGTTCGATCGATCAACGTCAGGACCAATGGTTATACCCTCTCGGGGGATGTGCTCACGCTCGCCGGGGGCACCGGTCAGATCAATGTCGGCACCGCCTCGAGTGTCCGCCTGACCGTGGATGCGGTCGTCGCCGGGGCGACCGGTCTGAACAAGGCGGGGTCCGGCAGCCTCATCCTCAACGCCGCCAACACCTACACCGGCACCACCACGATCTCCGCCGGCACGCTCGCGCTCGGCTCGGCCGGCACGATCTCCGCCGGCGGTCTCACCTTGGCGGGAGGGGTTTTGTCCCTGAGCGGCGATTTCACCCGTGCGCTCGGCGCGGGTGCCGGCCAGGTGCGGTTTACCTCGAACGGGGGTTTTGCCGCTTACGGTGGTGCGGCCAACATCACCGGCTTTGGCGGGGTGCCGGAGTGGGGCTCGACCGCCAATTTCCTGGCGAACGGCCGCTCGCTCATCTTCGGCTCGACCGTGGCGGACAACGTGGTCACGTGGACCAACGATTTTTCGCTCGGCGCGGCCAACCGCACCATCACGGCCAACGACAACTCGGGGTCGGCGGCCGACCGCGCCGTCATCTCCGGGGTGATTTCCTCCTCGGGCGGCGGCTTGGTCAAAAACGGTTCCGGCCGGCTCGATCTCACCGGCGCGAACACGTATACCGGCGCCACCGCGTTGCAGTCCGGGAGCACGGGCGTCACCACCCTGGCCAACGTCGGGGCGAGCGCCTCCTCGCTCGGCGCGCCGACGACCGTCGCGGCCGGCACGATCGCGCTCGGCAGGTCGAACTCGACGGGCACCTTGCTCTATTTGGGCGGCGGCTCGACCACCGATCGTGTGCTCAACCTCGCCGGAACGACCGGCGGCGGCGTTCTGCAAAACAACGGCTCGGGCGCCCTCGTGTTCACCTCGGGGGTCACCGCCACCGGCGCGGGTTCCAAAACCCTCACCCTTTCGGGCACCGAGACCGGGGCGAACGAGATCCAGGGCGTGATCGCCAACAACTCCGCCACCCACCGCACCGCCGTGACCAAGTCCGGCACCGGCACCTGGGAGCTTTCCGGGGCGAACACCTATTCGGGCAACACCACGCTCTCGGCCGGCACCCTGGTGGCGGGAAACAACACCGCGTTCGGCACCGGCACGCTCGTGCTCTCCGGTGGAGGCGCGGTGCTGCGCGGGGACGGCACGCCGCGCACCCTCGCCAACGCGATCACCCTGTCCAACAGCGTGACCTTAGGCGGCGCGTCGGACCTGACCTTCACCGGCTCGCTGAACCAGACCGGCAACCGCACCCTCACCGTCACCAACACCGGGGTCACCACGCTGGCGGGCAACGTGGTCCTGGCCGAGAACAACCAGACGCGCACGCTCACCGTCGCCCCCGCCGCCGGCGCGAGCGTGGTCGTTTCCGGCGTGGTGCAAAACGGCACGGGCAGCGGTGCCGACCGGTTGACCAAGACCGGGGCCGGCGCGCTGACCCTCGCCGGGGCCAACACCTACACCGGCACCACCACGCTGTCGGCCGGCACGCTCGTGGCCGCGAACGACGCCGCGTTCGGCACCGGCGCGCTCGTGCTCTCCGGCGCCGGCGCGGTGCTGCGCGGGGACGGCCCGCCGCGCACCCTCGCCAACGCGGTCACGCTCTCCAATAACGTGACCTTCGGCGGCGCGTCGGACCTGACCTTTACCGGCGCGCTCAACCAGACCGGCAGCCGCACCCTCACGGTCACGAACACGGGCGTCACCACCGTGGCCGGCAACGTGGTCCTGGCCGAGAACAACCAGACGCGCACGCTCACCGTCGCCTCCGCCGCCGCCGCGAACGTGGTCTTTTCCGGCTCGGTGCAAAACGGCACGGGCACCGGCGCCGACAGTCTGGTCAAAAGCGGCGCGGGCACGCTCACCCTCTCCGGCGCGACGGCCAACACCTTCACCGGCGACCTTGTTGTCGCCGACGGCCTGTTGCGCGCGCAAAAGACCGCCGGGATAAACATCGCCGGTTCCGGCGTCGTGCGCATCGGCGACGGCTCCGGCGCCGCGGCCTCCGCCACGCTCCAACTCGCGGCATCCAACCAGTTGCCGGACTCGGCCGATCTGGTCTTCCGGGCGGATGGTCTCTTCGACCTCGCCGGGTTTTCCGAGACGGTGGACGAGATCGACAGCTTCGCGGCCGGCCAGGGGCGGATCCAAATCGGGGCGGGCCAGCTCACGGTCGGCGCCGGCGGCGGCGATTCGGTGTATTCGGGGCTCTTCAGCGCGGATCCATCCGGCGTTTTGGAGAAGGTCGGGGCGGGCACCCTCACGCTCTCCGATCCCGACGCCGCCCGGGCGGATCGCGTGATGGACTTCGGCGGTGAACTGCGCGTCGACGCGGGCGGTCTCACGCTCGACAACCTCACCCTCAACGTCGAGACCCTGCGCCTGACCGGCACCTCCGTGCTCGATTTCGGGGGGAGCTCCATCCTCAACGTCAACCAGCTCGTGCTCGAGCTCGACGGCGGCGAGACGACCACGATCAACAACTGGGCCCAGTTCATGGACACCTTTTACGCCCAGACCGTTTTGGACGGCCCCGGCGGGCCCGTGGCGCCCTTCGACCTGCGGGGCGCACCGCCTCTCAACCGCATCGTCTTCGCCAGTTTCTCCGGCTCCGACACCTGGTGGCAGTCCTCCGATAGCACGATCAATCCGGTGCCCGAGCCGGCGGCCCACGGCCTGGTTTTCTCCGCCGGATTGGGCGCCTGGCTGGCGCTGCGGCGCCGCCGTCGCCACGAAGCCACTACACGATCTTGAGCTTGGGCAGGTCCTGGCCGTCGACCAGGCCGACCGGCTTGCCCTTGGCGTCGACCACGATGAGGTCGTCGATCTTGTGGGCCTCGAACAGACGCAGGGCGTCGACCCCGAGGGCGTCGGCCGCGATGGTCTTCGGCGCGCGGGTCATGAAGGTGGCGGCGGGTTTTTGCAGGAAGTCGGGGCCGGTGAGCGCGCTGCGCCGGAAATCGCCGTCGGTCAGGATGCCGGTGAGTTTGCCGGTGCGGGGATGCACCAGGGCGATGCTCCCGCTGCGGGCCTTGGTCATGCGCAGGATGGCGTCCTGGACCGTCACCGTCTCGGGCGCGACGGGCAGGCGGTCGCCGGCGCGCATGATGTCCCCGACCTTCAGCAGCAGCACCCGGCCGAGGTTGCCCGCCGGATGGAAGCGGGCGAAATCGTCGCGGGTGAGCCCGCGGGCCTCGAGCAGGACCATGGCGAGGGCGTCGCCGAGCGCGAGCGCGGCGGTGGTGCTGGCGGTCGGGGCGAGGGCGAGCGGGCAGGCTTCGCGCGGCACGGTGTAGACGAGCTTCAGGTCGCAGCCCGCGGCGAGGTCGGACTCGGGACGGGCGGTGAAGGCGACCAGGCGCACGCCGAAGCGGCGCAGCAGCGGGATGAGTTTGAGCACCTCGTCCGTCTGGCCGCTGTTGGAGAGCACGAGGGCGAGATCTCCCTCCGAAACCATGCCGAGGTCCCCGTGCAGGGCCTGGGTGGCGTCGAGGAAACAGGAGGGGGCGCCGGTGCTGTTGAAGGTGCCGGCGAGTTTCTGGGCGATGTGGGCGGACTTGCCGACGCCGGTGAGCACGAGTTTGCGACCGGCGACGAGCGTCTCGTGAACGGCGCGGGCGACGGCCACGAAGTCCGCGCCGAGCGCCTCGCGCGTGGCGTCGATGGCTTCGCGCTCGAGGCGAAGGACCTGGCGGGCGCGGCGAAGGACGAAGGTGGAATCGAGGGCCATTTCGGGTTTGTGTCCGTGGGGGAGTCGCGAGACTTGGACTCTCGGTTTTTTCGTTCAACTCCCATTTCCCTCCGCCTTCCCGTCCGTCCCACTTTTGTGTCATGCGCCGTTCGTCGTCCGTGTTGTTGTGTTCCCTGCTCGCCTTGTCCCCGCTCCTCCATACCGGGTGCGGTCCGAGGACGGTCATGCCCTTCACGGCGGAGGCGGACGATCCCGATTACCGGCGGGGCAAGGAACTCCTGCGCATGGGCCGCGAGCAGGAGGCGTTGGCCCAGTTTCTCCGGCTGATCGACCAGCGCGGCGGGGCGGCGGCGGAGTCCCATCTCGAGGCGGGCATCCTTTACCACAAACACATCAAGGATCCGATCGCCGCCATCTACCACTACCGCCGCTACCGTGAGCTGAGTCCGGGCACGGAGCAGGCGCGGCTGGTGTTGCAAAGCATCGATGCGTGCATCCGCGACTTCGCCCGCACCCTGCCGGCCCAGCCGCTGGACAACCAGGTCGACCGGACCGACCTCATGGACGCGGTCGACCGTCTGCAGCGCGAAAACCTGCAACTCAAGGAACAGCTGGCGGGCGCGCGCGCGGCGGTGCTCGACACCACCCGGCAGGCGGCGGCGGGTCCGGGCCTGACCGTCTCGCCCGGCTGGGACGTCGAGCCCTCGCAGGGTGGTTACACGGCCGACGCGGCCGGGACCGGGGCGGCCGCCCGCGGCGCCGAGCCCGAATATGCGGCGCCGGTCGGTGTCTCGCCGGTGCCTTCCACCCCGGCGCCCGCCGCTCCGGTCGTGGCGGCGCCGGTCGCCCCGCCCCCCGCGCCGGCCCCGGCGCGGCGGCATGTGGTGGCGAAAGGCGACACCCTGCAGTCCATCTCCCTGCGCTACTACGGCACTCGCTCCCGTTTCCGCGATATCTACGCCGCCAACCGCGACATCATGCCCAACGAGGGCACGTTGCGCATCGGCATGGAGCTCAAGATCCCTTGATCGGCGCGACGCATCCGTCCCGCCCGCGACCGCCCGCCGTCCCCTCCGCCGATGCCCTCGACCTCCCGACGCACCTCCGTCTTCACCGAATCGCTGATCCGCGAGATGTCGCGGGTGGCCGCCCGTCACGGTGCGATCAACCTCGCCCAGGGTTTTCCCGACGGCGATCCGCCCTCCGCCTTGATCGACGCGGCGCGGGCGGCGATGGATGCGGGGCGCCATCAATACGCCGTCACCTGGGGCTCGCCCGAGTTGCGCGAGGCGCTCGCGGCCAAGATCGCACGTTTTTCGGGGCGGCCGGTGGATGCCGCGGCGGAGCTCGTCGTCACCTGCGGCGGCACCGAGGCGATGATGGTCGCGATGATGACGGTCTGCGACCCGGGCGACCGGGTGGGCATGTTTTCGCCGTTTTATGAAAACTACAACGCCGACGCCATCCTCACCGGGGCGACGGCGGTGCACGTGCCCCTGCATCCGCCCGGTTACGGCTTCGACCCCACCGAGCTGCGGGCGGCCTTCGCCACCGGCGGCGGCTTGAAGGCGTTTATCCTCTGCAACCCGAGCAACCCGAGCGGACGCGTCTTCACCCGCGCCGAGCTGCTGCAGATCGCGGCGCTGGCCGAGGAATTCGACACCTTTGTCATCACCGACGAGGTCTACGAGCACCTCGTGTATGACGGGCGCGAACACGTTTACTTCGCGACCCTGCCCGGCATGGCGGAGCGAACGCTCACCTGCTCGTCGCTCTCCAAGACCTTTTCCATCACCGGCTGGCGGCTGGGCTACGTGCAGGCCCCGGCGGCGGTCATCGCGCAAGCGCGCAAGGTCCACGATTTCCTCACCATCGGCGCGGCCGCGCCGCTCCAGCACGCGGTCGTGACCGCGTTGGGTTGGGGGCCGGATTACTACGCCGGGTTGGCGACGGAGTATCAGGCGCGGCGCGACCTCTTGTTGTCCTACCTGGATCGCACCGGGCTCGGCTACTCGCGGCCGGAGGGGGCGTATTTCGTCATGCTCGACGTCACGCCGCTGGGCTTCGCCAGCGACGTCGACTGTGCGCACTGGATGGCCCGCGAGATCGGCGTCGCGCCGGTGCCGGGGTCCTCGTTTTTCGCGGCGGCGGAAAACCGCTACGTCCGCCTCCATTTCGCCAAGGGGCGCGAGGTTCTGGCGGCGGCGGGCGAGCGGCTGCTCGGTCTCGCCCGCGGGCGGGTTTGACCCAAGGCATCATGGAAACGCCGGCACGGCGCCCGGGGAACCTCGATACGGCGCCGGATTCCGTGGTCGCAGACGTGGCCGCGCCCGGTTTTGGCGAGGCCCTGCGCTTTTGGGTCAAGCTCGGTTTTATCAGCTTTGGCGGGCCGGCCGGGCAGATCGCGATCATGCAGCGCGAGCTGGTGGAAAAGAAGCGCTGGATCGGCCAGGAGCGGTTTCTGCACGCCTTGAATTTCTGCATGCTTCTGCCCGGGCCGGAGGCGCAGCAGCTGGCGATCTACTGCGGCTGGTTGCTGCACCGCACGCGGGGAGGACTCGCGGCGGGCATGCTGTTTGTGCTGCCCTCGGCCTTTATCCTCTGGGGGCTGAGCTGGCTCTACGTCGCGCACGGCCAGGCGTCCTGGCTGGCGGGCGCGCTGGCCGGTTTGCAGGCGGCGGTGGTCGCGGTGGTCGCGGCCGCGGTGCCGCGGCTGGCGGCGAAGGCCTTGGCGACGCCCGCCCAGGTGGTCATCGCGGCGGCGGCGTTCGGGTTGATTTTTGGATTGGGCGTGGGGTTTCCCTGGATCGTGGCGGGCGCGGCGCTTGCGGGCGGGGCGGGCCGGTGGCTCGCGCCGCGGTGGTTTCCGTCCGGCCACGGCGGAGGCTCGGCGGCTGCGGTCGCGGGCCGGGCCGACGCCGCCGCGCCCGGGTGGGGGCGGGCCCTTCGCGTGGCGGCGGTCGGGGTCGGCTTTTGGTGGGCTCCGGTCCTCGTGGCCGGGCTGGCGTTGGGGTGGGGGAGCACGCTGGTCGCCCAGGGGCTCTTTTTCAGCCGGGCGGCGCTGGTGACCTTCGGCGGCGCGTATGCGGTTTTGCCCTACGTCGCGGAGCGGGCGGTGGAGGTGCAGGGCTGGCTGTCCGGGCCGCAGATGCTGGCCGGCCTGGCCTTCGCCGAGACGACGCCGGGCCCGCTCATCATGGTGCTCCAGTTCGTCGGTTTTATGGGAGG
>CAMCHD010000020.1 GCA_945874545.1 Akkermansia muciniphila | reverse complement strand
AGGACCACCTCGTCCGGCCGGCAGATGTCCCGGGTCAGGCGACTCACGCTCTCCAACACATCGATGGCCGGATAATGGTTCGCGTGGGCGAGCGTCCGCGAAAGCACGAGATGGCCGTCGAGGATGCCGCGCACCGTGTCGGCGACGGGTTCGTTCATGTCGTCGCCCTCGACCAGCACGGTATAAAGCGCGGTGATGGCTCCGGTCTCGCCCGCGCCGGCCCGCTCCAGCAAGCGCGGTAACATGGCGAAGACCGAGGGCGTGTAGCCACGGGTGGCGGGCGGCTCGCCGATAGCCAGACCGATTTCGCGCTGGGCCATGGCGTAGCGCGTGACGGAGTCCATCAGGAGCAGGACGTTTTTGCCGGCGTCGCGGTAGCCCTCGGCAATGGCCGTCGCGGTGGTGGCGGCGCGCAGGCGGAGAGGCGCGGGCGTGTCGGAGGTGGCGACGACGACGACGGAACGGGCGAGACCGGCCGGGCCGAGGTCCTTTTCCAAGAACTCACGAACCTCGCGACCGCGTTCACCGACCAACGCGATCACCACCACGTCGGCCTGGGCCGAACGGGCGATCATGCCCAGCAGAGTGGATTTGCCGACGCCGGAACCGGCAAAAAGCCCCAGACGCTGGCCGCGCCCGAAAGGAGTGAACACGTCCAGCGCCCGCACCCCGGTGGGAAACTGGTCGCGGATGCGCTGGCGACGCAGCGGATGCGGGGGCTTGCCGCCGCCGGCGGGGACACGGTGGAGCGGAACCGCGCCATGGTCGTCGAACGGCCGGCCCAGGGCGTCGAGCACGCGGCCGAGCAGGGCCGGACCGGCCACCGGCAGGGGCGGCCGGTCGCAGGCCGCCACCGGGCAGCCGGGATGCAGACCCGCCGTGTCGCCCAGCGGCATGAGCAAAACCCGCTCGCCGCGAAAACCCACCACCTCGGCCATGACCTCGAAACCGTCGCGCTCGGAGCTGAGCCGGCAGAGTTCACCCAGGCCGACGTTCGGCCCCTCGGACTCGATCACCAAACCGGTCACCGCCGCCACCCGACCAAGGCGGCGCACCGCCGGGGAGTGGCGCACCTGGCTGCGCAGGGTCTCGACCAGGTCGGATACGCCGGAGGCCGCGCTCATGGTCCGAGCACCTCGTGACGGAGCGCCTCGACCTTGGCCGAGGCGCGGGCGTCGGTGACCCCGAAGCGGCTGCGCACCAGGCAGTCACCGGGATTCAAGGTATCATCGATCGTGATACGCAGGTGGGTGAAATGAACGCTCCAGGACGGCTGGAGACGGTCGAGGGTCGCGGCGTCGCCGGGCGAGACCACGAGCTCGAGCCCGTCGCGCTCCGGGTAGAGTTGGTCCAGGGCGGAGCGACAGAGCCGCTCCACCAATTCGGGCGGCGGCACAAAATCGGCCAGCAGCCGGCGCCCCAGCTCGACCGTGAGTTCGGGCAGGGCGGCTCGCACCTCGGCGAGGAGCTGGTCGTGGGCGGCGATCAGGCCTTGAAACAGACCGTGCTGCAGCGCCTGAAACTCCGCCCGCAGCTCGACCAATTGCTGGGCGCTGAACGCGCGGGCCGCGTCGCCGCCCGCCTGATGGCCCGCCGCGCGCGCCGCCAGCAGCTCGGCGGCGGTGTGGACGCGCTCGGCGCCGAACGTCGGCTGGACCGCGACCAAGGGCCGGTCGAAGGGCAAAACGTGATGGTGGACGGCCATGGCGCGGGGCTCAGGCGACCATGGCGCCGTCGCCGTCGCCCAGGGAGATCGAGCCGTCTTCCTCGAGCCGGCGCACCACCTGGATGATGGCGTCCTGCGCGACTTCCACGTCCTTCAGGCGCACCGGACCGAGCATGCCGATCTCGTCGCGCAGCGACTCGGCCGCGCGCTTGGAAATCGCCCCGTAGATGCTTTCGCGCAGCGACTCGGTGGCCGACTTCATCGCCACCGCCAGGTGCGAAGAATCCACCTCGCGCAACACACGTTGCAGGTCGGACGAGGACAGGCGGCGGATATCCTCGAAGCTGAACATCTTCCGGCGCACCGCCGAGCCCAGGACCGAATTTCGTTCCTCGATACGGCCGAGCAGGTTCTTGGAGTTTTCCTTGTCGAGGTGGTTGAGCAGATCGGCCACCGAGCGCACGCCGCCGCTCACCTGGTAGGTCTGGTTGGCCTTGCCCGAGACATGTCGGCTCAGATTGCGAACGATCTTCGCCACCAGATCCCGCGGCGTGCTTTCAATCGTGCCGAGCCGCTCGATCACCTCCTCCCGCATCTCGCCGGAAAGCATCATGAACACCTCCGCCGCCTTGGCCGAGGCGAGGTGCGAAAGCAGAAACGCCACGGTCTGCGGCTGCTCGTCCTTGAGCAGGTTGAAAATCTGCCGCCCCTCCATCTCCGCGATGTCGCTCATCACCTCCGAGGAGGTCGTGGTCGCCTCCGCCCCGACCCGGCTGAGCATGAGCGAGGCCTTGTATTCGCCCCGGGTCAGTTCGAGGGTGCGCCGGGCGTAGTCCAGACCGCCCAGGGTGCAGGCGATGCCGTCGCCGATCACCGGGGTGAACTCCTCCAGGGCCGCGACCCGCGCCGCGTCCGGGATGACCGTGAGCTGGCCCATCTCGCGACACACCAACTCCAGGTCGGCGTCGTCGAAATGTCGCAACACCTCGGCCGCCGACTCGGGGCCGACCACGATGAGGAAGACGGCCAGCTTCTGCGGGCGGGAAAGTTTTTCGTAGTCGAGATCGGCCATGGCGGCGGGGACGGTGAGCGGACGTTAAGCGGGAGGGCGGAAGGCGGGATCAATTGCGTTTCGTGCCCACCCAGTCGCGCAGGGCGGTGCCGACGTTGGCCGGTTTCTGGCGGATGAGCTCGTTGAGCAACTCGGGCGTCAACACGGCCGGGCCGTTGTTGCGGGCCGAACCGGCGGTGACGGGCGTCAGCAGCTCGACCGGCACGGGCTCGACCCGCTGTCCGCGCAGCATCTTGTAGAAGAGAAACAACGCGCCGATCGCGATGGCGGTGGAGAGGTAGCGTGCGGCGGCGCTCACCCAGCCTTGGATACGGGTCTCGGTGGCGGCCTTGGCCACGCTCTCGTCGACCACGACCGGCTGGAACGGCGTTTCCTGCAAGGTCACGAGCTCCTCGATGTTCTGGCCGGCGGCGGGTTTCAGGCCCAGCGCGTTGAGCACGGTCCGGCGTAGCGCATCGAGTTCGGCCGGGGTGCGCGCGGTCGAGGGCTGCCCCTCGGCGGCCGGGGGACGGGAGGCGATAAACACCGCCGCGGTGAGGGATTTGATCCCGCCCGGGTTGCGCTTCACGTTGCTGGTGCTCCGGTTGATTTCGTAGCTCACGGTCTGGTTTTTCCGGTTCTGGGCGTTGGTCACGCTCGGCCGCTCCTCGGCCGTGGCGTCGGCCGCGCCGGGCGCGGGCGGGGTGTTGCCGGTCACTCCGACCGTGCCGCCGCGTTTCGACTCGGTGGAACTGGTCGTGTCCTCGGTGTTGGTCTGGCTGCGGATCACCGCGCTTTCCGGATCGAAGCGCTCCTCCACCAGGGTCGCGGACTCGTTGTCGATCTCCGCCGACACGCGCACCACCGCCTGGCCCGGGCCGAGCACGGGGGTGAGCATGCCCTCGATCTTGGCCACGAAGTAGTCCTCCACCTGCTGACGGTAACGGATCAGGCTGGAGGCGCTGCCGAGCAGCGGATCCTCCTTCAGGTTGGCCGAAAGCACCCGGCCGCGCTGGTCGACCACCGCGACCTCGTCCGGCGAAAGCCCCTGGACCGAGTTGGCCACGAGGTGGCGGATCGAATTCACCGCCTCGGTCTCCAGCCGGCCGTTTACCTCGATAAACACCGACGCGGTGGGCTTGATGCCCTGGTCGGTGAGGAGCAGCCGGTTTTCCGGTTGCACGA
This sequence comes from Akkermansia muciniphila, assembly GCA_945874545.1. Classification (GTDB taxonomy): domain Bacteria; phylum Verrucomicrobiota; class Verrucomicrobiia; order Opitutales; family Opitutaceae; genus IMCC26134_A. Next base: position 22,499 of record CAMCHD010000020.1, on the reverse strand, counting down.
TCATCACCCGGGCGGAGGCCACGCCGTCGAGCTGCGCGATGGTGCGGGCCAGTTCGCCCTGGATCGCGCGGTTGTAGTTGGTCCGCTGCACAAAATCGCTGAGGCCGAACTGGCCCTTGTCGAAAATCTCGAAGCCCACGCCCTCGCCGCCGGGCAGCCCCTTGCCCGCCAGCTCCATGCGCAGGCGATGCACCTGATCGGCCGGCACGTAGATGGTGCCGCCGCCGCCCATCACCTTATGCGGGACGCCCTGGGCCTGGAGCGCGGAGACGATCGCGGCGGCGTCCTTCTCGGCCAGGCGGCCGTAGAGGAGCTGGTAATCGGGCTGGCGGGACCAGACCACGAGACCGGCGACCACTCCGGCGACGACCAAAGCGGCCACCACGAGGGAGACGCGCTGGTTCAGGCCGAGCTCGCGCCAAAGGGCGAGCAGTGACTGGGCGAAGGGTTTCATTTCTTGGATAGGGAAAAATCGAATACGCTAAGGCGGGGCGGCGGGCGGCCGCGGGTGGTTCAGACCGGCAGGCGCATGAGTTCCTGGTAGGACTCCACCACCTTGTTGCGCACCTCGACCATCAGGCTGAACGAAAGGGAGGCCTCCTGCATCGCGATGACGCTCTGGTGCAGGTTGGGGTTGTCACCGAGCAGGACCGAGCGGGTCACCGCCGCGGCGTCGGCCTGGCGGGTCTCCACGTCGTTGATCATCTTCTCGAAAACCGCGCCGAAATCGCCGCCGGCGGCCGAGGTCCCGGCGGGCTTGTCCATCCCGGGCGGGCGCACGCGGTCGACCTCGGGCTGGAACTGGAGCGCACGGGCGGCATACGGGGTGGCGGGGGCGACGGAGAGCATGGCGGGCAGGAGTTAAAGGGCGGGCGCCTTGGCCTCAGCGGCCGATCTCGAGGGTTTTCATCGCCATCTGGCGGGAGTTCTTCGCCACGGAGAGATTGGCCTCGTAGGCGCGGGAGGCGGTGATGAGGTCGACCATCTCGAAGGCGAGATTCACGTTGGGCAGGGTGACCATTCCCTGGGCGTCCGCATCGGGGTGGCCGGGGTCGGTGATGCGCTGGCCCGGGGTGGGATCGATCGAAACCCCGGCGACGCGGACCGAGGAGAGGGTGTTGCCCGCGCGTCCGTCGGGCGCGGTCGAACGCAGGAGTTCGTTTTCAAAACTCACCACCCGGCGCTGGTAGGGCAGCCCGTCGGGTCCGCGGGTGGTGCGGGCGTTGGCGATGTTCTGCGCAATCACGTCGAGTCGTGTGCGCTGGGCGTTGAGCGCGCCGGACGTGGCGGCGATGCCGGAGAGAAGTTCCATGGTGACGAGGGCTCAGATGACGCGGCCGTTGATGGCCATTTTCAGCTGCTTGATATGGCGGCTCACCAGATCGGTGAGGAATTCGTGGTCGACGTGGTTGCGGTTCATCGCGAGCAGTTCGCTCTCGATCTCGACGCTGTTGCCGTCGGGCCGGACCGCGCGAACCGACGGGTCCTCCGCCAGCTTGGGGGTGAGCGAAGCCAATTCCCCGGGGGCGGGCCGGGAGCCGTCGGCAAAGCGGGCGCGCAGGGTGGACGCGAAGTCGGCCGAAACGTCGAGCCGGCGAAAACCCGGCGTCTCCGCGTTCGCGATGTTGGTCGCGATCGCCTCATGCCGAAGGACCGACGCATCCAGCAGCTTGCGCGCAAGCTGGTAGTTGAGGGAGTTGGCCACGGGCTGGATCATTATGGAACCCGTTTAGCACCGACGGTGCCAGCCGGCGCGACGCCCTTGCTAACCCATGAACCAAAGTCATTTAAAAATCACGCGGTCCGCCGGCCCTTTGCCCGGGGCTTTTGTCTTCGGTTTCGGGCAAAAATTGCCGCACGCACGCCTATCTTGGTGGAAACGCCCGTTCGCGTTCATTTTTCGCCGGGCGGGTCGATAACCCCCGCGGCAGACCATGCGTCCCCACGACTACCAATTCATCCGCGAAATCGTCTATCGTCACAGCCGCATCAACCTCGGGCCCGACAAACAGGAGCTCGTCGCGGCGCGGCTGGGCAAGCGCCTGCGCGCCACCGGTCGGTCCACCGTGGGCGACTACTGCGAGCTGCTCCGCTCGCCCGCCGGGAACGAGGAACTGGGCAACCTGATCGACGTCATCTCGACCAACCACACCTACTTTTTCCGGGAGGACGGCCACTTCGCCGCGCTGCGGGACGTCATCCTGCCCGACCTCGTGCGGCGTCGCGACACCGCCGCCTGGCCCGCGCTGCGGGTTTGGAGCGCGGCCTGCTCCAGCGGCGAGGAACCCTACTCGGTGGCCATCACGCTGGAGGACTATTGCACCGCCCACGGCGTGGCCTGGCCGCGCCGGATCGAGGCGACCGACATCTCCACCCGCGTGCTGGCCCGGGCCGAGGCCGGCATCTATCCGGCCGAGACCGTGTCGCGCATCCCGCCCGCGACGGTGAAGGCGTATTTCCAAACCGGTTACGCCGAGCAGGCCGGCTTTTACCGGATAAAACCCGCCCTCCGCACCCAGGTCACCTTTCGCCGGCTGAATCTGCTCGAGGGCACCCCTCCCTTCAACGACCCGTTTCACATCATATTTTGCCGCAACGTGATGATCTACTTCGACCGCGCCACCCAGGAGGAATTGGTCAACCGGTTGAAGGCCCGCCTCGTGCCCGGCGGCTACCTCCTGGTGGGCCACTCGGAAAGTCTCACCGGCATCGACCACGGACTGAAGATGATCCGGCCGGCGACCTACCAGGCGCCCCTACGCTGATCGCCATGGCCCCTCCCCGCCCCATCCGCGTGCTTGTGGTGGACGATTCCGCCGTCGTCCGCCGGGCCGTCACCGACGCCCTGCGCGACGACCCCGCCATCCAGGTGGTCGGCACCGCCGGGGACCCCTATGTCGCCAAGACCCGGATCGAGGAGCTGTCGCCCGACGTCCTCACCCTGGACATCGAGATGCCGCGCATGGACGGACTCACCTTCCTGCGCATCCTGATGCGCGAACGCCCGCTGCCCGTGATCGTGATGAGCTCCCTTACCCGGGCGGGCTCGCTTCAGGCGCTGGAGGCCCTTCGGCTCGGCGCGGTCGACGTGCTGGCCAAGCCGGGTGGCCCCTACAGTTTCGGCGAGCTCGGCCCGCGTTTGCAGATGGCGGTCAAGGCCGCCGCGCGGGCCCGCCTCCGCCGGCTCGAGGCTCCCGTGCTGGGGGCGCCCCCGGCCCCATCCCCTTCGGGAGACACGACTCGCGCCGCGGCGCCCGCGCCGGTCGCCCCGCCCCCGCCGCCCGCCCGGCTGGGCGCCCCCGCAAACCCGCCCGATCCGCGCCGCATCATCCTGCTCGGCGCGTCGACCGGCGGCACCGAGGCCCTGCGCGAGGTGCTCGTGCGCCTGCCCGACGGACTGCCGCCCATCGCCATCGTTCAACATATTCCCGCGACCTTCTCCCGCGCCTTCGCGGACCGCCTCAACGGCCTCTGCGCCTTCACCGTGCGCGAAGCCGCCGACGGCGATCTGCTCACCCCGGGGCTGGCCCTGGTCGCGCCGGGAAACTTCCACCTGCTCGTGCGCTGGACCGGCGCCGGCCACCGCGTCGAGTTGAATTCCGGCCCGCAGGTCTGGCACCAAAGGCCGGCGGTCGACGTGATGTTCAAATCCCTGCCCGAGGCCTCCGCGCCCCGCGCGATCGCCGGCGTGCTCACCGGCATGGGCAAGGACGGCGCCGAGGGCCTGCTGCGCCTGCGCCGCGCCGGCGCGGCGACCTTCGCCCAGGACGAGGCCAGCAGCGTCGTCTACGGCATGCCGCGCGAAGCCTGGGAACAGGGCGGCGCGGAGCGCCGGCTGCCGCTCGACGCCATCGCCGAACACCTTGTCCGCCTCTGCCAAACCGCCCCCGCCGCCCATGCCCGCGCCTGACGCCCAAACCTCCAAAACGCTGCTCGTGGTCGACGACGAGCCGCGCATCCTCGCCGCCCTGAAGGAAATTCTGGAGCGCCAGGGCTACCACGTGGTCACCGTCGGCGACGCCTCCCACGCCCTCGCCCTGCTGCGCGACCGCGCCTTCGGCGTGGTCATCTCCGATCACGTTATGCCGGACATGACCGGCCTCGATTTCCTCGTGGAATGCCAGCGTATCCAACCCCACGCGACACGGGTGCTGGTCACCGCCGTGCTCTCCCTGCCCACCCTGGTGGATGCGATCAACAAGGGGGAGATCTACCGTTTTATCGCCAAACCGTGGTTGCGCGAGGAGTTGCTCGCCACCGTGCGCAACGCGGTGAACCGCCACGAGCTGCTGACCCAGAACCAGCGCCTGCTGGCCGAGTCCTCCGAGCTCAACCGCCGTCTGACCGAGGCCAACTCGGCGCTGGCCGAGCAAATCGCCCGGCTCGAGGCCCAGCGGCGCGCGCTCGACGAGGTGAACCAGGAACTCGGGCGTCGCTACGACCATTCGCTGGAGCTGTGCAGCCGGATCCTCGCCACCTACGACCCCTACCTCGCCGGGCAAACCCAGGCGATCGCGGCCGTCGCCCGGCAAATGGCCGCCTCGGAACACTTCACCGACGAGGAACGGCATGTGTTGAAAACCAGCGCCTGGATCTGCGACCTCGGCCTGATCGGGGTCTCGCGCGAGGTCCTGCGCACCTTCCGCCGCGACCCTTCCCGGCTCACCGAGCGGGAGCTGGCCGGCATCCACAGCCACTCGATCTACAGCCAGACGCTCGCCGGCCACCTCGACAGCCGCAGCCAGGTGGGCGAGACCATCCGCGCCCATCACGAACGTTTCGACGGCGGCGGCTACCCCGACGGGCTGGCCGGCCAGTCCATCCCCTGGACCGCGCGCTGTCTCGCGGTGGCGGTGTGGTTCGTCGAGTGCGGAAAATCGTCCGAACTGGCGTTGGAGGAGGTCACGGCCCAGTCCGGCCAGGCCCTCGACCCCGAGGCGGTCCGGCTGTTTCGCACCACCGCACGGCTCAGTCCCCTGCCCCGCAGCGTGCGCGAGATCATGCTCGACGACCTCCGCCCGGGCATGGTGCTGGCCGGCGGCCTTTACAGCCCGCACGGCCTGTTGCTGGTCGGCGAGGGCCAGTCCCTCAGCCCGGGCACGATCTCGAAAATCCGCAGCCACAATCTCATGACGCCGATCACCCAACGCCTGCTGGTCTACTCCTGATCCATGGCCGGCTCCCCCACCCTCGCAGGCCTCTTCGCCCAACGCACCGTCGTGGGCGTCGCGGAGTTCGCCGTCGCCAATTCGGCCCAGATCACCCTGAGCACCTTTGCGCTCGGCTCGTGCATCGGCGTCATCGCCTACGATCCGGTGGCGAAAGCCGGCGGGCTGCTGCATCTCATGCTCCCCGACTCCGCGCTGTCGCCCGACAAGGCCGCCGCCCAACCGGCGATGTTCGCCGACACCGGCATTCCGGCCTTGTTCAACGCGCTCACCGGTCTGCGCGCCCTACGTCCGCGCACCCGCACCTACGTCGCCGGCGGCGCATCGGTGTTGTCCGGCCCGGACAGCTTCAAGATCGGCGAGCGCAACATCACCGCGGTCCGCCGCCTGCTCGCGGTCTACGGTTGCCGCCCGGTGGGCGAGGACGTCGGCGGGGTCGTCAATCGCACACTCCACCTGAACATCGGCACCGGGGTGCTGACCGCCAAGCTGCCCGATCGGAACTACGAGGTCGCGCTGGGGTGAAAACCCGGCGAACCGCGCGGCGTCCGGTATTCCCGGATACGCCGCGACAGGGGGCGAAACCAAGCCGGATCAAAACACGATCCGACCGGTCGAGAGTTTTTCGTGCAGCAGGCGCGAAGCGCGTTCCAGGATCGCCGGCAAGGCCGCTTCCAGCACGGCCGGGCCGAGCCCGTGTTCGTCCAGCAGGGCGGAGTCGAGGGTGTAGAGAAAGGCGTCCTCGCCCTGCCCGGCGCCGAAACTCGCCGCGAGGTGCCGGGCCGCATGGACGTGGGCGGCCAGCGCGCGATGGACCGCGGGTATGCTCCCGTCGGGCGGGTTTCGCTCCGCCACCACCACGCAGGCCTCCGGAAAGCGCCACTCGGCGAGCAGGCGGGCGCCGACTCCGGCGTGATTAAAGCCGAGCACGTCCGTCTCCGCCTCCAACCAGGTGCCACCAAGCGCGATCCGACGGGTCCGGATGGCGGGAAAACTCGCGCCGCAGGAGAAGGCCACGGCCAGCTTGCCGATCTCGTGCACCAGGCCGCAGGTGTAGGCGAGGTCGGGCTCCACCGCACCGGTGCGCCGCGCGAGGGTGTCGGCCGCCACCGCGTTGATCAACGAGGCGCGGCAAAAGTCCCCCGCCTCCCAGCGGTAGCCGTCGACCTCGATCTCCATCCAGCGCGCGGTGAGCGAGAGGGCGGCGAGCCGGTAGAGTTCGCGCACACCGAGCCGCAGGACGGCCTCGGAGACGGTGGCCGCCGGACTGGCCGCGCCGAAATAGGCCGAGTTGGCCATGCGCACGGTGGCGGCGGCGAGGGCCGGGTCGACCTGGATGAGCTGGGCGAGTTCCCCGATCTCGGTGTCGTGGCGCTCCAGCAGGGCGATGAGGCGTGGAAGCAGCGCCGGCGAACAAGGCAGGGCCCGGGCGCGGCGGCAGACTTCGTCGAGGGTGGTCATGCGGATCGGTTTCAGCGGGCGCAGAGCGAGGCGGGATCGAGGATGAGGGCGATGGTGCCGTCGCCCAGGATGGCGCCGCCCGCGACACCGGGAAGATTCTGCAGAAAGCCGCCCAGGTTCTTGATCACGACCTCCTGTTTGTTGAGCAACTCGTCCACCAGCAGCGCGTAGGTTTTCCCGTTCGTCTCCACGATGACCACGATGCCGTCGACCGCGTCGTTCACCGCGCCCTCGATGCCGAAACGCTCGTGCAGGCGGTGCAACGGCAGGATGCGCCCGCGGTGATCGAGGACCTCGCCGCGCCCCTGGACGCGGGAGAGCATCGCGGCGACCGGGCGCAGGGCCATCTGCACCGTGATGGTCGGGAGGATAAAACGATCCGGGCCGACCCGCACCAGCAGGCCGTCGATGATGGCGGTTGTAAGCGGCAGGCGGATACGAAAGGTCGTGCCGCGCCCCGGCTGGGTCTCGATCTGGATCTGGCCGCGCAGGCGCTCGATGTTGCGTTTCACCACGTCCATGCCCACCCCGCGCCCGGACACCGCGGTGACCTTCTCGGCGGTGGAGAAACCCGGCAGGAAGATGAGATTCACCACCTCGTCCGCCGGAGGGCTCGACCCGGCGGGCACCAGGCCCTGGGCGCGGGCCTTGGCCAGCACCCGCGCCGCGTCGATGCCCTGGCCGTCGTCGGCCAGTTCGATGATGAGATTGCTGCCCTCGTGATAGGCCGCCAGGCGCAGCCGCCCCTGCTCGGGTTTTCCCGCCGCGCGCCGCCGCTCTGGGGATTCGAACCCGTGGTCGAGGGAGTTGCGGACCATGTGCACGAGCGGATCGACGATCTCCTCCACGACGGTGCGGTCCATCTCGGTTTCCTCGCCGCGGGTCTCCAGCACGACCGGTTTGCCGATGTCACGCGAGAGGTCCCGCACCAGCCGCTCCATGCGCTGGAAGGTGGGTTTGATCGGCACCATGCGCAACGACATGGCCGTGAGCTGCAATTCCTTGGTGATGCGGCCGAGCTGGGCGAGGTTGCGGGTCAGCGGACTGGCTCCGGTCTCGTAGGCGCGGGCGGATTCCTGCAGCTGGCTCTGCACGATCACCAATTCGCCGACCACATCGACCAGCGAATCGAGCTTTTCGGTGTTCACCCGGACGGAGGAGGTCGCCACGCCCCTGGCGGGAGCATGGTCGGCGGCGGTCGGATTGACCGTCGCGGTGGACGGAGGCTCGGTGCCGACCGGGGAAGGCGGCGCGGCCGGAGTCGGGGCGAGCGCCACCGGAGCGGAAACGGGCGTGGCCGCGATGGCCGCGAGGGGTCGCTCGGGCGCCTCGGGAGTCGGAACCGTGGGAACAGCGCCGGAGCCGAGGGCGAGATCCCGAACGGCGGCGATCAAGGCGTTGACCGGCACGATGCGGTCGGGGGGCGTCCCCTCCTCCAGGGCCGTCGTGATCTGCCGGACCATCTCCTGGATCGCGTCGCGGCTGCGCAGGATCTCGGTGATGATCGACGAGGTGAGGCGCAACCGGTCGGTGCGCGCGAGGTCCAGCAGCGACTCCACCTCGTGGGTGAGCCGATGCATCGGGCCGAGGTGCAGAAAACCGGACACGCCCTTGATGGTGTGGAACGAGCGAAAGAGGCCGTTCAGCGCGTCGCGATCAGTGGGGTTGCCGTCGAGCACCAGCAAGGCCGCCTCGATCTGCTGCAGGTGATCCAGCGCCTCGGCATGGAACTCGCCGAGCAGTTCGCGGTTTTCATCCATGCGCAGGTCCAGAAGCTCCTCGGCCGGCGTGAGCGGGTCCGTCGGGCGGGCGGACTCCGGCGCGGGGGGAGGCGCGGCTTCCGGCACGGCCGGCCGGGGCGACGGCGAGGCGGATCCCTCGTCGGCCAGACGTTGTTCACGACGCGCGCCGGCCAGGGCCGCGGGCAACCACGCGACCACTTTGCGCAGGTGCTCCACCGCGGCGGTGTCGAAGGGCTTCGCCTCGCTTAGCAAGGCGTCGAGGCGATTGAGCAATTCCTGAAGCGGGCCGGTCAATTCGGGCGCCTCGGAGGCGTGGCCGACGATTTCGCCGAGGAGACTGTAGGACGGCACGAGGCCCTCGTCGCTGCCGGGCTGGGCAAAAATGGATTCGCCGGCGAGTCGGCTAAAGAGGTCGTCGATCAGGGAAAAGGAGGTGGCCTGGAGTGGCATGGGGAACGGGCCGGGCCCGCGGAGGGGCGTTGGCCCTTTTCTCAACGACACGCGCGGCTCGCGGCTTAACCGGGAATTTCAACCCCTCCGCTCAAGTGGAGCCACGCGGAGCCGATACCAGGATAAGTTCCATTTTCCGCCTCGCCCGGTCCGTTCTCCCTCCTCCCCTCGCAATCATGAGCACTTCCGCCGTCCAAGAAAGCTCCGGCCTCGCCGGCAAATACCTGACCGTCGTCCTCGACAACGAGGCCTACGGCATCGCCGTCCTTAAAGTCCGCGAGATCATCCGCCTGCAAAAAATCACCACCGTGCCGCAGATGCCGGCCTTCGTGAAAGGGGTGATCAACCTGCGCGGCCGGGTCATCCCGGTCATCGACCTGCGCATCAAATTCGGCCTCAAGGCCGAGGTGGCCGAGCGCACCTGCATCGTGGTGGTGCAGATCGCGGTCGGCGCCGGGCGGAACGTGCAGATGGGGCTCGTGGTCGACTCGGTCGAGGAGGTGGTCAACCTCACCGGCGCGGAGATCGAGCCGACGCCGGAGTTCGGCGCCAAGATCGACACCTCCTACCTACTTGGACTGGCCAAGATCAAGGGCGTGGTAAAAACCCTGCTCGACATCGAGCGCGTGGTCGCGGCCGAGACGGTCGAGCGCCTCGCCGCCATCGCCTGATCCCGCCTCAGGCGGGCATGCCGATCTGGCGCAGCGCCTCGTAACACGCCACGCCGGCGGCGGTGCTGAGGTTGAGCGAGCGCAGGGCGGTGTTGGCCTGCGGGATGGTCAGGCTGCGTTCCTCGCCCATTTCGGCATACAACCAGGGCGGGGAGCCGCGCCCTTCGTTGCCAAACACCAACCCGTCGCCCGCGGCGAACCGCGCGTCCCAAATCGTCCGGACCGGGCCGGTCTCGATCAACCAGAGCCGCGACGGCGCGTGCGGGCTGGCCTTGAACGCGGCCCAGTCGGCGTGTTGATGCACGTCGAGCGAGAACCAGTAGTCCATGCCGGCGCGGCGCAGGGCGGCGTCGGTGATCTTGAAGCCGAGCGGATGGATCAGGTGGAGCCGCGAGCGGGTGATCGCGCACATGCGGCCGATGTTGCCCGTGTTTTGCGGGATCTCGGGACAATACAGGACAACGTGCAGCATGGCCGGAAACCCGACGCGGACCGGTCAGCCCTCGACCACGTAACCGACGTTGTCCGCCGCAAGATCACGCACCCCGGCCGGCACGCCCACGGCCGCGAAGGCCGCCTCCATGGCCGCACCGACCCGCGGGGCGGACGCGGCGTCGGCGACGCAAAGCACGCTCGATCCGCTGCCGCTCAACCAACCGGTGAGCGCCCCGGCGGCCAGGCCGGCCGCTATGGCCTCGCGTCCGCCCCGGATCTTCGGCAGCCGATAGGGCTCGTGCATAAAGTCCCCCGCCGCGTCGCGCAGCCGGGCGTGGTCGCCGGTGGCGAAGGCGGCCACGAGGTAGGCGGCGGCGTTGATGCTGCGGACCGCGTCGATATACGGGAGCGTGGCCGGCAGCACGCCGCGCGACTCCTTGGTGAGCAACTCGATCGAGGGCGAAGCCACGACAAAGCGCAGGGTCGGCGGCACCACGACGCGGATCGTGCCCAGGTAGTCGTTTTTTTCCGGATCGCAGCGCGCCACACAAAAGCCCCCGAGCAGGCCGGCGGCGGCGTTGTCCGGATGCCCTTCCAGAAACGAAGCCACGGCCACGAGTTGTTCCCGCGCGAGCGGCGCTCCGCACAACACGTTTAATCCGGCGAGGACCCCGCCGATGACCGTGATGGAGGAGCCCAGGCCGCGCGCCGGGGGCACGTCGCCCTCGATGCGGTAAACAAAGGGGAAACCGGCGACGCGGGCGATCCGGCCGAAAGCCTCGCACGTTTCGGCCACCATCCTGGCGGCGCGACCGTCCGCCTCGCGCTCGGGCCGGGGCTGCCAGCCGGACGATCCGTCGGCGTCGGCCGCCACCGGATCGCGGCGGAGCGAGACGCGGTTGTAGACGGAAAGCGCGAGTCCGAGGGTATCGAAACCGGCCCCGCAATTCGAGGTGCTGCCGGGCACGCGGATGGTGACGTGGGTGGGGAATGGGCCGGTGCTCATGTCGGTCGGAAAGTCGTCGCAGGATTCGCGCGCGGGTCGAGCCCCGGATGCGGCCGGGCGCTCAACGGCGCTGGTTGGCCTGCTTGATCGCCTGCTTCATCTCCATCGTGACCACGCGTTTTTTCAGGTCGTCGCGTTTGTCGTGCAGTTTTTTACCGGTGCAGAGGGCGACCTCCACCTTTACCAGGGCTTCCTTAAAATACAAACGCAGCGGGACGAGCGCGTAGCCGCCGATTTGCAGCGCCTGGGCGATCTTGCGCAACTCGTGTTTGTGCAGGAGCAGTTTGCGGGTGCGGCGGGTCTCGTGGTTGTTGAAACTGCCGAACGCATACTCGTCGATGTGCGCGTTCATCAGCCAAAGGTCGCCCTTTTCGAAACGACCGAAGGCGTCGTTGATCTGGGCGCGGCCGGCGCGGATGGCCTTCACCTCGGTGCCCTGGAGCTTGATTCCGGCCTCGAAGCGCTCCTCCACGGCGAAATCGCGCAGCGCCTTGGCATTGCGGATTTCGGTGTAGCGCTTGGCGTCTTTTTTGGACTTGGCGGCGGACATGGAGGGGAACCTAAACAAAAAGCCGCCACCCGCGAAAGGTGACGGCGCAAAGAAACAAGCCGGCCGGCGGCGGGCCGGAATCAGGCCAGCTCGTAGGTGATCTTGCCCTCGATGACCTCGCGGAGCGCGACATCCTCGGGCGACAGTTTTTCGAGCGATTCAACCAGCGGGCGGCTGCCGCGCTTGAGTTGTTTTACGCGGCGGGAAACCACGTTGATGAGCACGTTCGGGTCTTTGATGACCGCCTTGGCGTCCTTGAGATATTCTTCGCGCATGGTCGTTCGAGAGTCGGGCGTTGAGATGAAAACCGGAGAGCCCAGAACCCCGCGCCGCGCCGGTCAAGGGCGATTTTCCCGGAACCGGGAATTTCCCGGCCGCGGGACGGGCCGGCCGCGTCGGGCGCGATGGCGGCGGCTCAGGCCTCCGTCCCGGGTCGGGGCGCGCCGGTGGCGAAATAATCCCGCACCGCCTCGACCACCGCGGTCCGCGGCACCTCGTGTTCGCTGCGATCGGTCAGATCGCGGAGTTTCACCACGCCTTTGGCCAGTTCGTCGCCGCCGTAGATCAACGCGAGCTTCGCCCCGGACTCGGCGGCGGCCTTGAACTGTTTGCCGAACGCGAGCTCCTTAAACGGATACTCCACCCGATAACCGCAGGCGCGCAGGGCGGCGATATCGGCAAACGCCGCCGTCCGCTCCGCCGGGCCGCCGATCACCACGTAAACCTCGGTGACCGGCCCGATGGCGGGCAGGAGCCCGCGCTGTTCGAGCAGCAACGCAAAGGTCATGTCGCCCATGCCAAAACCGACCGCGGGCATCTCGTTGTAGCCCAACTTCGCGACCAACGTGTCATAGCGCCCCCCGCCGGCCAGGGCCCGGAGGTCGCCTTTGCGGTCGAAGGCCTCGAACACGAAGCCGGTGTAGTAGGCCAGCCCGCGCACCACCCCGAGATCCACCGCCACAAAATCGGCCAGACCCATGGCGGCGAGGTTGCCCAGCAGACGGCGCCAGTCGTCGAGACGGGCCCGGAGCTTATCGGTCAACCTATCCGCGAGCACGACCTCGAGCTCCGCTAGGGACTTGATGCCGAGAAACGCGAGGATGCGGGACTTGAGCGCCTCGTCCAGCGGGCCGAAACGCTCGGCGTAGTCCTTGAACGCGTCGTCACCGAGCTTCTCAAACCGATCCACGGCCCCGAGCACGCCGGCGATGCGCGCCTCGTCCAGACCGAGCGTCTCCAGATAATAAAACCACAGATTGCGATCGCTCAGGCGGACATAAAAATCCTCCGCGCCGAGTCCGAAACCGCGCAGGCACTCGATCAGAAGAGCGATCAGCTCGGTCTCGGCCTCGATCCCGGGCTCGCCAAAGATGTCGGCGTTGAGCTGGAAAAAGCAGCGGCCGCGGCCTTTTTGCATGCGCTCGTAACGGTAGAATTCACCGATGCTGAACCACTTGATCGGGCGCTTGAGCGCGTTGGCCTTCTCGCCGACCAGCCGGCAGACCGTCGGGGTCATCTCGGGCCGGAGCGCGACCTCGCGCCCGCCCTTGTCGGTGAAACTGAAGAGCTGCGCCTCGATCTCGTCGCCCGACTTCGCGCGGTAGAGGTCGAGCGGTTCCAGCACGGGGGCGTCGTATTCGGCAAAACCATACGCATGGGCCGCCCGCCGCCACTGGCGGAAAACAAGATTCCGGCGCGCAAGCGCGTCGGGATAAAATTCGCGGAAACCGGGCAGGGACTGGAACTGGGCCATGGGTGAAAAGCGGGAAAGGACGGCGCGCGCGGGCGGAAAGGACGGACCGCGCGCAGCTTGGCGCGGGCGGCGGGCCCGGGGCCAACCCAAAAACAAAACGGCCGGCTCCCGGGGCGGGGAGCCGGCCGAACGTCGAAGGCGTTGGCCTCGCGCAGGGAAATCAGAGCTGGTTGATGTCCAGCTTCTTCAGCATCTGCTTAAGGATCTTGCCGGACTTGAACTTCACCACCGCGCGCTCGGGGATCACCACCTCGGCGTCCGGCTTGTTCGGATTACGTCCGATGCGGGATTTCCGGCGCTGAACCTCGAGCACGCCGAAGTTGCGCAGCTCGACATTGCGACCCTCGGCCAGGGCGCGCATCACGATGTCCAAGGTCATCTGCACGGTGGCGACGATTTCCTTCTGCGGAAATCCGGTCTTTTCGTAGATTTCGAGGACGATTTCGCGTTTGGTAAGATTAGCGGGCATAGTTGTTTGGGGTTGGGTGTTTCTACTAAGTTGTTGGTTGTCGGGTAAGTTACTTACCAATCTTGAATTGCGTCAATTATCCAAAGTAATCCGAGACCAAAATCGTCAGGGTATTTTTCACGTAAACTTATGACTTTGAGGACCTAAGTCGCAATGATACGCAGTGTTACTCATCGGACTTTCAAACCACTTTCCCATCCCACCGGCCGCCATTGAGATAAGCATATCCCGTTTGCACCCGGGCGCAAAAGCTCCACGGTGGGGGTTCTCGGCTTTGCGTGATTTTTCGCGCCCGGCTCCCGTTTACACCATGCCCGACCCCGTTGCAGTAAATTCCATGTTCGCCCGTATCGCCGGACGCTACGACGCGGCCAACCTTCTGCTCAGCGGCGGGGTGGATCGCTGGTGGCGCCGGCGCCTGGTGGGCGCTGTGGTGGCGGCCCGACCGGCCGAGGTGTTGGATCTGGCCACCGGAAGCGGCGACGTCGCCTTCGCCCTGGCGCGGGCGCTGCCTCCGGCCACCCGCATCGTCGGCATGGATTTCTGCCAGCCGATGCTGGACCAGGCCATTTCCAAACAGACACGGAACGGACACGGTGCACGAATCGAGTTTCGTCAAGGCGACGGGCTGGCCTTGCCCTGTCCGGCCGAGACCTTTGACGCGGTGACGATCTCCTTTGGTTTGCGCAACATGGCCGATCGCGCGCGCGCCCTCTGCGAAATGCGCCGCGTCCTTCGGCCCGGCGGGCGGCTTTATGTGTTGGAGTTCTCCCAACCCACGGAGTGGTTTCGCCCCCTCTATTACTTCTACACCAAACGCCTCCTCCCCCCCATCGCCGGTTGGCTCACCGGGGATAAGGCGGCCTACGCCTACCTGAACGCTTCCATCGAGGCCTACCCGGGCCATGCCGCCATGAGCCAGGAGTTGCGCAACGCCGGTTTTCGTGACGTTTCCTGCGCCCGCCTGACCCTCGGCATCGTCGCCCTGCACAGCGGCACACGCTAAGCCGGTGGACGCAGCGCCGATCGCGCCGACCGGCGCGATTTTTCACGCGCGGCAAACGTCCCGCCCGCGCCGTCCACCTCGCCCCGTCCGCCGGACCAGCGGATTTGCTCGGTTTTCTCGCAGGGCCTGGCCGAAGGCCCGGTTCACCTACAGGACACGGCCTAGCTAAACGATTTTCCGCAACCGCAGGTGCTCTGGGCGTTGGGATTCTGAATTTCGAAGCCCTTGCCCTGAAGGCCGTCGTCAAAATCGATGCGGGTGCCGCCGAGGTAGGCCGCGCTGGCCTGATCCAACACCATCGCCACGCCCTCGCTCTCGCACCGGGCATCGTCCGACTTCGGCTCGTCGAAGGACATGCCATACTGGAAACCCGAACACCCACCCGACTCGACCAGCAGGCGCAAAACCCTGGTTTCGGCCCCGAGTTCTTTCTGCATGGTGCGGATTTGAGCGGCGGCTCGCGGAGTCAGTGTGATCACGCCGGCAAGCTCCACGTCCCCGCGCATCTGTCAACCCGCCCCGCGCCTCGCTCCGAGCCGTTTTTCCTGCCCGCCCGTTCGATCTGGGATTACCTCGCTGAGCATATTCCATGCTAGGAGCGATTTCCCCGCTTGCCAGTAAACCTCTTCATGGTTTCCTGACCCCATCGTGACCGCGCTAAAACACATCTTCAACGAACTGCATTACGAGATGGTCCGCAAAATCGCCGACGGCGGCATGGGCATCGTCTTCGAGGCCTGCCAGCGCGGCGCCGGCCAGTTTCGCAAAACCGTGGCCGTAAAATTGATCCGCGAGGAGTATTCCACCATCCCCGAGTTTCAGAACAATTTCATCGGCGAGGCCCGCCTGGTGGCCGACCTCGTGCACACCAACATCGTCCAGACCTACCACCTGGGCATGATCGGCGGCCAGTATTTCATGGTGATGGAATATGTAAACGGGGTGAACCTGGAACAATTCCTCGAGCGCCACATCGCCCTCGGGCGCACCATTCCGGTGGATCTCGCGGCCTTCATCATCTCCCGCATCGCCCGTGGACTCGCCTACGCCCACAACAAACGCGACCGCGAGGGTCGCCTGCTGGGCATCGTGCACCGCGACATCGGCCCGAAGAACATCATGATCGGGCACGAGGGCGACGTGAAGCTGACCGACTTCGGCATCGCGAAGGCCCTGGACCTGATGTATAATGAAGAAGGTCAGGTGATCGCCGGCAAGGATGAGTATCTCTCCCCCGAACAGGCCAGCTACGCCGTGACCGACGCCCGCGCCGACGTTTTCCCCCTGGGCATCGTGCTCACCGAGTTGTTGCTGGGGCGAAACATTTTCCGCAGCGCCGACCGGCTCGAATCCCGCCGCAACATCCTCACCCTGCCCATCCCGCAGTTCTCGACTCTGCGCCCGGATATCGATCCGAAATTGGAGGTCATCATCCAGAAGGCGCTCACCCGCGATCGCGATAAACGTTATCAGTCGGCGACCGAAATCCTCACCGCCCTCGAGGTTTACCTCTACGGCAACGGCTACGGGCCGACCAACGAGAAGCTCGGCGCCTACCTGCGGGACCTGTTGTCCGCCGCTTGAGCGCCCCCCACGCGTTCCGCCCCGGACGCGACCTCCTCCCGACCGCCCAACGCCTAAATGTGCGCCGGATTTAACCAGGACCTCCGCCAGCGTCAGAGCCAGTCGCTCGTCCTCGCGCCCCAGCTCCGGCAGTCGCTGAAAATCCTCCAGGTCGCCGCCCTCGACCTTCGCTCCGTCATCCAGGAAGAACTCGAAGCCAATCCGACCCTGGAAGATGTTTCCAGCGAGACGGACAGCCTCGACGCCGCCGCCGAGGGTCCCGCGGAGCACGCCACCGGCGAGGACGAAGGTTCCGACGCCTCCCCTCCCCCGGCGGAAGACGCCCCCTCCGACACCCCGGAGTCGATGGATTTCTCCAAGGAGTTCGACGTCCTGACCAAGCTCGGCGAAGACTGGCGCGACTACCTCGCCGAGGGCTCCGGCAACCAGCCCTTCACCTCCGAGGACGCCGAGCGCCGCCAACACTTTTTCGACTCCCTCGTCATCGAAACCTCCCTGCAGGAACACCTGCTCCGCCAAGCCGAGATGCTCGACGTCACCCCGGAGGTGCAGGCCGCGCTCCGCCAGCTGGTGGGCGGGCTCGACGAGCGGGGTTTCCTCACCCAGACCCCCTCCGAGGCCGCCCTGCAGGCCGGCCTGCCCCTTTCCGCCGCCCAGGAAGCGGCCCGCCTGCTCAAGACCTTCGAACCCGCCGGCATCGGCGCGGCCAACCTCGGCGATTGCCTCCTGCTGCAGTTGCAAAACAAGGGGCGCGGCGAATCCCTCGCCGCGCGCATCGTGCGCGACCACTTCGACCTGCTCACCCGCCGCCGCATCCCCGAGATCGCCCGCAAGACCGGCGCGCACATGGACGACGTGCAGGAGGCCATCGAGGACATCGGCCGCCTCGATCCCGCTCCCGGTCGTAAATTTGCCGACGACAACAACCGCGTGGTCGTGCCCGACGTCGTGGTCGAGAAGGATGAGGACGAAAACGAGTGGAAGATCATCCTCAACAACGACTACATTCCCCGCCTCCGCATCTCGAATACCTACAAGGAGATGATCGCCCGGGGCACCTTGACGAAACAGGAGCGCGACTACCTCCGTGAACGGATGCGCTCGGGCAAGTTCATCATCAACTCGATCGAGCAACGCCAGCAGACGATCGAACGCATCACCCGCGAAATCCTGAAGGTGCAGCGCGACTTTTTCGAAGACGGCGTGCACAAACTCCGCCCCCTGACCATGACCCAGATCGCGGATGCCGTCGGGGTGCACGAGACGACGGTCAGCCGCGCCATCGCCAACAAATACATCCGCACGCCCCACGGGGTGTTCGACATGAAGTTTTTCTTCACCCCCGGCTACGAGAACTCCACCGGGGAATCGGTTTCCAACAAGAGCGTGAAGGAGATGATCAACGAGCTAATCCTGCTCGAGGACAAAGGACGCCCCCTGAGCGACCAGGAATTGGTGGCGAAGCTCCAGGAAAAGGGCATCAAGATCGCCCGCCGCACGGTGGCGAAATACCGCGAGGAACTCGGGCTGCTGCCGAGCAACCTGCGGCGCGATTACACCGGCTAGTTGCCGGCCGCGCTCGGCGGCCTCCCCCGGCGGTCAACCCGCCTGCCGCCGCGCGGTCTACGTCCGCAAAAAAACCGCCCCGTCGCCGGGGCGGTGATTCGAGGGGCGGAAAGCCCTCGCAAAAGCGGGACGCGTTACTTGGCGTCGGCCGCGGAAACCGGCGGGGTGGTCACGGAGACAGGCTCGGCGGCCGGCGCCGGGGCCTTGATCTCGAGCAACTCGACGTCGAAAATCAGGGTGGCATTCGGGGGAATGGAGCCGCCGGCGCCCTGCTCGCCATAACCGAGCTTGGAGGGGATGTAGAGCTTCAGCTTGCCACCGACGCCGACCAGCTGGAGCCCTTCGGTCCAGCCCGGGATGACGCCGTTGAGCGGGAATTCGGCCGGGGTGCCGCGCTGCACGGAGCTGTCGAAGACGGTGCCGTTGACCAGGGTGCCGGTGTAGTGAACCTTCACCGTGTCGGTGGCCTGCGGCTTGGCGCCGGTGCCTTCCTGGACCACCTCGTAACAAAGGCCGGTCGGGGTGGAGAGGACCTTGGGATTCTTCTTCAGCTCGGCGAAAAAGGCCGCCGCTTCCTCGTCCGCCGCCGCCGCCAGGCGGGCCTGGGCGACCTGCTGCCGGCCGCCCAGCACACGCTGGATCTCGGGGCCGAAGGCGTCGGGGCTGAATTTGTCCTTCTCCCCGCTGAAGGCCGCGTCGAGGCCCTTGAGGGCGGCGGCCTTTTCTTCGGCGCTGAGACCAAACTCGGCGATGCCGATGCGCTGGCCGACGAGGTAACCGAAGGCTTCGAACACCTGCACGTCGGTGTAGGCCGGAGCGGCCGGGGCCGAGGGAGCCGGGGCGGCGGCGGACGCGGCGGCCTCTTCGGCGGCGCGAACGGTGACAAGGGCGCCGACGGCGGCGAGGGTGGAGGCCTGCAGGATGCGGACGAGTTTCATGCGTGGGTAGGGTGGATGGAAGGACGCGGCCGAACGAATGGTCGCTCGACCGACGAAACCGCAACGCTGCCGGTCCCCGCTCCCCGGTGGCAAACCCATTGTCGCGGCGCCGCCTCTTTCCTTTCGCAGGCTTGTCGCCGGGCCCCCGGCTCCCTTTTGTAAACGGCCCGCATGCATCCCCACTCGTTCTGGACCGGCACCGACGGCCAAATTCTCGCCGTTCGTCGCAAGGATCCCCGCACCCTCTCCGTGACCCTCGGCTTCTGGCCCCGCCACCCCGCCGAGTGGGACTTCATAAAAATGCACGCGCCCGCGCTGCGCTTCACCGAGCGCAGCACGCTCGCCCGGGTCGGCATCGAGATGCTGACCCACGGGGCCCCCCGGGCCGAGGGCAAACGCATCGTGCTCGACGCCGACGCCTTCCTCTACGACGAGAGTTTCCCCAACTCCTCCTACTGGCAGCAACTCCTCCGCCCCGGCGTGCCCGTCGGACGCCTCTTCCACGCCCCCGCCGAGGCGAAACTCACCTCGACCGAGATCTGGGAGGCCCTGAAGGCCAACCGGCTGAAACTTCCCGCCACGACCAGCATCGACCGCTACGGCCGCGTCTTCCTCACCCCCCACGCCGTCACCTACACCCTGAACCCCCGCCTCACGCGCCCCGCCTTCGAACGCCTGATCGCGGGCGACTCGGGCCGCGGTTTCCTCGACAAGGTCCAGGTCCGCCGCGAGGCCTCCCCCATCTCCATCGCCCCCGGCTCCGGTATCCTGACCAGCTGCTCGATGTATCTGAAAGAACACTACGTCGTGCTCAACCCCGGCGCGGGCAACTTCGGCATCCACACCAGCGCCGTCCTGCTCGACCCGATCAAGACCCACGGGACGAACATCATGCTCGAGATCTACAATCTCGGCGAACACCCGGTGGTGAACCCCATGGTCTCGGTCGACGTCTACCGCGCGCCCCTCCTTCCGGCTTCGCCCTCGAAAAACCAGGCCCGCCGCCGCCAGCAGGACATCACCGCCGCCCGCTCGCTCTACGACTGCCTCGACGCCAACCCGCCCGCGCCCGACGCCCCCGCCGCCAAGCCCCGCACCCGCATCACGGTCGAGGGCCAGAGCTCCACGATGGCCAACCCGTCCGTGCTGGTGGACGCGGCCACCTTCGCCAGCCTGCGCGACAAACCGTCCGCCGCCGCCCTCGGCCGGGTCTGCGGGCACCCCACCATGATCCAGGCCCTCGACGCCGCCCCCGAGGGCGCCGACACCCTGCTGGTCGACTACTTCCCCAACCTGCTCGAACACGTCGAGTTGCTCACCCGCCTGGCCAAGACCCCGGTCAAACGCCTGGTTTTTCGCCGTCCCTCCCGCACCCACGGGTTTTTCCTGTCGAGCAACGCCCACGCCCGCCTCGACACCTTCGAGGCCCTCGGCATCAAGGTCTACTGGTTTAATCCCGAACTCGGCGACCTCTACCTCCACGCCTACAAGAAAAACCACGGCTTCTTTGTGCGCGAGGAGCTGGTGAAACGGTTCCAGGAATCGACCATCCTGGCCTTCTACGGCAGCGCCATCGGACTCGACGAGGCCCAGACCCGCCGCATCTCCGGGCTGATCGATCGCCTCGCCGGCTTCATGGGCCCCAACGTCGGCGTGCTCACCGGCGGCGGCGGCGGCGTGATGCGCCTCGCCACCGATCAGGCGCGCGAAAAAGGCGCCCTCACCGGCGCCTGCTTCCTCGAGCTCGAGGCCCAACCTCCCGAGCTGGGAGTGGATTTTTTCAACACCTTCCAGGAAACATCCCGCCACTTCCGCCAAAAGTGGTTCGAGGTCGCCGACTTTTGCATTTTCAACACCGGAGGCGTGGGCACCCTGGAGGAGATCGGCATCGAGCTCTGCAACCTGAAACTCGGCATCCGCCCGCGCGTGCCCTACGTTTTCCTCGATCGCAATTACTTCACCCCCCTAAGAAAACAGATTACCCTGATGATCAACGAAAAACGCGCCCCGGCTTGGCTTCAGGATTACCTGCTGTTCACCGACGAACCAGACGAGGTGCTGCGCTTTTACCGCCAACGACTCCAGGTGCTCTGACCTCTCCCCACCCCGCTCGCCCTCTCCGCATGCTCCCCACTTCCGTCCTCGTCGTCGGCTCCGGCGGCCGCGAACACGCCCTCGTCCAGGCCCTGCGCGCCTCGCCCGCCTGCCCCCGGGTCTTGTGCGCACCCGGCAACGCCGGCATCGCCGCCGAGGTCGCCTGCTTTCCCATCGCCGCCGACGACATCCCCGGCCTGGTCGCGCTCGCCCGCCGCGAACGCGCGGCCTTTGTCGTGGTCGGCCCCGAGGTGCCGCTCGCCCTCGGCTTGGTGGATGCGCTCGCGGCGGCGGGCATCCCCGCCTACGGCCCCCGCGCCGACGGCGCCCGCCTCGAGGCGTCGAAGGTATTCACCAAGGAAATCCTCCTCAAACACCGCATCCCCACCGCCCCGGCCGGCGTGTTCACCGAGGTCGAGCCCGCCCTCGCCTACCTGCGGGCCCGCCGCACTCCGATCGTGGTGAAGGCCGACGGCCTCGCCGCCGGCAAGGGCGTGGTCGTGGCCCAGTCCGCCGCCGAGGCCGAAGCCGCCGTGCGCGACATGCTGGCGGACAACAAATTCGGCGCCGCAGGTTCGCGCGTGCTGATCGAGGATTGTCTGTTCGGCGAGGAGACCAGCCTGCTCGTGGTCGTTTCCGGACGAAACTACGTCATCCTCCCGACCTCCCAGGACCACAAACGCGTCGGCGACGGCGACACCGGCCCCAATACCGGGGGCATGGGCACCTATTCGCCCGCCGAGGTGGTGACGCCCGCCCTGCTCGACCGCATCGAGCGCGAGATCGTGCGCCCGTCGGTCGACGCCATCGCCGCCGAGGGCATCGATTTCCGCGGCACGCTTTTTATCGGCATCATGCTGACCGCGGATGGGCCCAGCGTGTTGGAATACAACACCCGTTTCGGCGACCCCGAGACGCAGGTGGTGCTGCCGCGCCTCGCCGAGGATCTGCTCGGCCTCCTCTGGTCGGCCGCGATCGGTCAACTCGAGTCCTCCCGCCGCGCCGCCGAACACCCCGGCCACGCCATCTGCGTGGTGCTCGCCGCCAAGGGCTACCCGGGCGCCTACGCCAAGGGCGACGTGATCACCCCGCCCCCCGCCCTGCCCCCGGGCGTGAAAATCCTCCACGCCGGCACCGCCCGGAACCCCGGCGGCCAGTTGGTGAGCCACGGCGGCCGCGTCCTCGGCGTGACCGCCCTCGCCGCCACCCTGCGCCAGGCCGCCGACGCCGCCTACCGCGTCTGCGACCAGATCGACCTTCCCGGCAAGGTGCTCCGCCGCGACATCGGCGCCCGCCAGCTCCATCGGACTTAAAAGTCACCCGTTCGTCACCCCGGCCCGCCGTCGACGGTTGTGATTCTCTCAAAACCTGAACTCTCTTCATCCGTGGCTTTTGTCCGATTTTTCTGCTGGATGCTGCTCGTGGCCCAGGTGCCCATCCTGGAGGCCCAGCCGCTGTATTTGGCCGAATCCCCGGTCAAACTGACCGTGACCCTCCACCGGACGTCGTCGACGACCGAGACCAGCCCGGACGCCGACGGCCTGGTGGTCCAGGAAACCCGGATCGAGACCCAAGCGCTGCTGACCGAGGCCGACGTGCTCGCGGA